>DAOTYE010000034.1:0-32548 GCA_034434915.1 Dehalococcoidales bacterium
ATGAACGGGACAAGGTCAGAAGCCTTGACCTGGGAGCAGATGATTACCTGACCAAGCCCTTCGGCGTCCAGGAGCTTCTGGCGCGGGTCAGGGCGGTGCTACGCCGGGCGAAGCCGATTGAGGTCATCTCCACCATACCCTCCTTCACCTGCGAACATTTCCAGATTGATTTCAAAAACAGAAAGGTGACCGCCCGCGGCAGAGAAGTCAAACTCACCCCCACAGAGTATAACCTGCTCAAGGAAATGGCGCTCAATGCGGACAAGTTGCTCACCCACCAGATGCTCCTGAACAAGATCTGGGGACCGGAATACTCAGAGGAAAAAGAGTACCTGCACGTCTTCATCGGGCGCCTGCGCAAAGAGCTGGAGCCGGACCCGGAAAATCCCAGATATTTAATCACCGTACCGGGAGTGGGCTATAAGCTCAGGAGCTCCCCTGAAACGAAGCCTGAACCATAAAACATCAGCACCGCGCGACAATCACACTGACATCAGCAATTGCCTGAAAGAGGAAACTCCCTTCCTCATTTTCTGCGCCGCCTAAATTTCCTCCATTTTTATGAAATCTTTATAAGCCAGCAGTCCTTTTTTATGCTTTTTTTCTGGTCTTAAGGCTACCATGATGATGGCTTAATAAGAGGTAGCCGGTGATGAGAAACCAGAAATCTGAATGGTGCGCCACTATCATTACCATAATTATTCTCGCCGTTATCTTCTTGCTGGCTTGCTCCTTTTTTGCTCCGGCACCGCCTAAGACTGCCCACGTCATTCCCATGAAAAACAGCCTCACATTTAAAGCCCTCGGTGAAGCTGTCCCATGGGGAGTGACACGCGTGGAAGCGCCGCTTATCCACCAGCAGAACAAAGGGCGGGGCGTGAAGATTGCCATCCTGGACACCGGCATTGACCTGGACCACCCTGACCTGCGCGTGGCAGGCAATGTCACCTTTGTCCCTAATACTGAAAACGGCGATGATGACAACGGCCACGGGACGATGGTAGCAGGCATTATTGCCGCCCTGGACAATGGTGAAGGCATCGTCGGCATTGCCCCTGAGGCAGAGATTTACTCGGTTAAAGTCCTGAACCGAAACCGCGCAGGCACTGTGAACGCCGTTATAAAGGGTATTGAGTGGTCAATTGAAAATAAAATGCAAATCATCAACATGAGTTTCGGCACCAACAGTGATTTACCCCCGGCTCTGGTCCAGGCTCTGAACAAAGCCTACCAGGCAGGTATCATTCTGATATCCGGCGCCGGCAACTCCGGCGACCTGGGGAACATCCATTCCCCCGCCAGGTATGAACAGGTCATCGCCGTGGGTGCAACCGACGAATCAGACACAAGAGCCATCTTCTCCTGTGCCGGCGATGACCTGGAACTCATGGCTCCCGGCACCAACGTGCTCACCACAGCCATGGGCGGTGGCTACACCGCGGGCATTGGTACCTCATTTGCGGTACCGCACGTCACCGGCACTGCCGCTCTGCTCATTGCCGCCGGTGTCAATGACCATAAGACCATTAGACATATCCTCGCCAGGACGGCAAAGGACCTGGGTGAAACAGGCAAAGACAGCTGGTACGGCTACGGTCTGGTACATGCCGATGAGGCGATGCGCGCAATTTCAATGCCGGATTAGGCAATATAACCCTGCTTCATCAGCAGTTCTGCCACCAGCACCGCCCCGCGGGCGGCACCCATCTTGGTATTGTGAGAGACCAGCACGTATTTGACGCCGTTTTCAAGCACATCATCCTTCCTGATTCTGCCCACCACCGTCGCCATGCCGTTATCGGTATCGCGGTCAAGGCGGGGCTGGGGCCGGAAGGGGTCAGCCAGAACGACAACCATCTGCTTCGGCGCTGAGGGCAGAGACATGCCTTTGAAACCATCATATTCTTCCATCACCCGGGCAACTTCCGTCAGCTCAGCATGCTTCCCCAGCGAGACAAAAACGGCCTCAGTATGACCTTCACGCACGTTGACGCGGGTGCAGGTACAGCTCACCGCAAATTTAGCCGGCTGGATGGCATCACCGGAGAGCCTGCCCAGTATTTTCTGGGTCTCCACCTGCACCTTTTCCTCTTCTTTAACAATATACGGGATGACATTATCCAGGATATCCAGCCCGATGACGCCCGGACTGCGCCCGGCGCCGGACAGCGCCTGCATAGATGTCATGACCACGGACTTCACGCCAAATGCATCGTAGAGCGGCTTCAGGGTGATGGCGAGCCCGGTGGTGGTACAGTTGGGAATGGGCGTGACGAAGCCCTTCCAGCCGCGGTTCTTCTGCTGGGTCTTTAACAGCGCAGTTTGCTCAGAGTTAATCCCCGGGATGAGCACAGGCACGTCTTTCTCATAGCGGAAGGCAGAAGCCGTGCTGATGACCGGCTTGACCGCGGCAAACTTCGGCTCTAAAACCTGCGCCTGGTCAGACTCAATGGCGGTGAAGATGATGTCCACGCTGGAAATATCCAAATCCTGCGCATTCTGCACCGGGATACCCATGACCTCTGTCACCGGCGGTTCATCACAGTACCACCGCAGGGCGCCCGTCCTGACATCGGTGAGTGCTTCTTTATATGACTTCCCGGCAGACTTTTCTGAAGCCGCCAGAGCCGTTACTTTTATCCATGGATGATTGTGAAGGGCAACGATAAACTGCTGACCGACAATCCCCGTCGCGCCGACAACTGCCGCACGTAACATACCTTTGCTCCTCTATTCCAAGAATGCAGAGAACAGCCTCCGCACTATTATGATTATCATTATATCTTAAGTGAAACCAAGCCTCAACTGACTTGCTTAAGCTCTACCGCAACATTCCGTGAAGGCTGAAACCCGGAAAAGAAACCGGCACTCCCCACGCAATTGCGGTCTCTCTGGACTTATTTGAAAATTTGATACTCCTCACCTCACGGGAGTATAATGAGCATGGCTTAAAGCTTGAGCCATGAGACACAGAGAGGAGCACATCCGCGGTAAACCTCCTTCGCAGTGCGACCGAAAGGAAGCGACACAACATGGAAAAAATAAAGTCTTTCTTTGAGCCTCAGAGCGTGGCAGTGGTCGGCGCCACGGACCGGGAAGGAGCAGTGGGACGCACTGTCCTGGAGAACATCATCGTTTCCCGGGACAGCCGCAAAATCTACCCCGTCAACCCCAAACGAGACCACATCTTTGACCTCAAATGTTACCCGGACATCACCTCTCTCCCGGAAACGCCTGAACTCGCTGTCATCATCACGCCGGCGGCCACTGTTCCAGAAATCGTCAGTGACTGCGGCAAAAAAGGGACAAAAGCCATCCTCATCATCTCCGCCGGGTTCAAAGAGGCCGGCGCAGAGGGCAGAGAGCGGGAAGCTAAAATCCTGGAGCATGCCAGAAAATACGGCATGAGAATCATCGGTCCCAATTGCCTGGGCGTAATCAGGCCCGTTGCCAACCTCAATGCCACCTTTGCCAATAAGACCGCCAGGCCGGGCAGGGTGGCTTTCCTTTCTCAGAGCGGCGCCCTGGGCACTGCCGTCCTTGACTGGGCGGTGAGCCGCAACATCGGCTTCAGCGCCTTTGTCTCGCTCGGTTCCATGCTGGATGTGGACTTCGGCGACCTCATTGACTACTTCGGCGCTGACCCGCAGACGCGGAGCATTCTCATCTACCTTGAATCGCTGGGGAATGACCTCCGGAACGCCAAGAAATTCATGAGCGCGGCGCGCGGTTTTGCTCGCACCAAGCCGGTCATCGTTATCAAGCCTGGTAAGTTCCAGGAAAGCATGGCTGCCGCCCGGTCCCATACCGGCGCCATGGTGGGTGAGGACCTGTATTATGACGCCGTGTTCAATCGCGCCGGCGCGGTCAGGGTAGAGGAGATTGAAGACCTGTTCAACTGCGCCTCCATCCTCAATACCACCGTCCTCCCCAAGGCGCCCAATCTGGCTATCATCACCAATGCCGGCGGCCCCGCGGTGCTGGCGACCGATGCCCTCATCAGCCGGGGCGGCAAGCTGGCACAGCTCAGCAAAGAGACCATCAGCGCCCTGAGTGAGTTCCTGCCACCGTACTGGAGCAAAGCTAACCCCGTGGACATCCTGGGAGATGCGGCGCCAGAAACATATGTCAAAGCCATTGAGACCACGCTGAAAGACCCCAATGTCAGCGGTGCGGTGGTCATCTATACCCCCCAGGGGCAGGCGACCCCCATGGACGTGGCAAGGGCGATTGTAAAGCACGCCAAAAAGACCACCAAGCCCATACTTGCCGCAATGATGGGCAGTGAAGACGTGGCAAAAGCCAGAAAGCTCTTCTATGATAACAATATCCCCACCTATGAGTTCCCTGAGGAGGCAATCAGGACTTACCTTTACATGTACCAGTATGCCCGCAACCTGGAGATGCTCTATGAAACGCCGGAAGATCTGCCCCTTGAGCTGGGCGCGCCAAAGAACTACCTCAAGATTATGACCCGCAAAAGCGTGAAGGCAGGCAAAACACTCCTCAACGAGGAGGACTCCAAAAAACTGCTCACCACCTACGGCATAGCCTCAACCACTCCTCACCTTGCCCGCAACCAGGAGGAAGCCATAACCATCGCTTCAGAACAGGGCTACCCGGTGGTGATGAAGATTGTTTCCCCGGATATCAGCCACAAATCAGACGCAGGCGGTGTGAAGCTGAACCTCACCACTGATGCTGAGGTGAAAAAAGCCTTTCAAGAAATGATGGAGAGCGTGGCAAAGTATGACCCCAAAGCCAGGATTGATGGCGTGAGCATCCAGAAAATGATTACTGATTATGACTATGAGCTCATCGTGGGCAGCAAAAAGGACCCCGTGCTCGGTCCGGTCATCATGTTCGGTCTGGGCGGGACAGAAGCAGAGTTCTTCAAAGATGTCGCCGTAGGTGTGCCGCCACTCAATCAATCCCTCGCCCGCAGAATCCTGGAGCAGACCAAGACTTATAAAATGCTGTCACAGGGCTTCCGCGCCAAGCCGCCGGTTAATCTGCGCCTTCTTGATGAAACGCTGGTGAGGGTCTCCAACCTTATCATTGACTTCCCGGAGATTAAAGAACTGGACATCAACCCGCTCGTCGTCGGCAAGAATATGGTAATCGCCCTTGACGCTAGGGTGGTGCTGGATGAAGAAGCCGTAAAGAAAGACGCTGAGGAACACGGGCATCTCATCATCTCACCATACCCCACCAAGTATGTCCAGCCGTGGCGCTGCCGGGACGGCAGGCAGGTATTGCTCAGACCTATCCGCCCGGAAGATGAGCCTCTGGAATATGAGCTCATCGCCAACCTCTCCCCGGAGTCATCACGCTACCGCTTTTTCTATATCCTCAGGGACATCACCCATGAGATGCTCACCCGCTTCTGCAACATTGACTATGAGCGTGAGATGGCAATCATCGCTGAATACACGGCAAACAACAAGCGGCGCAATGTCGGCGTCGGCCGGCTCATCATTTCTCCTGGCGGAGACACCGGGGAGTTCGCCATCGTCATCGCCGATGACTTCCAGCGCAACGGGCTGGGATTGAAGATTTCCGATATCCTCATCGGCATCGCCCGGGAGAAGGGGCTGAGCAGTATCTATGCCATTGTCCTCAATGAGAACCGGGGCATGCTCAATCTGGCGAAGAAGCTCGGCTTTAGCGTGGAAACGCTGTCCGCAGAGGAAAGCAGAATTATCCTGGAGCTCTAGCTGAGGGTGCCTCCTTTTGCCATTGCATGCTTCCCCTCCTGCCTAAGACGGAGGGGAAAACTGGACTGTCACTCTGGCGGAAGCCAGAATCCGGATACGTGGTTACCCGGAAATCTGATAACCGCCAACCGCGTACCGCATTTTCAGGTATGCTAATATTGTATAGCTTACTATGAAGATACAGGTGAAAGATGAGCTTTTGCTCATCGCCATCGTGACGTTACTGACAGTGGCGGCGGTCAGCCTCATGCCGCCTAACCCCGTCCGTGTAATCTCTGGGTTTCTTCTCATGCTCTTTTTCCCCGGCTATACTTTTATTGCCGCGCTCTTCCCTAAGAAAAACCAGCTCAGCGCCGTGGAGCGGCTGGCATTCAGTCTCGGCTTTTCCATCGCTATCGTGGCGCTCATCGGGCTGATGTTGAACTATAGCCCCATCGGCGTCAGGCTCTATACTGTGCTGTTTCCCACTGCCGTTTTCGTGCTGGGGGCTTCGGCTTTCGCCTATTTCAGACGTCGGCGGCTCCCGGAGGCAGAACGTTTTTACGTCACCTGGACCATCAATTTCACCTCTTGGCGTCAGCAGAAGCGCTTTGACCGTATCCTGACGGTGGTGCTCATCGGAACAATAGCTATGGCTCTGGGCACGTATATCTACGCCATCGCTTTCCCGCCGGTGGGCGAGCGGTTCACCGAATTCTACGTGCTCGGCGCTGAAGACAAAGCCGCTGACTACCCCACACAGCTTGCCGCAGGGCAACCAGCCAGCGTGAAGATAGGTATTATCAACCGCGAACATGAGACGGCAAGCTACCACATTGAAGTGACCATAGATGGCATACCCGCCAGCACCACAGACCCGGTCACCCTCGCCCATGATGAAAAATGGGAGCAGACGGTCACCTTCATTCCGGACAAAGCTGGCGACCACCAGAAGGTGGAATTCATCCTGTTCAAAGACGGCATGCCCCACCAGCCGCCCCTCCACCTGTGGGTGAACGTGAGATAAGAAAAACTCTTACCCCACTTGCAAAGCCTTTTTGATTGCGCTACAATGCTATTGGTGGTTCAGTACAGATTATCACGGCTTGGTTAATTGGTTTACCCTCAGCGCCCCTTTCCCAATTTACTCAAGTGCTGGATGGCTGTAATCTAACCAACCAGAGAATTTTTAAGAGGAGGTCATTCAGTGACGTTCCAGGACAAAACACTCACGTGTGCCGACTGCGGCGCAACCTTCACCTTCACCGCCCGGGAGCAGGAATTTTTCGCGACCAAAGGCTACGCCAATGAGCCGAAGCGCTGTCTCGCCTGCCGCCAATCAAGACGCTCTCAGCGTGGAGACAACTCCAGAGGACCGCGCCAGATGTACCCGGCAGTCTGCGCACAGTGCGGCAAAGAGACGGAAGTCCCGTTTGAGCCGCGCCAGGGTAGACCAGTTTACTGCAGCGAATGCTTCAGCAAGACTAAAGCACCCAAGTAGAAAAGAAGAAAGGGCAGCGGTGAGGCAACTTGCCGCTGCCTTTTTAATTAGCTCCACTCCCCGCTTTCAGGCCATACGCGGGCTAACTCCCTGAACAGGGGACGGTGCTCCTCTCTTTCCAGATTGGGGTCAACCTGAAAGACCCTGATAGCTTCATTGCGGGCAAGCTCAAGTATGCTGATATCTGATAGCTTCGCCATGCGCAGGTCAGGCAGACCGCTCTGCCGCGTGCCGAAAAACTCCCCCGGCCCCCTCAGCTTCAAGTCTTCTTCCGCCAGGACGAACCCGTCCTGCACCTTCTCTATTATGTCAAGTCTCAGCCTGCCCACTTCCGATGGGTTATCCGCCAGCAACATGCAGTAGCTCTGGGCCGTCCCCCGCCCCACCCGTCCCCGGAACTGGTGCAATTGGGAAAGCCCGAAGCGGTCAGCGCTCTCCACCAGCATGACCGTAGCATTGGGCACATCTATGCCCACCTCCACCACCGGCGTGGAAACCAGGATATTCATTTCCCCGGCGCGGAAACGGTGCATCACCTCATCCTTCTCTGCCCCGGACATGCGCCCGTGTAGCAGACCGAGCTTCAAATCAGGGAAGACTTCCCGTGACAGCCGCTGGTATTCTGCCACCGCCGCCTGGGCATTGACCGCCTCTGATTCCTCAATGAGCGGGCAGATGATGAACGCCTGCCTTCCCTCCGCCACCTGCCTGCGGATGAAGGCGTAAGCGCTCTCCCTCTGGTCAGGTCTCAGCCATTTAGTCTTGACCACCTGCCGACCCGGCGGAAGCTCGTCAATGATGGACAAATCAAGGTCCCCATAGAGCGTGAGGGCTAATGTCCGCGGTATGGGAGTTGCCGTCATCACCAGCATGTGGGGGCAATACCCTTTCTGGCGCAATGCAGAACGCTGCTCCACCCCGAAGCGGTGCTGTTCGTCCACTACCGCCAGCCCCAGCTTTTTGAACTCCACGCCCTTCTGAATCAAAGCGTGGGTGCCGATGATAATATCGGCACTGCCGTCCGCAACACACTGCTGAATTTCTGCTTTACGGGACTGGGCAATATCTCCCACCAGCAATGCCACCCTGACCGGACGGGACAGCACGCCGGAAAAGCTCCGCAGGTAGCCCGCTTGCTCTGCCTCTCTGCCGGCTCCGCTTATAATGCGGCATATGGTCGCAAAGTGCTGTTCCGCTAAAATCTCGGTGGGCGCCATGAAGGCTGACTGATAGCCGTTCGCCGCGGCGATGATGAGCGCCGCCGTCGCCACCACGGTTTTGCCACTGCCCACATCGCCCTGGAGGAGCCGGCTCATCGGCTGGGGCTTCTGCATATCGGCAAGGATTTCTTTCAGCGCCCTCTGCTGAGCATTGGTCAGCGCAAAAGGCAGTGATGCGATGAAAGCCTCCACCAGCGATTGTTTTACCTCCAGCGAGACGCCCATCTTACCCTGCCATTCGCGCTTCTTGCTCATCACGCCCAGCTGAAGCAGGAAAAGCTCATCAAATGCCAGCCGCACCCGCGCCTTATTTTGAGCCACTTCATCATCAGGATAATGCGCCTGCGCTATCGCCTGTGAAAGGTCAAAAAAGGAGTGGCGCTTCCTGAGTTCCGGCGGCAAAAAGTCCTCCACCTGCCCCGCCCACTCTTCCACTACCTCCTTCATCAGCTTCCTCATCTGGCGCGGGTAGAGCCCCTCTGTCAGCGGATAGACCGGCACCAGCCGGCCGGTATGGACGAGCTCTTTTTCTTCCAGGATTTCCCACGCCGGAGATTCAAACACGTGCCGACCTTTGAACAGGCGCACCCGGCCGCTCAGGACGACACGGCTATTGACCGTCAGCCGCCTGGCCACATACGGCTGGTTGAACCAGACGGCGCGGACATTACCCGTTTCATCACCTAGTGTGGCTTCTGTTCCTTTCCTGCCGCCCAGATATGCTTCATGCGCTTCCCACACATTGGCAATGATGGTCTCCTCATTCCCCTCGGTTAACTGAGAGATGGTCTTGAGCTTGCTGTAGTCAAGGTACCGCCGCGGGAAAAAGTAGAGCAGGTCCCGGATGGTCTTCACCCCCAGCCTGTCCAATTTTGCCGCCATGCCAGGACCGATTCCTTTGACCACCGTGATAGGAGAGTTCAAATCGGCACCGCTCACTTTCGCCGCGGACCTGCTGACGCGTACCGGCTTCGCTTTGACCGGAGCGGGAACTGAACCTGCAGACGCTTTCTTCGGGACTGTCCCGCTCTGCTCTATTTCATTGAGAGCCTTGATGAGCGCCTCCAGCCACTGCTTGCGCTTTTCCCCGGTCAGTGAAGCATAATCTGACCTATGCAAGCCCAGCTTCTTGAATCTTGCCAGGGTGTGAGGGTCAGTGATTGACTCCGCCGCCTGAGCTGACCAGTTGCGCAGGAATTTATCCAGCCCGCCGATGACGGCAGTATCAGCATAACCCTTTTTCCGCTCAAGCTCAATAACTTTCCGCAGTGAATCGCGGTCCATAATCAGTCTCTCATTGCCGGGTGGCTAAAGCAAAAGGATGATACCGTCCTAAGAGAAAAGTGATGATGCTGATGTTTCCACCCGGTAATTGCCGGGAAAAGAACAGCACACGAGCACCAGTGCTGTCTGCCATAATCCTGGGTCATGCGCCCCCGCGCGCTATTTGTCCGCCGTCTCCAGGACCGTAACTGATAGCACATGGGGACCAACGTATGTCCCGATGACCGGACTCACCGTTGCCCTGATGATTTTATCCTTTGGAAAAACGCTGTCAAGTCGCTCAACTAGCCTCTCTGCTTCGTCCGGAGTGGTGGCGTACTCTACTGCCAGCATCTCAATCCTGCCTTTAAATCCGGCGGCGAAATTGTAGAGATAATCTATGCCCGCCGCCCTTGAGCGCACCCGCGTCAGCGGGGACACCTCCCCATCTTTGAGGGTGAGCACAGGCTTGACCGACAACAGCGAGCCAAGCAGACTCTGCGCCTTGCCGATGCGTCCGCCCTTCGCCAGGTATTTCAGCGTGTCAAAGAACATCACGGAATGTGACCTGGGGATTGATTTGCGCACCAGGTCAATAAGCTCTTCCATTCTGGCGCCCTTTTTGGCGGCTTCCGCTATCTTTATAATGATAACTCCCAGCCCCATGATGACCTTGAGTGAGTCAATCACCTCAATACGGCACTTGCCCTCAAAAAGGCTCTTCGCCTGAACGGCGGAATTATAGGTGCCGCTGAGCTTACTGGAGAGCGTTACCACCAGGATTTCATCCGTTTTCTGGGCAAGCTTTCTATAGACAGTAAGAAAATCCTCCGGGGTGGGCTGAGTGGTGGTGGGAAACACGTCTCCCTGCACCAGACGGCGGTAGAATTCATCAGTGGAAATGTCAATCCGGTCCTTAAAGACCTGCTCCCCGAACCGCACATATACCGGCACGGTGGTGATGCCAAGCTCTCTGGCAAACTCCGGCGTGATGTCACCCAGGCTATCAGTTACTATTTCTACTGCCATCTCTGCCTCCCTTAATCACTATACAGCCTGCCCAAAAGTCATTCTGAAAACGATTTGACGCAGAATCTCGGGTGACGTCAGCCATTAGCGCACCGGACTCTGCCCTGCTCAGACTCCTCTTTATCATCAGAATGACGCAAACCTGTCACTTTTAAGGCAAAGCCTCATTCCACAGAAACAATGT
The DNA here is from genome assembly GCA_034434915.1 of Dehalococcoidales bacterium. Classification (GTDB taxonomy): domain Bacteria; phylum Chloroflexota; class Dehalococcoidia; order Dehalococcoidales; family RBG-16-60-22; genus DAOTYE01. Next base: position 10,894 of record DAOTYE010000034.1, read on the forward strand.
AATTATAGTGAGGCTGTCCACCTTTGACTACCTCTATTTGCAGATTGGGGTATTTCGTGCGTATGGCATCAGCAAGCTTTTCCGCTTCCGGTAGCGCCGTATCCGCACCGCAGTAGATGGTGACTACTTCCGCTTTCTTCAGGTTTACCTTGCTGAGGGTCTGATTCAGCACATCCTCTGCGCTGTCTGCCACAGCAACCAGCAATCCATCAAGAAAACCGATTGCCTGCTTCTTCTTTATCTTGAGCCTGCCGATTTGTGTGGCGCGGACCGCCCGCGTGATTTCAATGGTGCTCACAGAATCCAGCGCCTTCGTCATCAGCTCAGCATTGGTCTTAAAATCAGCTTCATAATCAAATGCCAGCAGTGCGGCGATACCCTGCGGGATGGTCTCAGCGGGGATGACCGCTATCGTTTTCTTGGTTACGGACTGCACCTGGCTGGCAGTGGGGATGATGTTCTTGTTATTGGGAATGATGATGACCTTATCTGACGGAACTGACTCTACCGCTTTCAGCAGGTCTTTGGTGCTGGGATTCATGGTCTGACCGCCGGGGACGATGGCAGAAACACCCAGGCTGGTGAAGACGTCAGCCAGCCCATCGCCGGAGACCACCGCGATGATGGCGGTATCCACCACAGGCGCTCTATCTTTCTGCATCTCAATGAAGCTCTGGTGCTGTTCGTCCATGTTGCGGATGGATACCTGGTGCATCGTGCCCAGCCCGGCGGCATAGGAGAGGATTTCACCCGGGTCAAGGGTATGGATATGAATTCTGACGGCGGTATCATCGCCAACCACAATGAGCGACTGTCCTTTCTTCTCAAGCTTCTTCCTGATTTTATCTGGGGATATCTTCTCCCCTTTTAGCAGGAATTCCGTGCAGTAGCCATACGGTATCTCAGCGGCGGCAATCATCTGGGGGAACTTGGCGGCGGGCAGGTCGCTGACGATAATCTGAGGTTTGCGCAGGCGCATCAGCTCCTCTTCGCCTTTGAGATAGCGCAGTGCCCCTTCAAGGATGGTATATAATCCCTGCCCCCCCGCGTCCACCACACCGGCATCACGCAGGACTTTGAGCAGTTTGGGCGTATTGGCGACAGATTCGCTTGCCGCCGCCACCGCCGCCTCCATCACCGCAATGATATCGCCGCCATCGCTTGCCGCCTTATCCCGTGCGGCGCGAGCCACGTCACGGATGACGGTAATAATGGTACCCTCAGTAGGATTGCTGATGCCTTTGTAAGCCATTTCAGAGGAGTCCATAAGCGCTTCCGCCAGCTCAGCGGCAGTGAAGGACTCCTTGCCCGCAAAACTCTTTGCCAGACCGCGCAGAATCTGAGAAAGGATAACCCCGCTATTGCCCCGCGCCCCCATGAGCGCCCCGTGAGCCATCGCCTGAGCAACTGCTGAGACGCTGTGGTCCGGCGCACGGAAGGCTTCCTCCACCGTGGAGCGCATGGTGAGCAACATGTTCGTCCCGGTATCCCCATCAGGCACCGGAAAGACATTCAAGGCATCAATATCTGCCGCGTTCTTCTCCAGCCAGCTGGTCGCCGCGGCGAACATCTCACGCATCTCCTGTCCGTTAACCGCCGTAACCTGCTTCATTTTTTCTTCCTTGCCAAACACGTCATGATTATGATACTATTGACGCTGAATGCATATTACACTACATTTTGTCAACTGTCAAAGGAGTGAAACCAATTGAAGTGCGATTTATGCGGTAAAACAGTTCAGTTCGGCAGTAATGTCAGCCATTCCAAACGGCACACTGCCCGCCGTTCCGAACCCAATATCCACCCGGCGACCATCCCGGTTAAGGGTAAAATGAAGCGTCTCAATCTCTGCACGCGCTGTATCAGGACCCAGTACAAGGCAGGGTAGCACCTGCCACGATTCAAAGCTGCTACCATCAGACCATTTGGAATCAGTTTATAGGAGTTTGAGGAAATTTTCCTTGCTGAGGCGGCATCACGCAATATCTTTCTCAGCAGACCACGCCCCACAGACTCACCTTTATGGACAGGTACCACTGTGGCTCGCCCATCAGGGTGTTTCAAATAAACATGACTGCCCTTCTGCCTGAGTATCTGAAAGCCGGCTCTGCCAAGGGCTTTGACAACCTCCTGACCGTTTAGTGACGGCAATCTGGTCACACCGCAATCCTCTGGACTCCGATAAACTGGAGTTCGCCTTCCGCCGATTCGCCTTCTGCTTCAAGACAGACCAGAGCCGCCTCTTTCACCCGCTCCATCAGCTCATCCAGGGACCTGGCTTGAGTATGACAACCCTTAAGCTCGGGAATCGTCCCGATGAAGTAGCCGTCTTCATCCCGCTCAATAACAACGGTTAGCTCTCTCTTCACACTCCGCCCTCCTTTAACCGGTTTACTTTGCTTTTACGCCTCCCCTACTACCCTCTTCGCCGCCGCCAGCGCTTTCGCCACCTGTCCGGGCGCCGTGCCACCCGCCACATCCCGCGCCGCAAGCGATGCCTCAATAGTGACATTGTAAACGTCTTCCTCAAAGCGGGAGGAGAATTTTTTGTATTCAGGCAGGCTGAGATTATGGAAGGACTTGCCCTTGCTGATGGCATACCTCACCAGCTTCCCCACGATGCCATGCGCCGTGCGGAAGGCTTCACCCTTCTTCACCAAATAGTCGGCGATATCCGTCGCCAGCACATAGCTCCGCTCCAGAGCCCGTCTGGCATTATCTGCGTTCACTTTGAGAGTCGCCACCATGCCGGTGAAGACCTCCAGCGTGGCAAGCAATGTGGTTACCGTCTCAAAGAAACCTTCTTTATCTTCCTGCATGTCCCGGTTATAGGCAAGCGGCAGTCCCTTCATCACGGTGAGGAGCGCCATGAGGTTGCCGTAAACGCGCCCGGTCCTGCCGCGCGCCAGCTCCGCCACATCCGGGTTCTTTTTCTGGGGCATGATACTGCTCCCGGTGGCATAAGCTTCATCCAGCTCAATGAAGCCGAATTCAGCGGACGTCCATATAATAAGCTCCTCAGCGAGGCGGGAGAGGTGCATCATGCAGATGCTCGCCGCCGCCTCATATTCCAGAATGAAGTCCCGGTCAGAGACAGCGTCCATGCTGTTGCGGCTCACCTGCTTGAAGCCGAGCTCCTCCGCCACAGACTCCCGGTCAATGTTATAGGACACTCCCGCCAGTGCTCCGCTCCCCAGCGGCATGACGTCCGTGCGCTTGAGGCAATCGCTAAACCTCTCCACGTCACGCTGGAACATTTCAAAATAGGCAAGCAAATGGTGGGCAAAGAGCACCGGCTGAGCGGGCTGGAGATGGGTATAGCCCGGGATTGCCACGGTCTTATTGGCTTCAGCCACCGCGAGCAGGGCTTTCTGAAAACCTTTTATCTGCGCCATAGTGCGGGCGATTGCCTCTTTGGCATAGAGGCGCATATCAAGAGCTACCTGGTCATTGCGACTGCGCGCGGTGTGAAGCTTGCCGCCGGCTTCTCCCACCTTCTCCATCAGTCTGGCTTCAATCGCCATGTGGATGTCTTCCAGCTCCGTCTTGAACTTGAATGTGCCCTTATCTATCTCCGCCTTGATTTCCTTCAGCCCTTTGACGATTGCCTCCGCATCCTCTGCGGAAATGATGCCCTGTCTGGCGAGCATCCTGGCATGGGCGATGGAGCCGGCGATGTCATAAGGATATAGCCGCCAGTCAAACGGGAGCGATGAGGTGTACTCCGCCACCTTCTTATCCGCCGCCTTCTTGAACCGACCGCGTATGTGTGTCATCTACTTTTCTTCTTAATACTTTTCTTTTATTAAAATAACTATGTGTTCTTTTAACATAGTCACATCGGTTTCTCCCGGAACATTTGACGGACTGTTCCGCGAAGGCATGCGTTTGTTTGGTATCTCTCTTTCTAAAGTTCCTACGTGCGAAAAACCCAGTGGCACCATCATATCAACTATGAGTTGGTCATTAGGAAGAACAATACCTTTTACTTTCCGATTTGCAATGACAAATACCGCATAGCCACTCGGCTTTATAACATCCGCAATGTTATTGACACACTTATGAAGGTCAAAGTAAAAAGCCTCAACTTCTCTTGCTCTTTTTTCATCTGCTTCTTTCATTTGAACCAAAATCTGTTGAAGCCTAGGAAGCTCGCTTAAATGCGCAACCCACCTACCGCCCAAACATTCACGGTCAACGTCTTTTTCCCACATATCTAACCATTGAAGGGCTAGTCTGGAGAACTGCCCGTAAGCTACTGTCGTTCTAGAATCCCCATAGGGAGGAGAGGTGAGCATGAGGTCTACTTTATTTCCCAAAGGCAAAGGACATCTTGAGTCGTGAAATCTTACATCTGCTTCCGGTGTAATTTCGCGGGTATTCAAGTATAACTGTTCTACTGCACTGATGCACTCTGAAGCTATATGTCTAAATGAGGCAAATACATCAGGCTTGTAAGACTTTAGTTTATTTTCAGGAATTCTATATAACTTAAACTCTTTTCCTCTAGTATTGCTGACCTGACGCACAGTCCTAGCAAATACCAGTTTAAAGAATCTCTGAACGTCTTCGTCAGCTATATGCTCTATGCCATGTTTTAATCTTGTAAGGTCAGCAATCATTTCTGGTTTGAACCAGAAATCTATATTCTGAAAGGCTGGCACATTTGCGTATTCGGGGATAATAGCTGATGCTATCCTCTCTATACTCTCCAAAGCTCGAGATAGGCTCTCGGGAGGAACAGGAGTAGTCTTGACCTTCGCAATCAAAAGAGCCAGAGGATTTATGTCATAACCGATAGCCTTTCTCCCAAGTAATACGGCTTCTGCTAAAACCGTTCCGGAACCACAGAATGGGTCTAAAACAGTGTCACCCCTATTCGTTAGTTCACTGATAAGCCTTCTAGCAACTGGAGGAGCCATCATAGCAGGATAGGAATGTATGCAATGAATCCCCTCTTTAGCTTTGACGCCGCGGAAGGTCCAGTCCAACTTCTGAAATCTATTTATCAACGTAACTGCGTTCATAGTCAACCTTGAGTTTTTTTCTTTACGTCTTTAGGTAGGTCAGATAGAGGTCTTATGCAAGATTTATTCTTAAGATGCTCTTTACTTTTCAATTGTTCTGGAACATAAGCTGCCATTCCCGCATCTTTAATCTCATCAGCCTTCTCCGATGAACACTCGCCGTTTAATGTAACTATAAAGTGTAGCACCTTTCATATGTTCTGGAACAACTTGTTTCCATCTTTCCCTCAAAGTCCTCTTAACAGCTAGGAAGACTGCTTGGTCTGGTTTTTCCCTTCCAACTTCTGCATTCGGTGAGACCAAGTCAATCCTTCTCAGACTCTTCTTAAGTTTTTTATCAGGTGCCTCGCAAGGAATGCCAGCTTTATTCAGTAATTTCTGCACAATTTTCTGAAAGGAAGAGCCCGCTCTCGCTTTTCTCATCTGTCCAGCTTGAAATTCAAGAAGTTTTGCTTTAAACACAAGGCTCTCGATATCCTCATCAGATAATATTGGTTTACCTTCCCTGAAATATGCTATTAAGCCTTTGAAGGCTACATTCTCATAATTATCGTAAATCTCGTTTGCTTTTCCTTCCAGTTTGCCAACCAGTTCCCCGAAATTTTTCAGAATTTTATCTTCAGAAAGCTGAGCAAACTCAAGGTCTGTCATTGCTTCATTAAGAATTTGATCAACCGAAGGAATCAGTGCTTTTGCTTTTTCTACGAGAGCGTCAGATTTCTGTTTCTTACCCTTACTCATCTACTTTTCTTCCTCGGGCTTTTTTACGCCCTGCACGCGCGCCTGCGTCTTTGCTTGAAGCCCCCAGAGATGGATGAACCCCGGGGACGCGCTCTGGTCAAACTTATCACCTTTATCATACGTCGCCAGGCTGTAATCGTAAAGGGAGAACGGGGACTTGCGCCCCACCACCACCGCATTCCCCTTGAACAGCTTCACCCGGACCGTCCCGGTGACGAAGCGCTGGGTGGAGTCCACATAAGCGTCAAGGTCTTCCCGCATGGCGCTGAACCACAGTCCGTTATAGACCAAATCAGCATACTCCACAGCCACCCTCTGCTTGAAGCGCAGTTGAGGCTTGGAGAGCACCATCGCCTGGAGGGCTTGATGCGCCTGGAGCAGGACGGTGGCGGCGGGCGCTTCATAAATCTCCCGTGACTTTATGCCCACCAGCCGGTTTTCAATATGGTCAATTCTCCCCACCCCGTGGCTACCCGCCAGCTCGTTCAGCTCACGGATGATGGTGATGCCGGTCATCCTCTTGCCGTTGAGAAGGGCAGGAACGCCATGCTCAAAGCCAATCTCCACATAGGCAGGCTTGTCCGGGGCGTCCGCCGGCGACTTCGTCCAGCGGTAGGCATCCTCCGGCGGCTCCACCCATGGGTCCTCCAGCACGCCGCACTCAATGCTTATGCCCCACAGGTTCTCGTCAATGGAATAGGGGCTTTTCACCGTTACCGGCACCGGGATGCCGTGCTTCTGGGCATACTTGATGGTCTCTTCGCGGGTCATGCCCCACTCCCGCGCCGGCGCAATCACTTTCAGGTCAGGCGCCAGTGTATTTACTCCTACTTCAATGCGCACCTGGTCGTTCCCTTTGCCGGTACAGCCATGGGCAATAGCTTTCGCCTTCTCCGCGCGGGCAATGTCCACCATAATCCGGGCGATGAGCGGACGGCTGTACGCCGTCGCCAGCGGGTACTGACCCTCGTAAACAGCATCCGCCTTCAGCGCCGGAAAAACAAACTCATTCACGAACTCTTCTTTGGCGTCAATGACCAGGGCTTTGATTGCCCCCACCCTGAGCGCCTTCTCCTTGATTGCTGAGAAATCCTTCTCATTGCCCACATCCACCGTCACCGCAATGACGTCAAGATCATACTTTTCTTTCAGCCATTTGATAGCGGCTGAGGTATCCAGACCGCCGCTATATGCCAGAACTACTTTATCAGCCATGGTATCTCTCCTTTAACCTTACGGTTTTCTACCGTTATTGCTGAAATTCTTCTCCAGGAAGCCGGAAATCTTCTCTTCTACCGCCGGATATTGCCAACCGTAATCATGCCCCGGCGCGATGAGTGAATTAAATATCGTCCCTCTCTCATTTTCGCCGGGTAGAAAGCCTATCGCCGCCTTGAAGCTTGCCCAGAGTATTGCGGGGACGTCTCCATCACTGAAGGTATCAGGTGCCGTGCCATTGCTCTCAAGGACCAGCGTGCGCTCCCGCACGGTGGGCTTGTGCCAGAACGGCGGACCGGTATGGATGCTGTAAATACGGTGATTGTCTTTCAGTCTTTTCATCACGCCGTCAGAAATGACCGTGCCGTTGCTTTCCCCGGCAATAATCACGCTGAGGTCAGGGACATGGCTGGTGAGGAAGTTAATTCTTTCAGAGAGGTAGGTCACTTTAGTAGGATAAAGCCGCAGAAGCTCTACCAGCTCATCAATATAGGCACGGATGTTCTTCTCCGTCCGCTGGTAGTTCAGAAAAAGCGTCTCATAGCCAAAGCTGGACAGCTTTGCTCTAATCCCTTCAACAATGCTGAACCACCCCTCCGCGTTTTCTACCACCGTCCCTCCCCAGCCCCCGGAGTTAAAGACGACCACCACATCCTTGTCCTTTGCCCGCATGTAAAGCCCGAGAAGCTGGTTATAGAGTGAATCATACTTATCCAAGGCATCTCCGGCAAGCTTCAGGGCGGTGTCTCTGGCATCAGCGATGACCGATGGCGGAATTGAGGAAAGGTCTGCGGCAGACAGTGGCGCGCCGTTTGTGCCCACGTCACCAATCGTCCCGATGCTGCTATAAAAGACTGCCGTAGCGATAATGAGGAAAAGCAGTGAACCAGATACAATGAGCCAGAACCTGAGACGGCGACCGATGTGCAACATCTTTCTTCCTATTATCGCACAAAACGCCCTGCTGAGGTAGTGCCCGGCTAAGCGAACTTAGCCAGAACCTTGTCCAGAATACGCAGGGCTTCATCAATTTCCTTCTCAGTAACGATGAGCGGCGGCATGAGCCTGATGGCGCCGGGCTTCACACGGTTGACCAGCAAGCCGTTTTCCAGACAAGCCATAAGGACGTCTTTAGCCATCTCCCGGTTAAACTCCACCGCCGCCAGCAGTCCCAGCCCGCGCACGTCAGTGATAAACTGATATTTCTGCTTCAGCTTCTTCAGCCCCTCAAGCAGGCGCTGACCCACCTTTTTCACGTTGCTGACGACGTCGTGGTCTAAGATGTACTTGAGCGTGGCATAGCCGGCGGCGCAGGCAAGCGGATTGCCGCCGAAAGTTGAGCCGTGTTCTCCGGGAACGAAGACGGATGCTTTCTCCTTAGCCATAATTGCGCCGATGGGCACGCCGCCCGCCAGCCCTTTGGCTAAGGTCATCACGTCCGGCTCAACACCGTACTGCTCGTAGGCAAAAAGCGTGCCCGTGCGCCCGATGCCCGTTTGAATTTCGTCAAAAATAAGCAGGATGCCTTTCTGGTGGCACCATTCCCTTACCGCCTTGAGGTAGCCTTCCTTTGGCAGATTGACGCCGCCCTCTCCCTGTATCGGCTCAAGCATCACGGCGCAGGTCTTATCAGTCGTCGCTTTTTTAATAGCGTCAATATCATTGAACTGCACGTTTACAAAGCCGCAGGGCAACGGCTGGTATGGTTCCTGATGCTTTGCCTGCCCGGAAGCAGCCACCATCGCCAGCGTCCGCCCGTGAAAAGAACCTGTTACACTGATGACCTCATAGGCATCTTTGAGGTATTTGTGTCCATAGCGCCGCGCCAGCTTCACCGCGCCTTCATTTGCCTCTGCGCCGCTGTTGCAGAAAAAGACCTTCTGAAGACAGCTGTGCTTCACCAGAAGCTCCGCAAGCTGTACCTGCGGCACGGTATAGTAGAGATTGGAGACCTGGATGAGGGTTTTAGCCTGCTTCCTCACCGCTTCAGCAATCACCGGGCTGGCATGCCCCAGGGCAACCACCGCAATCCCGGCAACAAAGTCAAGGTATTTGCGCCCCTTATCATCCCACACCCACGCCCCTTTTCCCTTCACCAGTGTCACCGGGATGCGCTCCGCGGTGTTCATAAAATAGTTCTGCGCCAGTTCCTGCCAGTTAGTCAATGGAGTACTCCTCAATACAGTCTTTTTCAGGATGGATGACCCAACCCTTAATCCCCCTCCTCCTTAAAAAGAGGAGGAGGAGCATATAGAAGAGGGACGAAGTCCCTCTCGGACTACCTATTCTGAATATATCGTCGTGCCGCCGTCCTGCCCCTTCACCTCTTTGAGCAGAGCGTGTGGCTCTCTGCCGTCTATGATACGGGCTAAAGGCACCGTTTCCAGGGCTTTCAAGCACGCCTTAATCTTGGGAATCATCCCGCCTGAAGCAGTGCCGGAGGCAATAAGTTTCTCTGCCTCAGCCGCAGATAGCTTTTCCAGCGTTTTCCCTGACTTATCATTAACGCCGGCGACATCAGTCAGAAAGATGAGCTTCTCTGCCTTGAGCGCGGCGGCGATGTCTCCGGCGATAAGGTCAGCATTGACGTTGAGCAGGAGGGGCGCGTCAGATGGTCGGTCAAAGGCATACAGGCTCACCGGGGAAATCACCGGCACAAACCACGCGCCGAGGAGCGTTTCCAGCAATTCCGTGTTCACCTTCACTACCTCACCCACGTAGCCTTTCTCGGCATCGGGCATCTTAGCCTGAATCAAAGCCCCGTCCACCCCACTGACGCCGATGGCTCTGCCGCCAAGGTTGTTAAGCGCGGCGACCAGCTCCTTATTGGTCAGGCCGGCGAGCACTGCCGTGACCACTTCCAGAGAAGCCTTATCGGTCACCCGCTCGCCGCGGACGAACTTTGTCTGAATGCCCTGCCGGGTCAGCCAGTCGGTAATGACCTTGCCCCCGCCATGGATCACCACGAGCGATTTTCCCTGCTTCTGAAGCGCCACGATGTCTTCCAGCGTGGTGTCATGACTGCCCAGTGTTGACCCACCCATCTTGATGACGATGACGTTTTCCACAGAATTGCTTCCTTTAGGTGGTATAGGCACTGTTGATGGTCACGTATTCCTTGGTCAGGTCACAGCCCCATGCCGTGGCGCTGCCGATGCCGAGATTGAGGTTCACCCTGATTTGCACCTCTTTCCCGCTCAGGAGCTTGACCGCCTCCGTACGGTTGAACGGCTGAGGCTTTCCTGCTTTCAGCATGCAGATATTGCCGATGTATAGGTCAATCCTGTCTTCCACCACCTCCACCCCGCTCCGCCCCAGCGCCGCCATGATGCGCCCCCAGTTGGGGTCGGCGCCATAGACCGCGGCTTTCACCAGCGATGAGCCCACCACGGTGCGCGCCGCCAGCCGCGCCGCATAGACGTTAGGCGCATTTTCTACGGTGACTTCAATCAATCGCGTGGCGCCTTCGCCATCACGGGCAACCATCTTCGCCAGATAAATGCAGAGGTGGTTCAATGCCTGCTGAAAGACCTCCCCCTGCCAGCTCGTTTTCTTTGTAATGAGGTCATTGCCTGCCATGCCGTTGGCGAGCAAAAACACGGAGTCATTGGTGCTGGTGTCTCCGTCAATGGAAACCATGTTAAAAGAGACCTCCGCCGCCTTGCTCAGCGCCTGCTTGAGAAAGTCTTTATCCACATTAGCATCAGTGGTCAGGAAGCAGAGAAAGGTCGCCAGGTTAGGATGAATCATGCCAGAGCCTTTGGCGATGCCGCCGATGGTGTAGCTGGCGCCCTCCGGCTTGACTGCCGCCGCCTTGGGCACGGTGTCTGTGGTCATGATGGCTTTTGCCAGCTCGCTTCCGCCGTCAAGGCTGAAGGCTATTTTCTTAATCCCCTCCCTGACAATATCCATCGGCAGGGGCTGACCGATGACGCCCGTGCTTGCCACCAGCACTTCCTCCGCCGGCACGCCGGCAACCTCTCCAGCCAGCCGCGCCATCTCAATGGCATCCGCCATGCCCTGCTCCCCCGTGCAGGCATTGGCACAGCCGCTATTGACGACCACTGCTGAAGCCTTGCCACTCTGCAGCCAGCGCTGAGAGAGGACCACCGGTGCCGCCTTAATGCGGTTGGCAGTGAAAAGCCCCGCCGCCGCACACGACCTCTCTGAGGCGAGAATGCCGAGGTCATAGCCACCTTTCTTTTTGATTCCAGCACACACCGCACCAGCACGGAACCCCTGAGGTGAGGTAACACTGCCGCCGGGAAGAAACGTTACATTCAAATTCATACCCAAACTATAGCACATGGCGGAGAGCTAAGGCAATCAGAAACCCCCGGTTTCAACCATGTTTGTAAGAACACCATACCCGTCACTCTGAGCCTCCCCCTCTGTCATTCTGAGCGAAGTGAAGAATCCGGGGGCAGGGTGGCGGCAATCTATCCTGCTTGCAACCGCCTGCTAAAAAGGGTAAAATGCGGTAAATTGTGTCAGGAAAGGAAAAACTGCTATGAAGATTGTGCGTTTTGCCGCAGGCAGAAAGACGGGCTATGGCATCCTTAAGAACGATAAAATTGAGCGCATCGCCAATCCCTACCGCAGTCTCAAAGGCACAGGAGAATTCTTCAAGCTGAGTGAAGTCAAGCTCCTGGCGCCGTGCCTTCCTTCTAAAATCATCGCCATCGGGCTGAACTACTACAGCCACGCCAAGGAAGTCAAAATGGACGTGCCCAAAGAGCCACTCATGTTCTTCAAGCCGTCCACCTCGGTCATCGGTCCGGAGGATAAGATTGTCAGGCCGGCGGGCTGTCAGCGCCTTGACTATGAAGCTGAGCTGGGCGTCGTCATCGGCAAGAAGGCAGTGAAGGTGAGCAAAGAAAAGGCTCTGGACTACGTCCTGGGCTACACCTGCTTCAATGACGTCACCGCCCGCGACTGGCAGAAGATTGATTCCCAGTGGGCTCGCGCCAAGGGGTCAGACACCTTTTCGCCCATCGGTCCCTGGATTGAGACTGAGCTTGACCCGGACAATGTCTCCGTGGAAGCCTACCTCAACGGCAAACAGGTCCAGAAAGGCAATACGAACGACCTCGTCTTTAATACCGTGGCGCTGGTGAGCTATATCTCCAATGTCATCACCCTCCTCCCCGGCGATGTCATCGCTACCGGCACGCCGGCGGGCATCGCCCCGATGCAGTCAGGAGACGTCATTGAAATCGTCTGCTCGGGCATCGGCACGCTGAAAAACACGGTGGCATAAGCGAGGTAGCATATGATTGAAAGCAAAATCGTCTATTTTGACCGGACCGGCGAGGAAAACACGGAACAGACCCTGCGCATCGCCGGACAGCGGGCGAAAGAGCTCGGCATCAAGACCATACTGGTCGCCTCCACCCGCGGGGAAGTCGCCGTGAAAGCCATGGACATCCTGAAAGGCTTCCGCATCATCATCGTCACCCACAGCACCGGCTTTCGCGCCCCCAATACCCAGGAGTTCACTGAGGAAAACCGGAAGATTGTGGAGGAAAAGGGCGGCATCATCCTGACCTGCCCCCACCTCTTTGCCGCCGTCAGCCGGGCGGTGCGCAACAAGACCAATACCACCGCGCTGGGCGACCTCATCTCAGATGTACTGAGGGTTGCCGGCGGCGAGGGCATGAAGGTGGCTATTGAGATTGCCATGATGGCGGCGGACGCCGGGCTGGTGCGCGTGGATGAAGAGGTAGTCTGCGTGGCAGGCACGGCCAAAGGCGCTGACTTCGCCTGCGTGCTCACGCCGGTGAACTCACAGCTTTTCTTCAGCATGAGGGTGAAGGAAATCCTCTGCAAGCCGCGATTTTAATGACGGAAATAAAATAAGGAGGAGCAATCATGGGACAATTAGGCGCACATTATGACGTCGGCAGGTGGGGCAGGGTCATCCCGGCACGCCTGACCACGCACACGGACATCACCAATGGACTCAGGGCAATCTGCGAAAAAGAGGGCATCAAGCAGGGCGCCGTCCTCTTCGGCATCGGCTCTATCAGGAAGCTGACCTACCGCGTGCTGGCGCCCAAACCGGAGACCAAGCTCGGCGCGGGCTACACTGACCCCACCGTCCTCCCCGGACCCATTGAGGTGGTCTCCATGCACGGCACCATCTGGCAAGGTGAAAAAGGCGAGCTTCTCATGCACCTCCACGGCAACTTCTCCGATGAGAAAGGCGTCTGCTTCGGCGGGCACATTGAGCCGGGCGGCAACCCTGTCCTGGCGACGCTGGACGTCATCATCGCTGAAATCAAGGACGCCAGCATGGTGCGCAAGATGGACGATGATGTGGGTATGGGCTTGCTCACGCCACCCAAGTTTGCGGAACTGAAAACATAAACTCTAAATCCTAAATTCTAAATACTAAACTCTAGACAAGAAAAGGAGTCCCCCTCTCCCCCAGCCCCAGAAAACTGAGGAGAGAGGGGGATTTGTTTGTTATGCCAGGCGTTTAACAAACGTGAGAGAATTATAAAACAAATGAGATTCAATAGGAGATGACATATGTCTGTATTATTCTTCTGGAGAGGAGACAATTACCGACGTGACATGCGATTTTTTGGCAAAAGTTATGACCTCAACCAGAACAATGATTTGATCTCTGACCTTCGGTCCGGGGAACATATCTGGGCATTTACGCGGAGGCTTGATAAGACTTATGTCCTTTGCTTAGACTTGATTATTATCAGTGTGAAAAGGACTCGACCTAGCGATCCTGACTACAGATACGGAAAATACCATGCCGCCGGAGATATGAAAAGAAGTCGTTATTTTGATGTCAAATCGGGACCAGACGTTGAACCCTTGATTAGGTCACTATCCTTTGCTCCAAAGGCACACATTCTTGGACACTCTTTTCAAGGGAGAAACGGGGTAAGATTGCTGACTGCTGCTGACGAAAAAGCCTTAATTGATTTTTCATCAAAGTTGCCTACCATCTAGTATCATAATTCTCTTACCATATTACACGCCTCTTTGAATCTTACTATTCGTATTTTGAACTTGTTTAGAATTTAGAATTTGGGATTTCGGATTTCCCCTCTACCCTAGAAACCCCCTCACTTCCTCAGAGAACTCCTCAAGCTCATCTCGGTACACGCTGTGCCCGCTCTTTTTGAAGACCTTCAGCCGGCAGTCCGGAATCAGCTCTGCTGCGGCGTAGGCATGCTTCACCGGCAGGATGGGGTCGCGCCCGCCCCACACCACCAGCGTCGGCACCACCACCTCGGATAGCCGGTGCGCCAGGTTGAGCGCCTGCTCTTTCACCGTGCTGATACAGCTTCCCCAGTAGAGGCTCGCCTCGGAAAGGGGCATCATGAAGCCCATGGAAGGCAGGAGCGCATCCACCAGCCGCTTCACCATCTTGAGCACGAACATGACTGCCCTGCCGATGTGCCGGCTGACCGCCGGCTGGGAGAGCAGCCTCACCCACAGGGCAATCTCTTTCCCCAGGCTCAGACTGCTCACCAGTACCAGCTTGGTCACTTTGAAGGGAAACTTGAGCACATAGCTCAGGGCGATTGCCCCGCCCAGGGAATGCCCCACGAGATGAAATCTGCCCAGCCCCAGCGACCGGGCAAACGCGTCAATGAAATCCACCAGCTCTGGAACAAAATAATTGTCTCCGATAGGCTCCGTGTAGCCGAAGCCGGGCAGGTCGGGCACATAGACGGTATATCTCTTCGCCAGCTCTTCTATGTTTTTCAGCCAGGCGCGGGCGCTGTTCCCGCCGCCGTGAATGACGATAAGCGGCTCGCCCTTGCCGCCACAAAAATAGTGGACTTTACGTCCACCAATCTCCGTTTGCCAGCTTTGTATGTGCGTTTTCACAGTCACCCCATACTATATAACGAAAAACCACCCGTAAGGGTGGTTTGACTATCTTACTTTTATATTATAGCAGGATTTCCAGAGACCGGTCAAGTTTCACGCTCACCTCCCCGCAAACACTGCTATTATCTGTCATTCTGAGCCTTCCCCTCTGTCATTCTGAGCGAAGCGAAGAATCTCGGAGTCGTGCTTGCGGCAATCCTTCAGCATATTCCCTTCCCGGCGTTTTTGCGCTACAATGACATTCATAAAGAACGGAGGAAACTATGGTCGTTGAGAGGGTGCACCACCTGCTTGCTTATGTGGCGGCGGGAGCGGCGGTGTTCTTTGTGCTTCTTGCCGGCATCTCACGGCTCACCAGCCGCCTGCTCTGGCTTACCATCAGCGCCTATCTGGACCTTGCCATCTTCGCCATCCTGTTCGCCATTTACCTGCTCATCCAGGGGATGGTCTTCGCCGCCCAGAAGAAAGGGGACACCGGCAAAAAGAACACCGGAAAGTAAAGCCCTACCCTTCCTTCGCCTTTTTCTGAAGCTCGTAGAGTTTATTCAGGGCTTCCAGCGGGGTGAGCGAGTTTATGTCCAGCTTCACCAGCTCCTCCAGAAGCGGTGACCTCTCTCTGAAGAGCGGGACCTGGAGGGGCGGCGGCTCGTGCGGCCGCTTCTTCGGTGGCTTCAGGATGGCAGTCTTCCTGTCCCCTTCCAGCTCCTCCAGCACTTCCCTGGCACGATGCACCACGGATTTCGGCAAGCCGGCAAGCTGTGCCACGTGGATGCCATAGCTCCGGTCAACTCCTCCCGGCACAATCTTATACAGGAACGTCACTTCTCCACCCTCCTCCCTTACCGCCACATTATAGTTCTTCACGCGCGGGAGGTAGTCCGCCAGGGCTACCATCTCATGGTAGTGGGTGGCGAAGAGCGTCTTGGCGCCCAGGCGCGGGTGGTTGTGGATGTACTCGGCGACCGCCCTGGCGATGGACAGGCCGTCATAGGTGCTCGTCCCGCGCCCAATCTCGTCCAGGATGATGAGCGAGCGGGGGGTGGCGTTGTTCAGGATGTTCGCCGTCTCAATCATCTCCACCATGAATGTGGACTGCCCGGCGGCGATGTCCTCCCCTGCCCCGATGCGTGTGAAGATGCGGTCAACGATGCCCACCTCAGCCTCCTCCGCCGGCACGAAACTGCCAATTTGCGCCATGAGCACGATGAGGGCAACCTGCCGCAGGTAAGTTGATTTCCCGGACATGTTCGGTCCGGTGAGCACGATGAGCTGAGTGTCATCATTTGACAGGCGCACATCATTGGGCACAAAGCTACCGGCCGGCAGTGTCCGCTCCACCACCGGGTGCCTCCCCTGCTTGATGACAATCTCCGTGCCTTCTGTCAGGCGCGGACGGACGTAGTGCGCGCGCACGGCGACCTCTGCCAGGCTGGCATAGACGTCAAGATGTGCCACAACTTTCGCCAGCGAAAGTATGTGCTCAGCATATCCCGCTACCTGGCGGCACACTGCATTGAACAGGTTTGTCTCCAGCTCCGTAATGCGGTCGCGCGCGTTCAGGATGAGCGATTCATACTCTTTTAGTTCCGGCGTGATGAAGCGCTCCCCGTTGACCAGCGTCTGCTTGCGGATATAGTCGGCGGGCACCTGGCTCAGGTTAGCCTTTGATACCTCAATATAGTAACCGAAGATGTTATTGAACCCCACCTTGAGCGACTTTATGCCGGTGCGCTCGCGCTCCTTCTTCTCTAAATCGGCGAGGTATTGCTTGGCATTTCTTGACGAAGAGCGCAGGCTATCCAGTTCTTCAGAAAAGCCCCACCGTATCACCTCCCCTTCCCCAAACGTTGAGGAGGGGTCGTCAACGATGGCTTTGGCAATGAGGTCAACCACCTCCGGGCAGGGCTTCAGTTCCGCTTTATGCGCGGTAATAGCAGGTTCATCGCCGAGGGCTTCCTTCAGTTTCGGAACCAGCTCAAGGCTACCGCGCAGAGAGACCAGCTCGCGGGGAAGCGCAATGCCGCCCCGCACGCGGTTGATGAGCCGCTCCAAATCAGCCATGTCCCCGAGAAGAGAGGTGACCTGCCTGCGCGCCAGCGTCCTTTCGGCAAACCACTCAATGGCGTCCTGCCGCTTGTTTAGTTCTTTTATGTCAAGTAATGGCTGGCCAAGCCACTTCTTGAGCAATCTGCCTCCCGCCGCCGTCTTCGTCGCATCAAGCACTGAAAGCAGTGAGCCGGCAACCGACCCGGTGCGACTGCTCTGGAAAAGCTCCAGGTTCCGCTGTGTCTGCACATCCAGCGCCATAAAAGACTCCGTGGAGTAGGTGGACAGGCTGGTTATCTGGGTCAGCCCGCTCTTCTGCGTTTCCTTCAGGTAGCCGATGATTGCCCCCGCCGCCCGCACCGCCAGCGGCAAATGGGCACAGCCGTAGCCTCCCAGCGTGCCCACCTTGAAATGGTCAAGGAGCGTCTGGCGCGCCATCTCCAGCTCAAAGGAAAAATCGTCCAGCCTGGTCAGCGGCGTTTTCACAGTGAGTGAGAGGTCGGCGCTCTTCGGGGCGATGATTTCTGAAGGCTTGAGGCGCTCAAGCTCGGTGGAGAGCCGGGAGAGGGGCAGTTGCGTCGTGGCGAACTCGCTCGTGGTGATGTCCACGTAAGCCAGACCCGCCTCCCCCTCCCCCACCACCACGCTCACCAGGTAGTTGTTCCGCCGACTGTCCAGCAGGCTCGGCTCAACCACCGTCCCCGGCGTCACCAGGCGGATAACGTCCCGCTGGACGATGCCCTTCACCTCGCCGGGCTTGGTCAGTTGTTCGCAAATCGCCACCTTGTAGCCGCGGTTGATGAGCTTCGCCAGGTAGCTGTCAAGGGCATGGTACGGGATGCCCGCCATGGGCACTTTATTCCCCTTCCCCATCTCCCTTGCCGTGAGCACCAGCTCCAGCTCTTTTGAAGCGACTTTAGCGTCCTCATCAAACGTCTCATAGAAGTCTCCCAGCCGGAACAGGACGATGGCATTAGGATACTGGCGCTTGATGCGGAGATACTGCTGGCGGATGGGGGTCACGGAGGTTTTCATATGTGGTATTTTACTAGAGTGCGGGGCAAAAGGGAAAGGGGGAAAACCCTTGGCGCTCCGTTTCCATTCTGTGAATAAAACGAAGCCGAATCTCAACATGAGTCCCGTCCAACACCCACGGACTCTTCAGCAACCCCAGCAGGAATCAATTCTGGCACTTTGGGGGCAAAGCTAAAGGGGGACAGAGAAATTTTTAAGTCCCCTCCAGTTGACAAATAACGCCCGCTTGGTGAGATAATAGGCAATCCCGAAATAAAAAGAACTGACAGGAGGTAAACTTATGCCAATCTCAAACATCGCCGGGAAAGCACTTACCGTCCTCGGTCCTGTTGACGGCAAGGACCTGGGAGTAACACTCGCCCATGAGCACCTCACCATTGACCACGTGAAAGGGAACTGGACTGAGCCCAAGAACCCTGCCGACCGTGAGCTGGCTTACAAGAAGGTCTGCCCGGAAATCCTGCACTGGCTCAGGTATAACCGCACTGAGAACCAGGACAACCTGCGCTTGAACGAAGAGAAGGTAATCATAGATGAAGTCAAGCGCTTCAAGAAAGCCGGCGGCGGCACCAT
Organism: Dehalococcoidales bacterium; assembly: GCA_034434915.1. Classification (GTDB taxonomy): domain Bacteria; phylum Chloroflexota; class Dehalococcoidia; order Dehalococcoidales; family RBG-16-60-22; genus DAOTYE01. The sequence continues at coordinate 29,397 of DAOTYE010000034.1, forward strand.
CGTTGAGATGACCAACAGAGGCATCAACCGCGACCCCAAAGCCCTCGTCCGCATTTCTAAAGCCACCGGCGTCCATGTCATCATGGGTTCAGGCTACTACCTGAACCCCTCCCATCCGGCGGACATGGACAAAAAGACTGAAGATGAGATTGCCGAAGAAATCGTGAAGGACATCACTGAAGGCGTTGACGGAACAGACATAAAGGCGGGCATGATTGGGGAAATCGGCTGTGTCTGGCCCCTCCACCCAAATGAAAAGAAGACCCTCCGCGCCGCGGCAAAAGCGCAGAAACTCACCGGCGCCCCGGTCAATATCCACCCCGGCCGGAAAAAGGGAGCAACTTTTGAACTGCTAGACATCTTTGTGGGCGCGGGAGGAGACCCCACCCGCATGGTCATGAGCCACGTTGATGTCCGCGTCCGCACCCATGAAGAACGCGTCAGGCTGGCTAAGAGCGGCTGTATCCTGGAATATGACAACGTGGGCTGGGAAGGACCCCAGCCAGTGACGCTCAACTGGGACCCGGAAATTGACATCCCCACTGACCTTCAGCGTGTCAAAGAAATCAAACAGCTCATTGAGGCAGGCTTCCTCAACCAGATTGTCCTTTCCACAGATGTCTGCATGAAACACCACCTCATCAAATATGGCGGTCACGGCTATGACCACATCCAGAAGTACTTCCTGCCGCTCATGCTGAGAGAGGGCATCACCCAGGAGCAGATAGATGTCATGCTGATTAAGACCCCGGCGCGCATTTTCAGTTTCATCTAACGCAGAGGTAAGACAATGAAGAAAAACGTGCTCAGAGAACTGCTGAAAGCCGGCAAGCCCACCCTTGGCACCATCATGGTCACCACCCACCCGGAGATTGTGGAAATCATCGGGCACTCGGGGCTGTTTGACTATATTGAGCTTGACGGCGAGGACGCGGCCTGGGACCTCCCCGCTCTGGACGCCTTCGCCCGCACCGTGGAGCTTTTCCCGCACATGTCCTCCATGATGAAGGTGGAGCGTGAGCCGCGCATCTTCATCACCACACGGTCGCTCGGGGCGGGCATCCAGAACCTGCTCTTTGCCGATTGTTCATCTGCCAATGACGTGCGTGAATGCATCCGCGCCGTGCGCCCCTCCACGCCACAGGACATGGGCTACCATGGCTGTAACATCAGACGCTCCGTCGGTTACTTCAAGGACGTGGGCAATGAGGCCTGGGTGCAGTCAGCGCGGGAGGCGGTCATTGCCGTGATGATTGAGAAGGTGAGCGCCGTGGCGCAGATTGAGGAAATCCTCGCGCTGGAAGGTGTGGACATGGTAACCTTCGGTCCGTGTGATTACGCCATCAATATCGGTAAGCCGGGCGCCTACTACTCGGCGGAAGTCCAGCAAAAACAGAATGAGGTGATTAAGCTTGCCATCAAAAAAGGCGTGCGCCCGAGGGTGGAAATCGGCTCATTTGAGGAGGCACAGAAGTTCCTTGACCTGGGCGTGCGCGATTTCTGCGTGGGCACAGACCTCGCCATCATCTACGATTTCTGCAAAAAGACCGGTGAAAAGATGAGGAAGCTATTAGAGCGTTCCTGAAAAAGAAAGGAGACTTATGCTTCTCAAGGATAAGACTGCGATTGTTACCGGCGGAGGGAGAGGCATCGGCAAGGATATCGCCCTGAGGCTGGCGCGCGAGGGAGCGGACGTGGCAGTCTTTGAAATAGCCCCCTCCACTGCTGAAAAAACGGCAAAAGAGATAGAGGCGCTGGGCAGAAGAGCTCTAGCCCTGAAAACTGATGTCTCCAAAAGCGCCGAGGTCAACCAATCCGTGCAGAAGGTGCTTGATGCCTGGGGCAAGATTGACATCCTGGTAAATAACGCCGCCATCGTCCCCAAGACCCTGAACGCTGACCTCAGCACGTGGAACCCCTTTCTGGAGCTCACCGATGAGGAATGGTCGCGACAGATTGCGGTCAACCTCACCGGCGTGTTCTACTGCATGAGAGCGGTCATCAAGCCCATGATTGCCCAGAAATCAGGTAGAGTCATCACCATCAGCTCCATCGTGGGCATGACCGGCGGTCTGTTTGTAACACCTTCCTACACGGCAGCAAAGGCGGGCGTCATCGGCATGACCAAGCTCGCCGCGCGCTGGCTGGGCAAATACGGCATCAATTTCAATACGGTCAACCCCATCGCCGTGCCCACTGAAGGCGCCGTCTATGGACCGGAGCAACTTGAAGGCTTCGCTAAAGCCATTCCTTTCCGCCGGGGCGGCATTGACAGTGAGTTCCTGTGCCGGCCTAAAGACGTCTCTGACGCCGTCGTCTTCCTGGCATCTGACCTGTCAGAATTCATCACTGGCACTTCCATCAATGTCTGCGGCGGGCACTGGATGGGCTAAATGACAGAGAAGGAGCATCTTATGCTGGTCAAAGATAAAGTAGCCATCGTCACCGGCGGGGGAAGAGGCTTCGGAAAGGCAATCTCCCTGACCCTTGCCCGCGAGGGGGCGAAGGTGGCGGTGTGGGGCAGGACGCCGGCGACCATTGACCGGACGGTAAAAGAAATCAAGGCAATGGGCAGGGATGCGCTCGCCATGAGGGTGGACGTGTCACAAAGCGCCGAGGTGGAACAGGGCGTGCAGAAGGTGCTCCAGACTTGGGGACAGATTGACATTCTGGTGAACAATGCCGCCGTCCTCACCGGCTCAACCTCTGCCCCCGACCTCTCCAAGCTGAACCCCTTCCTTGACCTCACGGATGAGGAGTGGGACAGGCAGATTGCCACCAACCTCAGCGGCGTGTTCTACTGCATGAGAGCGGTCATCAAGCCCATGATTGCCCACAGGTCCGGCAGGATTATCAATATCGGATCGCTGGCCGGTTTGAACGGCGGATACTTCTCCTCCCCGTCCTACACCGCGTCAAAGGCGGGTGTCATCGGCATGACCAAGCTCGCCGCGCGCTGGCTGGGCAAATACGGCATCAATGTCAATGCCATCAACCCCGGACCAATCCCCACCGAAGGCGCCGTCTTCGGCAAAGCCCAGCTGGAAGCCCTCACACAGCTAATCCCCTTCCGCCGCCACGGGAATGAAAATGAAGCCACGGGCAAGCCGCAGGACATCGCCAATGCGGTGCTCTTCTTAGCCTCAGACCTC
>DAOTYE010000035.1:0-4075 GCA_034434915.1 Dehalococcoidales bacterium
GATTGCCTCGGTATATTCTCGTATGCTTGTTCGTGTCATGTTGCCTCCTTACGGTAACAGTTTTTCTGAGGCAACCATACCACCTTCGGTAACAATAATTATAAGTCAATTCGTCCTATTGACAAAGAAGTCTATTTAGTTTAATCTATTTTTGAATCTGTGCATTACTGCACAGGAAAGCTTAACTCTTAAGCCAGAACTTTTTACTGAAGGAGGTGGAGCGGAAGAACATCTGAGAGCAAAATGAACAGGAAAAACTTAAGCTGTACCATGTCAAAGGAGGTAAAAAGTGAAATTGAAGGTAGTTTCTCTGCTATTTGCTTTGATGCTGATTACCTCAATGCTCCTCATGGCATGTGCCAAGCCGGCACCTGCTCCGGCTCCGGCGCCAGCACCAGCACCTGCTGGCAAAACCTATAACTGGCGCATGGCTCAGGGAATTGCTGACCCGGACAATATCCGTCCCCGCGCCGCTGACATGTTCATCAAGCTGGTCAAGGAGAAATCAGGTGGCAGAATCAATATCACCGGTTACTGGGGCGACCAGCTGGGCGACTGGACAGTCATGAATGAGCTGGTCTCCAAGGGCAGTCTGGAAATCTGCATGGAAGGCCGGTTCCCTGGACTTGACCAGAGACTAAATGCTGAATTCATGACCTCACTGTTCACTGACTGGGATAGCGCCGCCAAGGCATTCAAGGAACCGGGCGGCTGGTTGAATAAAATCCTGGCGCCGCTGGATGCCGGGGTCAACATGAAACTACTGGCGGTGCTCAACCCGGGTTTTGTCGGCGTGGGCATGAAGCAGGGCAAAGTGCCCAGTACTGCCAGTGTTGATGCCTGGTTTAAGGATGCCGGTAGCATCAAAATCCGCTGTGAACCGTCTAAGATAATGGAGAAATACTCTGAGGCTATGGGCTTCAAAGTCCAGGTCATTCCCTATTCCGAGCTATATACCGCCCTCCAGACCGGCGTGGTTGAAGGCTGGGTTGGCGGTGCATTATCAGACTCTTATATCTGGGCAGACATTCTCAAGCACTTCATTAATGTCCGCTGCCGTATTGACAATGAGAACCTTATGATTAACCTGCCGCTGTGGAACTCACTTGACAAGGCGGACCAGGATATACTCAGCTCTGCCGCCATAGAGGTCCAGAACTGGCAGTGGACTGAAGCCCAGCGCGAAGAAGCGAGCTGGGAAGAGAAAGCCAAAGCCGCCGGGATGCAGATAATCAATCCGCCCAAGGCTATCATGGATGCAATCGTCAAACGCGACCGCGAAAATGGATGGGTTTACGCTGAAACCCTCATCGGCAAAGACATTGTAGACCAGATTCGCGCCGCCGCGGCGGCCGCGGCAAAGTAAGTCCCGGCACGGGAGGGGTGGTTTCCACCCCTCCCTATCCCTATCGTAAAGCCCGGTTACTTTTGAAAAGAGGAATAGCTTGATGGGCAAATTCTGGGCTGTCGTCAGTAAATTCATCGGGCGTTTCTATGTCTGGTTCATATATATCAGCGTGGCTGGCTTGACACTGATGACCGCAATCCAGGTCTCACTGCGGTTTATTCCCGGCGTCAAACTTTACGGTACCGCTGAACTCATTACGCTGTCTGCCGTGTGGATGTACTTTCTCGGCATGGGCTATGTGTCTTACCGGAACAAGCATATTACCGCTGATGTGCTCTCCTGGCTTTTTCCAGAAGATAACCTTGTAGCCAAATGGCTGGGTCTGCTTGGCTCTTTTCTGGGGATAGTGGTCTGCATATTCTACGGTGTGCTTGCCTTTCAGTTCATTGTGCTGGTCGCCTCAATGGGACAGGTGACCACTGACATCGGCTATCCGCGGGTATTACAGGTAAGCAGTGTGGGCGTGGGCTTCCTGGTGATGAGCTTGTTCTCCGTTTTTCATTTTGCCAAGGAGGTGGCGGCACTCAGGCGCTTTCACCAGGAGAGGAGGACTCGGTGACCGTCCTGCTTCTGGTTGTCCTGGGCATTTTTGTTCTTATGATATTAAGAGTGCCGGTCGCCTTCGCTTTTGGCATTGGCGCCATGGCGATGATGTATTTTTATGATTTGGGTAGTGATTGGGTGATGATTCAATCCATCAGCCTGGTGACCAGCTTTCCGCTCCTTGCCATTCCGCTATACGTGTTTCTGGGGCAACTCATGGAAGTCAGCGGACTGGTGATGCGCATCATTGACTTCAGTGATGTTTTGTTGAGGCGGGTGAAAGGCGGTCTGGGATACGCGGTCATCCTGGGGAATGGCATCTTCGGCGCCATATCCGGCAGTGCCGGGGCGGCGCTGGTCACCTTTGGGACCATCGTGTTTCCGAAAATGAAGATGCAGGGCTACCGTGAAGGATATAGCGTGGCTTTAATTGCTTCCTCTGCCATGCTCTCCCTTTTCATCCCTCCCAGCATGGATATGATTATGTTTGGCTTCATGGCGCGGCTGAACATTGCCGCCTGTTTTCTGGCAACAGTGGGTCCCGGGCTCTTGCTGATGCTACTCTATTCTGCCATCAACTTCTTCATCACCCGTAATATGCCCCTGGTGGAGATGCCCAAACAATCTTTGCAGAAAACAATGAAGGACGTATGGTTTCAGGGAAAGCGCGCTTTCTTTGTGGTCGTAGTCATCCCGGTGATTATACTCGGGGGTATCTACGGCGGCATTTTCACGCCGACAGAGGCAGCGGCGGCGAGCGTGGTCGTCGCCATCGTGGTTGCTGTTCTCGTCCATCGCAGTCTGACATGGAAAGGCTTGCGCAAGGCGATGCTGGAGGCTGCTTACCTCACCGGCATGATTATCGCCGTTCTCTTTTTCCTGTTCGTCTTCGGGCGCGCTTTGCTCTGGGAAAACATCGTTCAGGGGCTGATAGCCTTTTTTACCGCGGCATCTGAAAGCATCTATGTCCAGCTTCTGATGCTGAACTTTGTGCTCATCCTCATGGGGATGATTATTGATGACAACTCCGCCTGTATCCTGGCAGGTATCCTGCTGGTGCCGGTGATGTCCCGGCTCGGCGTTAACCCTTACCACCTGGCGGGCATCGTCATGGCTAACCTGGGGTTGGGATTGCTTACGCCGCCCGTGGCACCGCTTCTGTATGCCGTGGCGGGAGTCACCGGTGTGCCGCTTAAAGTGTATTTAAGACACTCTGTAATTTTCATGCTGTTTGCCAATATTCCAGTTATCATCCTGACGACTTATATCCCCCAGGTAGCCACTTATCTGCCCAACCTGGTCTTCGGGACCGGGCTGGGGACATGGTAAACGGACTAATTGAAAAAGGAGATTCATCTCAATGGTAAATCAAATGAAGGTGGCGCAGTACGGGTGCGGTCCCATCGGTTGCAGTGTTGTGAGATATGCGGCACAGCGGCCGGACATCAAAATCGTAGCGGCAATTGACATTGACAGAAGCCTGGTGGGGAAGGACATCGGCGAGTATGCCGGGGCGGGCAGGAAGCTGGGGGTGAAAATCTCTGACCAGCCGGAGGCAGTGCTGGCAGAGACCAAGGCGGACGTGGTCTTTGTGACCACCTCTTCTTCCCTTAAGAAGACCTATCCTCAGCTTGAGACCTGCATTAAGGCGGGTGCCTGCGTGGTGTCAACCTGTGAAGAGCTGGCATATCCCTTATTGAAAGACCCCGAGCTCTCAGCGAAGATTGACAAACTGGCGAAGGCGCACCGGGTGGCGGTCCTGGGCACGGGAGTTAACCCCGGCTTTCTCATGGACAGCTGGCCCCTGTTCATGACCGGTGTCTGCCAGCAGGTGAAACAAATCAGGGCGGTCAGGATTCAGGACGCGTCCACGCGGCGCGGACCCTTCCAGAAGAAGATTGGCGCCGGCTGTACCATGGCAGAGTTCAAGCAGAAAGTGGCTGAGGGGAGCCTGCGGCACGTGGGTCTGGCGGAGTCCATTGGCATGATTGCGGAAGGTCTGGGCTGGGAGCTTGACGATATCACGGAAAGCATAGAGCCCATCATTGCCACAAAAGCAGTGAAGACTCAGTTCGTCACGGTCAAGCCGGGACAGGCGGCAGGGGTGAGGCAGGTGGGGAAGGG
>DAOTYE010000036.1:0-10396 GCA_034434915.1 Dehalococcoidales bacterium
GAGTAAATGGAGCGGGTGACGGGATTCGAACCCGCGACGTCATGCTTGGGAAGCATGCACTCTACCGCTGAGTTACACCCGCTCGCAGACGACTTTATTTTATCTTAAAAGTCTCTCTGAGTAAAGAGCCACTGAACTTACTCCGTAATGAGTTGCACCGCACTGTAGAGTCACGCTGTTATTCCAGCATACTCCTTGAGAGTGTTTCCTTTCAATACGCTGTGCGGTATGACATCGTTATAATTCCTGCGCCAGTCTCAGATAACATCTCTGGCATGCCACAGATACACAAACCGGTTTGCGTTCAAATACTCATCTCTGAGCCGGCTGATGACGCCCTCCGCAAAGGCTGTTCTTTGCTACCTGAATCCTTGAGGCTGACATCTCTGGGACAAACGGGATTCAGATTAAGACAGAAGAAGATTGGAATAGTTTCATGAAGCAACATTTGAAACCGTGGACGCAAACAGAGTAGTCTGCCTTTTGATGGAAGGCAGCCAACAACGCTCAAACCTTAATCTTTAAGAAGCAGAGACGATGTGACATTGCGGCAAGAACTATCATCTAAAAAATGTGATAGTTCAACCTGCGGGAACTTCTTCAAGAAGGAGAGCACCTCTTTTTTTATGCAGTGAAGCTTCTCAAGTGTATCCGCTTCAAATTTAATTGATATTGCGGCAGAAGTATTGGAAGCTCTGACCAGAGCCCATCCTCCATCCATTTGAAGACGCGCCCCGTCAATATCCACCATGGGATACCGCTTTCTGAAATAACCTTGAACCTCAGCTACCACCCTGCTTTTTTCGGCATCGGGACAGGGCGCTTCAAAGCTTTCTTGCTTTCTTATTTTCATGGATGAGAGAAGGCTGGTAAGAGGGGCTGAATGGCTAGATAGATATTCCAGTAGGCGGCAGCTGGCAAGCATCGCATCATCTATGGGATAATAATCCTCTGCGGTAAAAAAGTGCCCGCTGGCTTCTCCAGCCAGTAAAATACCGTCTTGATGCATTTTGCGTTTGATAAGAGAATGCCCGGTCTTCCAAAGTACAGGCTCTCCTCCGGACCGAAAGATTTCATCAATAGCAGACTGAGAAGATTTAACATCCAGCATTACTTTTGCTCCGGGATGCCGTTCTAGAAAACCTCTGCTTAATAGCACCAACACCTGCTCGGCAGTACACAGGTCACCTTTCTCATTTATAACACCTAGCCGGTCACCATCACCATCATAAGCCAGTCCTATGTCAGCAGCACAGTTCACCACCACTTTTCGGAGAGATTGTAGCGTCTCAGTATTTTCTGGATTGGGAAGGTGATTTGGGTAATCACTGTCCGCTTTACAATAAAGCTGAATTACATCGCAACCGAGGCGCTTTAAAAGCTCCGGAGCAAAAAGCCCGGCGACTCCGTTGCCGGCATCTATTACCACTGTCAAAGGACGCCGGAGAGAAATCAAAGAGATTAACTTTCTGATGTACGCCTCCTTGGGCTGTGTCGTTGCTATTAGCCCGTTTCCGGCGGTAAAGGACTGTTTTTCTATTATCTGCAAGAGCCTCTGAATATCACTCTCAGCCACGGGGTAAGCACTGGGTCCCACCAGTTTGAAGCCATTCTTGTTAGGAGGAGTATGACTCCCCGTCACATTAATGCCACCACTTAATCCCCAGTTAACAACGGTGAAATTCATAACTGGCGAGGGGGATAAGCCAATATCCAGCACATTACATCCCGTGTCCACCAAGCCCTTACACAGAGCACTTTGCAATGGCTCAGATGAATGGCGGTTGTCTCTGCCAACGGCGACCCACCTTGTGTGACCGACTACTGAATCAAGATAGGTTCCAAAGGCTTTGCCAAGTATATAGGCAAAATCAGCATTGATTTCACTACCCACCTCACCTCTAATGTCATACATACGGAAGATATACGGATTTATAATCACTGAGTTGCCTCGTTTCTTTTGAATGTATCAGCTTCTGCCATACTTGAAGGTGGAGTGCTATGGGTGCTCTGAAGGTTTACCACATTCCAGGCTAGTCCGGCGATATCTACTGCCCCACTTACACGATAACAAATGACCCGCTTAGCTATCTCCTTAAGCTCGTTCTCTACCCCATGAGACAGGCTTGTCTGTTTACGTGCCGGGTCCAGGTTTACTACCATAGGCGTTAACGCTCTTATACTATCTTCTTCAGGTATTCTATTGATGGTCATCGGACCGCCACCCAGCTTCCAGTCCAAAATGAAACACATGGCTAGCTCAGCCTGTGTTACCGTAGTGCCGGTGCCATAAATTCTATCCACGTCTAAATCATGCTTGTCTTCAAGATGCCAGAGTTCGTCTGGTGTCAGCTTGGAGTATTTCAGGATTTCTTCTGGTGTAAGCAGCTGGTGGAGACGAGGCAAAACCAGGATGGTGCCGGGGTTCAGTCTGGGCTTTTTAGGCACACCCAGAATGGTTACCCGCTCATCTTTTGCTTTCAGAAGCACCCGGTCATTGCTCAGATAGTGAAATCCATGCTCCAGCATAGCCACTGCCATGGTGCTTTTACCGCTTCCTGATTCTGAAGTAAAGACGATGCCGTTTCCGTGTCTGTCTGCCACTGCAGAGGAATGCAGCAGGACATAACCTTGCTTAAGATAATCTGTTATGAAAACCTCATCAATGACATTAATAACCTGATTGATGTTTGAGACGAGGTCACCGACAACAGCACGCACATCATGTTCCTGAAGTACGACAACTCCCGTCCTTTTCTTTAAAATTATCCTGCCTTCCCGGGTATCATAAGCCGCTTCCTTGACCATTTTTTTTGACTGGGTGCGTGGTATATCAATAAGCTTTTCACGGTCAATATCTATTTCACCAACGATAGCATAGAACAAATGGCCCGGCTTACCATCGCCTTCTCTGGTGTAGAGGGCTAGATAATCATGCAACTTCCTTGCCAGTTCCGCGCTGTTAGTCAAAACCGTGAAAGAGATATTCTGGATACTTAAATTAACCTTGAACTGTGGGGGGAATTTTTTTATTAAGTACTCCAGTTCATTCATGAACACTGCCTTTTAGTAAGCTCTTGTTTGATATATTGAGCAAGAAGGTCAGCAGCATCAATGTTACAGGCTTTCAGCCCGGAAAATCCACCGAACGCGCTAACCTCATAGACCAGATGGCGTTCACCATCAAAAACTACATCAACAACGGTGTAATCTAGCCGGAATGCGTTTGCTGCTTTTTCTGCAATATGAATAACTTCCGGTGAAGGTGTAGCTGGCTCATAATGCCCGCCAGTGCGAATTGTCGTCTGCCAAGATTCCTTGCCGGCAATTCTTTTAAAAGCCCCTATGTATTTACCTCCCAGAAAGGCTATTCCCATATCCTCCCGGGCGGAAATGAATTTCTGTACATAATACGGGTATTGACCGGCGTCCGGCCAATGCTTGAGCGTTAACCTGAAAGGGAGACTGGAGTCCAAAAGAAGCATTCCCCTCCCCTTGGAAGTAAAAATCGGTTTTAAAACCGCCCGTTTCCAGCGGACAACTGCGTCAAATACCTCTTCTAAGGATTCAGTGATTTCAGTATCAGGAATAGGAATCCCAGCCTGTCTAAGCTTAAGGGTATTAGTATAGCGGTTATTGGCAAGTTCTATAGCTTCCGGTGGGCTAAAAATCCTGACGCCGCGGAAAGCCAGCTGGTGAAGCAATTTAATCCGGTGATGGCATAACGGGTCAATAGGGTCACCCAGTTTACGTACAGCAATTCCATCAAGATGGGATAGGTCTTCACCATTCAATAATACCGTGCCTTTGTTAAGGTCTAGCAGGCATTCTGACAGCGAGAAAACACGGCTGGCTATACCCACGCTAGCCAGCGCTTCTTCCATTTGTAAGCTTGACTTGGCACCCGGGATACCCGCTACCCAAACTTGAATCAACCTACACTGCCTTTAAGATATTCACACCCTGCTGGAAAAGCCAGGAGGCGTGCGGTTTGTCCACAATGATTCTGGCTGATGTAATATAGTTGCGAGCCAGGCTTATCTCAAACCGCTTTGCCTGATTTTTATCCAAAGCAGATTCTTTGAATTCTTCTATTGCTTCTCTTATTATTGACCGTACCTTTTCCATATCCCGGCGTACGCTCTCAGAAAGGTTGGGAGGTCTGATGGTGGATATGAAGAATACTCCCACATCGCTTAAGTAGTCTCCATAGTGAGAACGGTGAACATCAATGAACTTTATCTGGCCCTTATCATAGATTATGTTATTAACGTTATAATCTCCGTGAAGCCACACTGAAAACGGCGGTGCCAGCAATTTTTCTTGTTCACTCAATTTTTCCAGGAGTTGCTCTAGTTTTTCCTGTTCCGCCACACATTTAAGGTGAGGGTGCAAAACATAAACTTCTTCAAGACGTTGCCATATTTCTTTGGAATATTCTATCTGGGGACTCACCGGTTTCATGGTCAGGCGCCAGACGTCTATCATGATTTTAGCCAGCTGACGAGTTGCCATCTCCTTCAGCTCAAAGTCCCGCTCTGAGAAATAGAGTTCAGAAAGAAGCGTTCCCGCAACATATTCTCTGACGAGAGTTGCCCGGTCTTTCATCACGTAGGTGTTAATTACACGCGGGGTGAGCTCCGGCATCACTTGTTGCCATTGTTTTAGTTTGACTACCTCACTCTCAATTTTTCTCTTGCTACCTTCTTTATATATGACTCTATTTTCTCCATTTTCAACACGCCCAGTGAGGGCGCCGCTGATGCCATCGTAATACGGCTGAAAGTGAGAATTGAGATAGGTTTCTTTTGGAAAAACACGACTCATTTGCTGGTATTGGATAAAATTCAGCCGTCTCCCTGTGATTAAATACAGTGCCTGCTCGCTGATATTTAAAGTATAGTCACAAACCTTCTCAAGGTACTTCAGTATAGTGTACCAATATAGCCAGAATGTAATATGGGCAGGGTCCTCAAGCATTCTATGCCTAATCTCCACGATTTTTCTCTTAAATATTTCATCTTGTTCTGGTTCACGCAGGCAAGATCTCTCAACGAGCTGGAGGTCTTGATTAAGGTATGCCTCAACAGACTCGTGTATTGCCGCCATGGCAATGAGCTCCATATCCCCCAGGTCAAACAGTACGGGCTCAGCTTTTTCCTGTGAGGCGATACTGACTCGGCGAGCTATGTGACAGGCGGCATCGCCAATACGCTCCAAATTGAGACTGACGCGAACGGACGAACGTAAAATACGGATTTTATCTTCTTCTGGTTCACGGAAAACTAAGGTGTACGCCCTATCTTCAATGGAGAGATTGATAGTATCAAAAATATCATCAGTCTCAATGATTCTTTCGCTTTTCTTCAGGTCCAGTGTTTTGAAAGCCTCAATTGAGCTTTTAAGCTGACTTGAAGCCAGCGCCCCTAGCCGATATATATCGTCCAGGACGCTCTGTATGGATTGTACTGACATAAGTGCGGGTCATTTTCAAGCTAGCTTTTATTCTCATTGGACTCGGTAATAGAAGGAATTATCTCCAGCTTTTCAGCGGGCATCATGTCCTCTTTCCAGGATATTTCCAACTGAATTTCGCCTTCGTTTTCCTTACTTAAGGCTTTCAGTTCAAACCGCACCGTCTTCTCAAGTGAGAAGTGTATCCTTTTCCCCAGTCCCTGGATTTCAAATTCCTTATAACGGAATGCTTCTGCCAGTCTAGATAAATAATCTGACACAACCTTGTTGGTCATCTTTCCGGCGTACTCAAAGGTTGTTTTTTCACTCATTTGCGTCCTCCAATTGTTTCTCTCTCTTGGTCCCGGAGCGATAAGTCTCGTGGGTGTGGCAAACGGCAAACCGCCGGCAGTTGCTGTCTCTACGCTATGCTACCGGACTGATGCTGAGAGATTTTGCCGTGTTATTTTCTTTCCAGGAAACTTTTATCCTCAGCTCGCCCTTGTTCTTTTCAGGCTTGGTTTCAGCCTTCACTTCCAGCTTCACTCTGGGAGATGGTACCAGCGCAATGGATTTATCACCTGCGGCAAGCTTCACCTGCCCCTCACGGAAAGAACGAGCCAGTATCTCCAGATGGTCAGCTACCTGTGCCCGGTCACAGCGAATTGAATAATCAAACTCACCTTTTTCTGCCATGCTCATATCCTCCAGGACTGCTTCTGTTTTGACTTCTGATACGTCTTCGGTTGTCGGTGCGGCAGACTTTTTACGAGATTCGCTCAAATGAACCTCCTATTCCAGTTTTTATGCTGGCACAAGAATCTTTCCTGGTATTGGAACGCCATCCCCGTTCTGCTGTTTGTTTACACTCTTCACTCTTCCTGGGAAGAGGCGCTCCATTTCTATTTTTTTCCGGGTAACACACTCTTCCACAATCTTTCTTAAGCCACGCCTGCTGCTATTTTGAATCAATCCTGAAGAAAGTGAATAGCGCAGACTTTCCAGACTGAACTCATAAACCGGAAGTAGACTGTATTGTACGCCAACCTGAGGTGGGAGATGGGCATCACTGCCGCTCGTAGTGGGTAGATTGAGACCGGCAGCCAATTTCTTGATGTTTCCATTGGCAATTCCATCAGCTGCATCTCTTCCGTTTAACTCAAGAGCATTGAGAGCAGAGAGTAGCTTTCCATCCAGCTCAGCCAGTTTCTTCATCGGCCTGGTAGGATGAGCCCCGATGAAGATAATACTGCTTCCTTTAGCGGCATCCAGGATATCTGCCAGGTAAGGATGATAATCCTGACTTAACCGCGGCTGGAACTTGCCATCTAAATTCGCAATCTCATCTAAAGGTCCGATGGCAATGATATCTGCGCCATCAGCAACCGTTATCTCAGCTCCGGTAAGAACCGTGAAATTATTGGGGAGAGTTAGCTGTCCTTTCTTATATGGGTAGTAGCGCGTGATTTCTTTTACAATATCCCAGAAGTCATAGGAATGAAAGTGCTCTGTGAGAGCGAAGCCAGAGAGCCCCTGACTGCAAGCCTGCCTGACCAGCTCTTGAAAATGTAAAAGGGAGAATGGGAGCTTTTTTGACATTTTAGAGTGGACGTGTAAATCAACCTTTATCATTCATCACCACTCATCTATATATTATTTTAGCCCTGTTTTGTTAGGAATATGTTAAGGTCATGTTAAAAATATGTTGAATCAGTGTTAAATTTTTGAGTAACCTTTTTAAATTGATAACAAAGATTTCATAAAAGCTTTCTTGCCAGTACCGGGCTCTGGTGAAGCTGGCGATGCGATACATACAGCTTTGATTATCAAGCTTGGGTCACAGGCTCGGACTGGACCTATTTCACTCTCAAACACCTCAGACAGAGAGGTGTCTCCTCCTGAGATTATCCAGCCGCGCCGACCTCTCAGGGCTTTGCAAGCAAACCGATTAACAAGCTCTTCGTCTGTTGACGGATACAAACTGGAATTTGCCCCACTCTAGCGGAAAACTCCATGAACGCATCAGTGGCATTTACATCATCTGAGAGAAGCACTCCACCTTGAGATAGAGATTTCCAAGCCAAAGTGTATTCCCTGAGCTGATTATGATAAGAATGGTTGGAGTCATGCAAAAACATACCAATTTCTCCAACCTCAGAAAGCAACCTGGGAAGCATAGTGCTACTTGGAGCTAGCCTCAGCGTCCACCTATCCTTAAGCCGTTCAGGGACAGCTACACCGACGAATTTTTCGCTTCCTCGCTTAAAAGCGGGCAAATCAATACTGTAGAGATGCCCCGTGTTATTTTCCGCGAGAGCTTTCAAAATAAAGGCACTGGTAATACCATGCGCCACACCGGTTTCTATTACCGCCCGGGGCTTAATCAACCGGCATACCATATAAGAAGCATAACCCAATGTCCTATCTGCATCCCAAGCGGCAGGAATTGAGGAGGTATCCTGACCAGCAAGCTCCTTCACTTCTGCCCAGAATGAGTTAAGCACATGCGCTATTCCTGCCATATCTTTTGAAGATTCATTATTAGGTGCAATTTGACTCAGCGCCTTTTCTAACGGCATAGTGAGTTCCTGATACGCCTGGAGGTGTTTTTTGTGTAACCGGGTGAACTGGTCAAAAAGGAGTTGTTCCACAAGGGCAGGAGTCTGTAGCGGATTCCTTAAGGAATAGAGACCAAGCGTCAGATATAAATCAAAAGAGTCTTTAATCTTCTTAATGACGCTCATACTGCTATCAAGAATAGTAATGTTAAAAGACTGAAATGTCAAAATAGTCAGCCCTTCATTGACAAGAGCGGCATCTTCCTGTTAACTTATTCTCAAATTATGACATTCATGAACAGAATTCCTGAGCTTAAGGGAAAAACAATCGTCTTCTTTCATGATGAATTAACTGACCCCGGAGGCTCAGAAAAAGTGGCGCTTGAAGCCGCCGCCTTTTTTGAACGCCTGGGCGCCAAGACACACTTTATCACCTACCATTTTCATCCTGACGCCCTGTTCAATGGCAAATATCATCCTGATATCAGGCAAACAGGTAAGCCTTTAGTTTATCCTTATTCAGGCGTAAAAGCGCTTATTTATTTCCCCTACCAGGTGCTGGCGTTAAGGAAAAGACTGAGAGAGCTTAAACCGGACGTCATCGTTGCAAGGACTTCAACCTGCTGCATTTACCTCTTCTTTGCCACCATTTTCACCCCATTCAATTACGTGACCTGCATTTATGAGACACCAATCTGGGCACTGGGTGACCACCGTCAATACGCGCTCATTTACCGCAAAGCCTTCAGGAAACTGAGAGAGTCATCCCCCACATACCGCTATTTTGCCAACCGCATAGTGCCCAAGCCCAATTTATTGAAGCGGCTCTTTGTTGAAGCAGGCGCACTTATGGAATATCTTGCGGTGAAAAAGGCAAAAAAAGTCTTCGCTTACTCCAACAGTATGAAGAGTGAAATTAATGAAGTATACCGTAAAGACGCCATAGTCCTCAGGGGCGGCATTTCTGAGGATATGCTCACCTACAAACCAAAACAAGACGTGAAATCCGCGCTGGGGATATCAGATAAACGGATGATATTGAGCGTCTGCCGTCTTGCTGATAAAAAGAGGGTGGACCTGCTGATAAAGGCTTTCAGCAAGCTGGGCGCCCCCTTTGCCGATACCGTGCTGGTTATCGGTGGGCGCGGTCCGGACGAGGTCCGTCTGAAAAAGCTGGCAGAGGAACTCAATCTCATGAATAGGATTATATTTGCCGGGTTTATCCCTGAGGATGTTCTTCCGGACTATTATGCCTCATGCGACGTTTTCGCCCACCCTGACTGGGCTGAGGCTGATATCACGCCCATCATGGCGCTGGCTTTTAATAAGAAGGTGGTCTGGACGACAGATATGGAGACACCGCCGTCCCTGGCAAAAAGCGGCCTTATCTTCATTGCGCCGCCCGCTCCGGAAGACTTCGCTCACGCTCTGGAAACAGCATTGAGTGCTCCAATCGTCAATAGAGCTGACCTTTCAGAGTTCACCTGGAGAAGAAACGGTGAGATTATGCTGGAGGCACTAAGACCATTTCTGGGTCAAAGCTCTGCCTTCAAAGCATAGATGTACCAGACATCCACATCACGATTGGTGTATACCCGCGCAACAGTCCAATCATTCTCCAGGTTTGTGAAATCATGAGGATAAAACCGGAACGGCGCAATCTCCGGAAAAAGCTCAATATACATTACGCGGTCCAGTTCGTTTATTATCATGTAACGGTCCCGAGAATATGACTCGCCCAGCCTTGCACTCTTATCATAATTGAAGTGGTAGGGAATCAGGGAAACATCCTCTCTCATTTCATCGGCTTCTGGCAGGAGCGTCGCCATGCGGTCAACAGGCAATGTCAAAACAGCCAGGCCTAGCTCCGGGTTGCGGTGGTCATTGAGCCAGGTAAAGCTTTTAGGCTCGCTGTCAACCGGCTGGTCATTGGCAATAAGGCGATATGGAGATGGATACGCAATCAAAAGGCCATTCACCGCCACCAGGATAAAAGAGATGAGAAGTAAGGCATAACCAGCCCTCACAGCCATCCCCTTGTTGAGAGCACTCCTGACTTGGCTGAAAAAGAAGCCCATCAGCGGGACGCACAGTAGTAAAGCATAAGATAACATCCTCAGCGGACTGAATCTGATAGGAAGCAGATACAAAACCGCTGTCGCCACCAAGACCATCAGCATAGGTCCATAGAGTGAAAACAATTTTCGGAAATCTGGATTTGAAGGAAGTATAAAAAGCAGTATGAGAAACGCGGCCATTGCCACAAGCCCATAGACCGCGCCGGCATAAAACGCCTTGAGGACATACTCAATCACGCTGTAGCCGAATTGACCAGCCATTGCCATCTGACTGCTCAGGTGGCCCGCCCAACCAGCATCACCACC
>DAOTYE010000037.1:0-22848 GCA_034434915.1 Dehalococcoidales bacterium
GCGGTACTTCCTGCTCATGAACAGAGGAAAGCTATGACCCAAAAGGTGTTAGTAACATGATTTATGAGGCAGCTAAGACCCTTTCGGTAACAGTTTCTATTGACGCAATACGTACTTACCAAAATTTAAACCGTTGCTAACAGAAAATTAATAACGTCAGGACTTAATCTTAACAATTGCCTAGTACCATAGTAATAGATGGCGGCAAAGAAAGATGTTTGAAGCTTTTGGGATGAAGGAGAAGATGGGATGACGCCGCGGTTTTACCCTGTCAAAAAAGCTTTTTCCTTTGCAATCATAGCAGTGGTGAGTTTCATAACCATGTTTTCTACCGTCAGCGCACCGGTGGCATTGTCAGCTGATTCCCCGCATTATACCTGTGGTGACGGCTGGTATCCGGGCACACTGGAGTCACCCTGGACGGCCAAAATCCGCCATGGCGGTGCCGGCGGTTTCCGTGCTCAGCTCAACACCAAGAAGCTGTTTACCGGTGGCACCGTACCGTGGCCGAACGGCGGGACGATGACGGTGGTCATCCAGTATGAAAGTGCCACTGGCACAGTCACCATGACGGTTGATGGAGCAGAACCGGCGTTTGAGCCTCTGGTGATGACGGACACTGTGGCTGGCGTCAATGGACGTATCGTGCTTACCGCCAAGACCAGCCCGGAACCGGAAAAGGTGGTTAGCATTTCCAATATCTGGCTGTGCGATACTCTTGTTTCAGAGGAAGGGATTACGGCTCAGGGAAGTGCCCAGGGACGAGCGATAAAACACCTGGCTCTGGAAGACATTAACACAGATTTCACGCTTACTTTTGACCTATCAATGACCTGGGGCAGCAATCCCAGCGATGAAGGACCCTGTCTCCAAATTGACTTTGAAAATGCCGTGTCAGCTCCCGTCTGCCCGGACTGGGACATTAACCAGGACGGCCGCTGTGACGTGGGTGACGTAGCGGTGATAGGACTTTTCTGGCTAGAGACGAATACCCCGGGATGGACCCGGGCTGATGTCAACCGGGACGGCCGAGTGGATGTAGGTGATATCGTTACCATTGGCCTGCACTGGATGGAGACCTGGTAATACTATAAAGACTACTCACTGCGGCTGTGGAGTCGAGCAGCCCTTAACAAAATAAAGATAGAGATGAGGTGAGAATGGCAGAAAGAAAATAGAAGTAAACTAAAAGCGGTCTTTACACTTAATCACAGAAAAAACCTTAGGAGGAATGATGAAAATTCTCAAAAACAAAAAGACCTGGCTGGGGCTGTCAGCCCTGTGTCTTCTTGCTCTACCGGTGTCCGCGGTTATGGCAGACCCGCCGGTACAGCTGGACAACTATGGGTCAACTACCCTCCAGCCTATCGCTGAAGCCTGCGAAACGGACTTTGAAACCTACAATCCAGGCATTGACCTGGTCGTCTCTGGCGGCGGTTCAAGCTATGGCATCAGAGGTTTGACCAACTACCGGGGACTCTATCCTTCATGGCCCAGCGGTAATGAAGTTGCAAGCGCCTCCAGCCTTGCTGACCCAGCAAAACACCAGACGACCGGCACCTACCTGGTTTCTGACCTTCACTTGACCGTCATCGGACGTGATGCCGTCTGCATCGCCGTAAAGGACGACCCGGCTATGGCCTTCCTGACCAATATCACCAAGGGACAGTTAGACTACATCTACGAGCGTGAAGGGGCTATCACTACCACTACCTGGGCTGATGTTGACCTGGTAGATGGTGTGAATGATGGCTGGCCCGCTCGCAATGTAGTGCCTCGCGCCAGGATCACCGACTCCGGTACCCGTGCCACGTTCCTTGAACTGGTTGGCATTACGGAGGCTAAGGAACTCAATACCATAGCAGCCACGGGGCAGCCCAGGCTTGATGGTAACCAGGACATGTGCAACACCCTGGCCGCCAATACTGACCATATCGGCTACATTGGACTCGGCTATATCACTCAGCCCGGCATCAGAGTTATCCCCGTCGGTGGCGTGACCCCCAGCGAAGCCACGGTCAATGACGGCACGTATCCTCTGAGCCGCACTCTGAACATGTACACCCTGAATCCAGGCGTTGACCCCACATATGAGACCTATCGCGCTGAAATCAATGCTTACCTCAACTTCATGCTCGGCCCGATGGGTCAGGCTGCGGTGAAAGACGAAGGCTTCATCCCGGTTCAGCCCGCCGCGCCCGATTGGGATGTCAACGGTGACCATGGCTGCAACGTAGGTGATATTGTGGCCATTGGTCTGCACTGGATGGAATCCGTGCCCATTCACCCCGTGCATGGCACTCCCTGGCCGAACTGGACCCGCTCCAACGCCAATAACGACCTTACCGGCGTGAACGTGGGTGACATCGTTTTCGTTGGCAACTACTGGCAGCAGAGCTGGTAGTTTAATCCACAAAATACACAAGGCAAAATATTAACGGAGGAAAATCAATTGAAAAAACTGCTAACCAAGAAAAGCAAGCTGGCAGGCATTCTGCTCAGCGTCGTGGCTCTGATTGCGGGCTTGCTACCCGGCACTGCTCTGGCAGAACCGCCTGCCCCATCAATCTACGTTAACCCGCCTGTAGTAGATAATCTGACAGTCTCACAGACCTTCAGTGTAAACGTAATGGTCAATACTGCCGTCCCGTCCCGCGGCGCCTCCTTCTCAATGAACTGGGACCCAGCCATAATTGAGTGCACTGGCATCACCTTCAACCAGCCCACTTTCTTCTACGAAACCTGGAAAAATGCCAATCCTCCGGCTGCCCTCCTGTTCTGGCCCATGAATCCCAATGATAGTATCAACAATACCACCGGCTCCATTGCCGAGAGTTCAGTATCAATCATGGGTGGTCCTGCAGGAGGACCGGTCGGCACCGGCATCATGTTCTCCGTTCAATTCCGCGCAAAAGCAAACGGCAACACCGCGCTGAATGTCGGCGGCATGATTACTGATGCTGTCGGTCAGATTCAGAGTGGCATTACCTTCCAGGGTGCCAATATCTATGTTGGCGGACCGGCACCTCTTCCTGACCTGACGGTTACGGCAAAGCACGAACAGTGGGTAAACCAGGCAAATAAAGTCTACTCCATCCACTACACCGTGAAGAACATCGGCAGTCTCGCTGCCGGCGCTTCCACCACCAAAATAATGGTGGACGGCGTTCAGCTGGTCTCTGACCCCTGTCCCGCCCTCGCTCCCGGTGCCGAGTACAATGGTGTAGCTTCTGTCAACGCAACCATGAGTGGCAGTGACGATGTAATCGTCGTTATTGCCGATAGCCTTAACGCCATCGCTGAAGCCAATGAAGGTAACAACAGCAAGACCAACACCTTCGCCCTGGTCAGCGATGCTGGCAGCACCATAATTGATGCCAGCTTCGGCGCTTTCCTTGACATCACCCCGCCGGCTAACATCCTGAATGCCGTCCTTTCACTGGGCCAAAACTCAGCTTCCGGCACGCTCAATGTCAAGTGCAACACCAACTGGGAATGCAAGGTAAGCGACGAGAACCCCGCCACCGGCGGTCATATGACCGATTGGAACGGCACCAGCTACGGCTCCACCAAACTCATCAACCCCATGGTGGTTGAGTGCGATGCTGAAGGAACCCAGGTAGTTCTGCCCGGCCCCGGCGTTATCGCCAACGGTACCGTTTCCGGCCAGAGCGGCAACAGCGGTGAAAACTTCACCATTGACTTCAACCAGGAACTGGAGTACGCCGACCCGATGCTACCAGCGGGTCACAGCTACCACATCGTGGTAACCTTTACCGCGGCAGTAACCATCTAGTCATCTGAAGCTGTCCAGGTGTTGGGGGGAGGCATTACGCCTCCCCCCGCTCAAACGCTTAAGAGGGGGTGGAAAATGAAAAAGCGGCACGTGAAACTGATGATACCTTTGCTTGTATCACTGCTGAGCGTGTTTCTCCTGGTACCATGCGCTCTGGCAGCCGGGGAATCATATCTCTCAGTGCGCGGTGCTATTTTTGAAGCAGAAGTAACCCCGGGAAATACCTACACTCACGTCATGTCTGTTACCAGTGCCAGCGATGCCCCTCCTCTGGAAATCATGGTTGAAGCCAGGGGCTTTGGACAGTCTCCTGACGGCTCAACAGTGGAACTAACAGGACCAGAGGATTTGAGCCCGTTCTCCGCCAGACCCTACATTACTAACATTGACAAACCGTCTTTTTCACTGTCCCCCGGCAGCTCAGAACAGATAACTGTAACCATTTCAGTGCCCGCAAATATTGAGCCTGTCATGAAGTATGCCCTGATATATATTCATACCAAGCCGCATGGTGAAGGCCATGTGGGCGTGGTGGTGGCGGCAAACGTACCGGTGGTCCTTAAACCGGCGGGATTAACGCCTATTACCGCCGGACAAATCACGGCACTTACTGTGGAGAGGATAGAGGCAGGTAAACCGATTACTGTATTAACGACACTGCGGAATACAGGCAACTATCATTATAAAGCAAAAAATAGGGTCACCATTAAAGACAGTCAGGGGAAAACGGTCACCACGGGCGATACTCCTCTTACCAGCTCTTCAATAATCCCCAACTTCACCCGCACTTTTGTAAACAAGGTATCGCTCGGCTCTGCGGAGGGACTGGCACCGGGAAATTATCTGGTAGAGTCACAAGTTATCACAGGGGACGGGAACATTATTGACGTTGGGCAAACGAATTTTACTATTGACAAGGAATATCTGCCATTGCCCGGTGTAAATAAATTGAGCATATTGAAGAAGATTTTCCATAACGAAGAGCCGGGCAAAATAGATGCCATTAAAGAGGCGGGACTTGAGGTTACTTTTACTGGTACCGGTAAAGGCACGGGCACTATTCTTATTGGCAAATATGATAAAGAGCCGGAACACGTTATTCCCTTTACCGCCTTAACCACGGAGGGCGGTACGGGAAAGACTTTTATTAAAGCCGTTGATGTAAATGTCAGCGGATACCACCAGGGTATTGCCCATCTTAATCTGCGTTATACAGACAGTGAGATTGCGGGTGTACAGGAAAACAGCCTGTTCCTCGCTTACTGGAATGGCAAGAGATGGCAGAACTGTGACCAGATTAAAGTCTTCACGGGAGCAAACGCCATCAGCGGTGATGTGCCGGTTTCAGCGCTAACTGGCACACCAATCGGGCTTGGTGGTGACTTAATAGATGCGGAGGCAAATCTGGTCGCACTTGGCAATAAAGCGGCAACAAGCTCTCCACCACCCGGTAACACCCCGCCCGCCCCGGTCCTGACTCCCCAGCCAATAACAGGCATTGAACCATTAAAAACCGATCTCAAACTTGATTGGTCACTATTGACTCTTATTGCGTTGGGAATAGTGACCATTGGCTTGGGGTTTTTCCTCTTTGCCAGCCTAAGAAAGCAACAGTAGTAATTGCCTGTACCCAAAGGGAAAACAGGCAAAAAATATCCACATAATAATGTGAAGACGCCGTGAAAAAAGACAGAATCAGTATAATTGCCACCCGTATCCTATTGGCTGTAACTTCCCTGGCTATTCTGAGCAACTTGATTCTTCCGCCACAGAAAGCCAGCGCTGACCCGCCTTTGCCAGATTTGGTGGTAACGGAAAACAGCGGGCAATGGCAGACAGAAAACTCCACTTACCTTGTTCACTTTACTGTGAAAAACCAGGGAGGTGCCAGCGCCAGCCCCAACACGGTGTCCATCATGATAGATGGTATTGAGATGGCTACTGATAACTGCACGGAACTGGCGGCGGGCGCCACTTATTCCGGGACAGCAGGACCATTCACCATATCCGGCAATTCAGATGTAATCCGGGTCAGGGCTGACAGCCAGAATGCCGTTACTGAAAGCAATGAGGATAATAACTCAGCTGAGGAGTCAATATCTATCATTTTTGCCACGCTCAATGTCTCTCCATCATCAGCCACCGTAAGCGCAGGTGAAAGCTTCACGGTGGCTATCATGATTAACACTGATTTCCAAACTCGTGGTGCCCAGTGTGGACTGAGCTTTGACCCTGATATCCTCCGGTGTGATGGCATTACAGCCGGAACTTTCTATGAGAACTGGGCAAATCAGAATGGGGCTATGACATACCTATTCCCGATGACGCCGGACATTGACAATGAAAATGGGTCTGCTTTCTGGAGCATTGCCCTGATTGGAGGGAACAATGGCGGCCCCTCCGGGACGGGAACCATCTTCACTTACGAATTTACTGCCCTTGCCAATGGCACATCTGCACTCAGTCTTATACGCTATCCCGCCCCAGACTATACGGGAATTGCTGATGAAGTGAGCATTCTTATTGTTAATGAATTAGAGATAAATGACAGCAGTGTTACGGTTGAAGCATCAGGAGCATTGCCTGACCTTGTAATTACTGAAAAAAGCGAACAGTGGGTGCAGACAGGGTCAACTTATAATATTACCTTTACTGTTAAAAATCAGGGTGAAGGCCCATCTGCCGCCAGCATCGCCGGTGTCTATATTGATGATGTATTAGTCATGTCAAAGGACTGCCCGGCATTAGCCGCCGCAGAAAGTGAAACCATCACCGTAGGTCCTTTCAATTTTTCAGGTGACACAGACAAGGTGGAAATCCGTGCCGATAAAGATAACCTGATTAACGAAACAGACGAAAATAACAACGTTAAAACCAATACCTTCAGAAACAAGCCAAATCTGGAAATCACCAACATAACGCCGGTTTGGGAAAAAAAGAATGAGACCTTCAAAGTAACCTACACGATAAAGAATTCCGGGTCAGTTGCCGCTGGTGCCAGCTCAACGACCATCAGTACAGGTAACAGTGATGGTAGCCCCGTGCAGGTTGAACGTGAGTGCCCTGCGCTGGAAGCCGGTCAGACCTTTACTGAGACAACCAGCACCTTCATTTTTGAGAGGCCGAGAACAATCATTCAGCTTTGGGTGGATACCACCAATTCTGTTGCTGAAAGTAATGAAAGTGATAACACTCTAGCGCACACGCTTCAGGGACTCGCTGACCTGGCTATTGATGAGGTCACTCCTATCTGGCAAAACGTTAATTCCACGTATAAGGTGACATTTACTGTGAAGAACCGTGGTTATTCATCAGCCCAAGAGACCGTAGCCGGTGTATATCTTGACGCCGCCCTTGCCGCCACCGCAAACTGTACGGCACTAGAACCGGATGGCTCTATTACCCTGACCGTAGGTCCGTTCACCCTAACCGGGACAAGTGACTACATCAAGGTTATTGCAGACAAAGATAACATTATCAGCGAAGCTAATGAGACCAATAATGTGAAACAGGTCATCCTGAACACTGCGGCAGACCTGGTCATCAGCAACCTCATTGATTTCTGGGTAACTGAAGATAAGACTTACAAAATTACTTATACCATTACAAACGATGGTGCCAATATGGCTGCCAGTAGTAAGACTGCGGTCTATATTGATGGCAACCTGGTAACCACTGAAGATTGCCCTTCGTTAGCCGCTGGAGCCATGCATAAGAAAACATTAGGTCCATTTTCCCTTTCTGGCGGCTTTGACGTGATTAAAGTAGTCGCTGACACGGATAACAAGATTGTCGAGGCTAATGAATGGAATAACATGCTGGAAATAGTCAGAAATGGCTTGCCGGACCTGGTGATTACTGAGGCACAGCGGGTCTGGCGCAAGAATGCCGGTGTATACGATATTGTTTATACGGTGAAGAACCAGGGAGTTGGTAATAGCGGGGCTTGTTTTACCGCCGTATATATTGATGGTTCACTATCCGGAAGTGAAGAATGTCCTCCACTCCCTGCTGGTGGCAGCTACGTAAAGACAACAGGACCATTCACTCTCTCTGATGGTACAGATACCATAAAGCTATCTGCTGATACGAACGATGATATCGCAGAAAAGAATGAGAGCAATAATGAACTTGAGTTGACTATCAGTGGTAAATCAGACCTGATAATCAGCAAGCACACAATACGCTGGCTGGGAGACGGTTTGTCCTACATGATTGATTACGCCCTAGAGAATAAAAATGCCCCCTGCGAAGAGCCGAATACGATTGAAATATATATTGATAGCATCAAGGTGGCGACTGAAATCTGCCCGGCGTTACCAGCTGGCGGCAAACATACGGGCTCAGCGGGTCCTTTTGTTATCTCTGGTGACAGTGATTTTATCAGCATACGAGCAGACACTCAAGATGTCATCCTTGAGGATGATGAAAACAACAATAGATGGGAAGAGGTCATCAGAAGTAATGTTAACCGGGCTACCTCCAGCGTGTCAGCTTCAGCTCCAGAAGGAACTACAACTCCTGAGCTGAAAGCAATGTCCCTATCTGAGCAAACTCATCCGGTAACCATTGTGCCGCTCTCTCCAAAGTGTGATATCAACGGCATTGTTCAGGCTGACATCACCTCCGCGGCTTGTAATGGAGATGCTTTCATCAGGATAAAAAGCGGCACTATCGCTCTGCGCAAAGACGGCTCACCAATAACCGATATTGAAGTCCAGCCGGCAGCCAGGTATCCGCTACCTAAGGCAGACAAAAGCGTCATCGGGTTAGCTTACGGACTCGGACCGAACGGCTCAACCTTTAATCCGCCCATCTCTCTAACGTTAAAATATGACCCCAAGCTCTGTCCTGAAGGAGTTCTTGCAGAGAATCTTTCACTCGCCTTCTTTGATACAGAGGTCATGCGCTGGGTTGAGTTAGACTCCACTGTTGACCAAGTGAATAACACTGTCACCGCTGAAGTCAGTCATTTCACCCTGTTTGCTGTTATCGCTTCAGCTTCAAAACCGGCAATACGATGGAGCCTGCTGGGCATTATCCTTATGGCTGAGGTCATCGCCGGCATGATAGTTGTTTATATCGTCATCAAGCGGAAAAGATACGCTTATTAAATCTAAAAAATTCAAGGAGGAAACAAAAATTGGTCAGAATTAAAGGGGAAATAATAAGGTCCATCATGATAACCGCCGCTCTTTGCGGCAGTCTGCTATTGTCTGGCTGCGGCGGTAAGGCGTCTCCGGCACAACCGCCAGCGCCGCCTTCCGTCACGGCGCCCCCTCCAGCCACAGCTAACCCGGCACCTGCGCCCAAACCGCCCACCAATCCCACAGCGCCCCAACCGGCGCCTACAAATCCAAATCCGGCACCCGCTCCAGCCAATCCAAAACCCGTATCAGGAACCAGCTTGACGCTTGTGCCGTCAGCCCAGAGCGTAAAAGTCGGTGAGTCTTTCACGGTGGACGTGGTGGTGGCTTCTGATATCAGCACCGGAGGTGCTCAGTGTGCCCTCAAATTTGACCCTCATTTGCTCAAGTGTGAGGGAGCGGCGGAAGGAGATTTTTACAAGGTCTGGGCGGAATCAAATGGTGGCTTTACGATGTTTTTCCCCGAGCCAAAGATTGATAATAAGACGGGCACTATCACTGCCGCGGCGGTATCAAAGATGAACGCTGAAGGTGGACCCAAGGGCAACGGAGTCGTCCTTTCTTACCGGTTCACCGCTAAAGCCGCCGGAACGGCTGAATTGAAAATGTCTGACTGCTATGTGGTCAATCCCATCGGTGATGTTATTGAAAACGTTACGGTTACAAACGCGCAGATTGTAATAAAGTAGTTGCCTGAAGAGCAGAAAGGTACGCCATCTAAGAATGGGATACAGATACTGGCAGAAAATCCGGGTGCTTGTGCTGGCACTCATCATAGTAATTAACATGCCACTGCCAATGAAACCGGCCATAGCTAATCCGGGTATTACGGTGTCTCTGATACCAGCCAGCAAGACGGTGAGTCCGGGGGAGACCTTTACCATTGGTCTGAACATAGATAGCGATGCCGAAACACGCGGCCTTGGTTTCAACCTGTCTTTTAATGCCTCTCTCTTGCGCTGCAACAAAATCACCAAGGGCTCTTACTACGATGACTTCGCCAGGGCGCTTGGCTCTGGTGCCACCGTCATGCTCTTTCCCACCAATCCCAACAGCAAAATAAACAATGACACCGGTAAAATCGGCACAGATAGTGATGTCTATGGGGCAGTTTCAATATCTGTCCTGGGGGGACCGCCCGTGACGCCGTCAAATCCGGCACGAGGTGCAGTGGGTAATGGTACGGTCTTCACACTGGAGTTTACGGCAAAACAGGGGGGAGAGGGGATAGCAGAAATTGAAATTACGCGCGTCAAGGTAACTAACCAGTTGTCGCAATTGATTGATGACAGCCTGGTTACCGTCAAGCACGCCACCGTAGCCGTGGGGCAAGCCGCCCAACCGGCGGACCTGGAAATCAGCGCCGTCAGCCAACATTGGCTTCAGGAAAACTCCACCTATAATATCACCTACACGGTGAAAAACCGCGGTAGCGGCGCGGCGGAAGCCTCTAACACGGCTATCTATATTGATGGTGCTCTGATTGCCAAGGAACCATGCCCGGAGCTGGCTGCTGGTGCCAGCGACAGCCGGACAGCAGGACCTTTCATGATTTCCGATGACCGCGACGAAATAGAAATCCGGGCAGACGGTGATAATACCGTGGCTGAATCAAATGAAAACAATAATAGCAAGACCAGCATCTGGAGCATCATCTTAAAACCGGACCTGATAGTGAGCAGTTTCAAAGAGTCCTGGGTGGTAAAAGGTTCAAAATATAATATAACCTATACCATTAAAAATCAGGGTACCGGCAATGCTCCCACCACCAGCACTGCCATAATCATTGATGGCAAGACCGAAAAAACAGAAAACTGCCCGGCTTTATCTGTAAACGCCACTGACACCAAGACTGTAGGACCTTTCACCATTTCCGGCGATTCAGACGAAATAAAGATACAAGTGGACAAAGAAAATGAAGCCGCAGAAAGTGATGAGGGTAACAATACCAGTGCCGTTATTACGCTAAGGGCAGGTGATGGTGCCGCTCCCGGACCTGATGGAACCACGGGAAACGGCGCCGCATCCTCAGGAAAAGGGAATAACACGCAATCTAGCAGTACACCCGCCAAATCTGAAAACCATTCCTCTGCCGCGCCTGGAGAAGGTAATCAAACTACAGCTCTCTCTTCAGCAGTCAGTCCCGGTACATCTCAGGAAACAGCTAACGGTTCTTCCCAAATAGTCCTGCCACCACCACGCCCGCCGATGAGCCACGGGCTAACGCTACCATGGGAGGCGGTGGGGGGGATACTTGGTGCGATATTGGTCAGTGTAATGAGCTTGTTAATCATCCGGATATATGAACGGCGGATTATAGGATAAGAAAGCTGATAATTTTAGGAGATAGCAAATAATGAAGAGATTTCAAAAAATGGCTTTAATGGCAATCGCATTGGGGTGTCTACTTATAACGTTAGCCACCGGTTGCG
Source organism: Dehalococcoidales bacterium (assembly GCA_034434915.1). Classification (GTDB taxonomy): domain Bacteria; phylum Chloroflexota; class Dehalococcoidia; order Dehalococcoidales; family RBG-16-60-22; genus DAOTYE01. The sequence continues at coordinate 11,376 of DAOTYE010000037.1, forward strand.
GCTCAACGACAGACAATAACAGTGGTGTGGCTCTACACATCACCTGGGACTTCTTCACCATTGGTGAGGCAATTAAGAAAGCCCTGACTGATAAAGGTACCACTGGCCTTCAGGTTGTCATTAGTGAATCAAAAATGGATGATTTGAGGAAAGGTAAATGCCACGCGGTTCTGCTGGGCAGAGAACCCACGGAAGAAGAATTGAAAAACTTTAACTTTACGGTTATAGCCTACGATGCTATCTGTGTCATTATTGATGATAATTCATACATGGGCGGAGAATGGCAGGTCGGCAACATGCCAGTCCGGAAGACAGAAGGGCTAAGAAATCTGAAGCTTGATGATGTCAGGGGAATCTTTAGCTACTACCTTTGCCAAAAGAAGGAGGACTACTGGCGCTGGAGCGGAGAGCTATACTCATGGAAGCCTGTGATAGACTCCAAGACGGGAGAGCCGCTGGGAGACCCCAACAGCCCGCAAACACTTAACCGGGCTTACGACTGGCAAAAAGAGCACAAGGCAATACTCTGTCACTACCGGTTCCCGGTGGGTAAATATGACACTCAGACGGCCGTCTACCAGCTTCTGGGACTTGATGAACTCACAATCGCAGCGAAATGGCGGACATTTTCTGCGCCTCACCTGAACACCGAGGAAGAAGTGATTTCACACGAATTTCCGGCTGAACCGCCCTTTTTACAGGGAACTCAGGATTTTCCTTTCAAAATCGGCTTTACGTCTCGCCGCGTACTTAATCTGGCGCGTCAAAATGGTCTGCCCGTAAAAGCTATTAACATTAATGGCATCAACCCCGTGACAGAAATTCAGGCAATATATGACGGTACTTATCCTTTGTCCCGCAAGATATATGTTGTGACCCCTTTAACGCCATCGCCGAATGCGGAAATGCTGGTCAAGTTTCTCCTAGCCGAGGAAGGACAGAAATTATTTGCTGACAATGGACTGCTGAGGGTCAAGTAGATATGAGGGGAAAAACGTCTTGGGCTAAAACAAGGGTTAACTGGGTCAAAATAATCTTGCACCCTCTGGCGCTGATTCCAGTCATCATACTACTTTACATTGTCATCGCTCTGGTTATTGAAAGTGTGCCCGCCCTGACTAAAATAGGACTTGGCGAGCTTTTTGGCAGTAAATTCGCCGGAGCTTTCAGTACCGGGATACCTGTTTTCGGTCTGTTGCCTGCTATCTGGGGTACCATCATGTTAATTTTCATCGCCATGAGTATCGCGTTCACAGTCTCCCTGGCTATGTCAATTATGTCATCTGAATTTCCGCTGGGATTTCTGGGCAGGGGTATCCGGGGGCTCCTGGGGATATTATCTGGAATCCCGCCTATTATCTATGCCTTATCAAGCGCTGTCTTCGCCAAATTATTCATTGTACCGAACTTTACCGGTGCCAGTATTCCAAGAGAACAGTTTCCGCCGGCTGGTATGACCTGGTGGACGCCGGGAACCCTGCCGGTAGAACAGAGCATTTTACTGGGAGGCATTCTTCTGGCTTTGCTGGTCATACCGTTCATTGCACCCTTATTTGATGACTCTATCAGGAACGTGCCGCGTGAGCTAAAAGAAGCCTCTCTAGCCTTGGGAGCGAACCGCTGGTACACCTTAATGCATGTTACGCTACCATACGCAGTTTCAGGCATTATTCCGGCGACCAGCCTGGGAATACTAAAGGCAATGGGTGATGTGATGATAGCAGTTTGGGCGGTGGGTTTTATCGCACCGGAGTTACCCAATCCAATCTGGGATGTCTTTGAGAGGATAGCCCCATTAACCGCCCTGGGAGTGGGACTTAACGGAGGCTGGGGCCAGGTCAAACCTGGAGATACATTGAGCAGTTCAGTCGCCTATTTTTCAGGGCTCCTGTTGCTCATAGCGGCGTTTACAATCCTGGGGCTTGCTAGTTTTCTGCAAAAGAAGCTTAAAGGGAGATTCGCCATATGAACTCATCTGCTGTTACTTTTATGTTTAACGTACTCAAGAGGCCTTTTTCATCAGTCAGCGTTACAGTGTCAATCATGAAGGTGCTCTCATCTTTGATATTGACAGTATCCATTATCGGGTTTGGTATTGGATGTGTTTCCCTTAGTGTAAAAGCTCTTGAGAATTACTTTTTCCCTCTCTGGCTCACGCTTGGGGGGTTTTCTGTTATTTACAGCGTGGCTCATCGCTTTTCATATGGAAGGTGGGCGTGGAATTACATTGCCCTTTTCATCCTGTCTTTTGCCGCGGGGGCCTTACAGCAGTTAATGCCAGAGCACTTTTTATGGATGCAGGTTAATGCAATTGTGCACCGCTCATTTATTATGGCGCTATTGGTTTTTGCGGTCACCGTTCCTGCAGCTTGCTCAGCAATTTTTGCCCTTTTTGGGGCGACACCGCGTGCTCAGGATATCTCCCGGTACCCGTTATTACTCGCACCGGTTTTACTGGTCTTCTCAGCTTACCTCGTGCTTATCATCAATATTATTGTCAACGGAGCAAGTAATCTTGACTGGGAAATAATTGTGAACCCTTTCCAGTGGCAAAGCTGGTACGAGCTGGTCTACAAAAATGGCTGGCCAACGCGGGAGCTGATGTCCTTGAAGCAAGCCGGAATGCGAAACCATATTTTGGGTACATTGCTCCTCATCGGGCTCACTGCTGCGTTTTCCCTGCCGATTGGCATGTGCGCAGGCATCTTTATCCATGAATATAGACGGAACAAATTATCACACTTGATACGTTGGTCCACAACCTCTTTACGAGTAATATCCTTGTTTATTCTGGCGATAGCCGCTTACGGATTGGTACGTCATACGTCCGGAACCCCGATATCTGATTTAGTAGCTGGCTATTTTTATGATATCCAAGGTATCAGGCATACAGGACATGGCTCTTATTTGCTTGCCGCTTTGTTCTTATCGCTCCTAGTGATACCTATCATCACCAGAGCTACTGAGGAAGGCTGCTGTTCTGTGCCAAAAGAACTGAAAGAAGCATCTCTGGCGGTGGGTGCTTCAGATAATCACACGCTGTTTCATATTACGATACCTTGGTCACTGCCAAATGTCATTACAGGGTTAATTCTTGGCTGTGCTGAAGTTGCCGGTAGCGTTGCCGTTATCCTCTTTCTAGCCGGGTCCGGCCAGTTTGGTGTGGGACCTTTAAATGAGGTTACGTCACTCTCCTTCTTTATCTGGGATTGTGAGTATGGTGCCATGACTTTTCGCAAACTTATGGAACCTTATCAATTATCTGCCGCATTACTGCTGCTCTTTTTAACCACTTTGCTGACAGTGACAGCCTTTGTTTTGCAAAGAAGATTTGGGAAGAGATATCGCGGAGCGTAAGGAGGTTTTAGATAAAGATGCCAAGTTCTATTGAAATTGAGAATGTGTCTATATCATATAACGGCACAAAGGTAGTTAAGAATCTGACTTTAAGTATTCCACCTGCCAAGGTGACGGCAATCATTGGTCCTTCAGGATGCGGCAAGACCACTTTATTGCGCTCAATAAACCGGTTGAGCGAGGTTACTGATGGCTGTAAAGTGGAAGGCAAGATTTTGCTGGACGGGCAAGATATTTACCGCATGGATCCGGTGCTACTCAGAAGGAAAATCGGCATGGTTTTTCAGAAGCCAAACCCATTTCCTAAATCAGTGCGTGATAATGTACTTTATGGCGTCAAGGCGACAAAAATAAATGCTGACCATCAGGATGTGGTTAAAATAAACTTAGAAAAAGCGGCTCTCTGGAACGAGGTCAAAGATAGGCTTCATGAAAACGCCTTTTCACTGTCTATAGGTCAGCAACAGCGTTTATGCCTCGCCCGGTGCCTGGCAGTCTCCCCTGATGTGATTCTGATGGACGAGCCGGCTTCCTCATTAGACCCTCTGTCAACGTCAAGGATTGAATCCAGCATTCTTTCTATGAAGGGTGAATTCACCGTGGTTATTGTTACGCATAATATGCAGCAGGCTCGCAGAGTGGCTGATTACACCATTTTTATGTATCTTGGTGAATTAGTTGAATGCGGGGAAACGCAAATCCTGTTTGAAAACCCAAAGCGTGAAGAAACGAGGGAATACTTACAGGGAAGGTTTGGTTAGGGAATATCAGGCGGTTGGCTTGGGTTTACCTTTGTCCCAGATGCAATTCCAGATGCGGCGGTGTTCATTCACGTATTCTAAAGGAATACCAGATTTAGTTTCTTTTACTCCAAGATGATAAGCACAGCTACGGGCAATCTCATAGAGCGTTTCATCATCTTTTTTAGCACCATCCACCATTAATGCTGAGCCTACTTTGGTGACGGTCCAGACACGCCCCTTTTCATCTTTAAACTGCTTGCTGGGCATTCTGATATTACCCTCTCAAATGTTAGAAGGCTGGAGGTGATAAGTATCTCTTTATACTACAGGAGCTCCAGATGCGTTTCAGAATGGCAAACAAAGAAGCGGTTGAATAAGATGGTTTTTGAAAGGTCTGCGGTTCTCCAAGCAATTCTCTAGCATGCATTGGGCAGTAGGGATTGCCATTGATTATCGTTACCATGCGCCGTGGTTGCCGGCATATGAAACACCGGAAATGGTTGTCCTCACTGAAAATCCTCAGGTGCCTTCGCTTCTGAGACTTGATGGCTTTCACACCCATGCCCATTCTGCCGCCACAGTATTAACGCTCTCTCTGGATTAACCAGAAGCCGCTATCTCATTTAAATTAATAACTTTTAACCACATTATAATCGGCACATGTTAGGATTGTGTTTGAACATCATCATGAGACTATTAAATTCTCGTTAAAATTCTGTATGTCAAAGAGTAATACTGTTCTTCAAGTCCTGAGCCACGGTTTTTAACAGATAAAGTATCTGCCTTTTCCTGAGCCAAAAGAAGATATTTAACAATAATTTAAATTAAGTTTTACCAAAGTTTTACAAGGCCAAAACATCATCTTAACCTCCGACCCTGATAATAGATATGATGCTGATTTACATATTGCCTAGAGGAGGGGCGAACCCGTGCCAACGTGAATGGATTCAATCCACGTTTTGTCACTATTAAAAAATAAGGGTAATCATTGATGATAAGGAAAATTAAGCGGCTCATGTTCCCGGTAGCGGTTATGCTCGTTCTGGTGATTGCGTTGGCCGGATGTGCGCAATCTGCACCCACGACACCAGCGCCACCAAGCCCCAAGCCACCGGTCACTACACCTGCGCCGACGACGACACCCACCCCAGCGCTGCCGACGACACCCGCCCCAGCGCCGCCGACTCCCAAGCCAAGCCCCACCCCAACCAATCCAAGTGAACTGTCTGGCACTATTACGGAAGCAGGCTCCACTACCGTCCAGCCGGTGGCGGAATCAATCGCCGCCGCCTTCATGTCTAAATATCCTGGTGTCAAAGTAGTAATCCAGGGCGGTGGTTCCGGCGTCGGTGTGAAGAGCGCCGCCGAGGGCACAGTGGACATCGGAGCGGCTTCCCGCGAGCTTACCCCAGAAGAAGCAACCAAAGTCACCCCACACGTCCTGGCTAAGGACGGCATCGCCATCGTAGCCCATAAATCACAAACCGTAAGTAACCTCACCAAAGCCCAGGTGGCTGATATCTTCACCGGTAAGATTACCAAATGGAGCCAGATCGGCGGACCTGATAAGACCATCCATGTCATCGCCCGTGAAGAAGGGTCCGGAACGAGAGCCGCCTTTGAGGAGATGGTACTGCCCAAGGGCGCCGTCATCACCTCTAACGCTATCCTCCAACCATCAAACGGCGCCTTAAGGACGGCAGTCGCCGGTGACCCGGATGCCATCGGCTTCCTTTCCTTCGGTTACCTGGACGATACCGTGAAAGCCTTCAGCATTGATGGCATACCAGCAACTGTGGAAAATGCTAAGAAGGGTACTTACCCGATAGTCAGGCCGCTTTTGTTCCTAACCAAGGGTGAACCAAAAGGCATAGTCAAGGAGTTCATTAACTTCTGTCTCGGTCCGGCAGGACAGGAGATTGTGGCTAAAGACTATATTCCGGTTAATTGATTTCTCCTTCTTAGTATCCAGGTGGGGTCAGTCTAACTAAACTGGCCCCACCATAAAAGGCAGGAGGAAGATAAATGTCCCGATATCTTAAAGACCGCCTTGCCACATACTTTGTATTTGCTTGCGCCAGCATGTCTTTTCTAATACTGCTGGCTATAGCTATCTTCATCTTTAAAGGCGGTTTTCCTGCTTTTTATGAGATAGGCTTCTTTGATTTCCTTTTTGGTACCACATGGCGCCCGAACCAGGGCACTTATGGCATCTTAACAATGATAGTTGGCTCACTGGCAGTCACCGCGGGCTCCCTGATACTGGCAGTGCCACTCGGCATAAGCTGTGCTATCCTGCTGGCAGAGGTTGCCCCGTATAAAGTCAGGCAGGTCTTGAGGCCGTGTATTGAACTTTTAGTGGGTATTCCCTCTGTAGTTTACGGCCTGGTGGGACTGATACTCCTGGTCCCTGCCATACGCAAGATTGGTGGCAACGGCTTCAGCGTGCTGGGCGCATCAATAGTCCTCATGGCTATGGTTTTACCTACCATCATCAGCATCAGTGAGGACGCCATCCGGGCAGTACCATCTTCATATAAAGAAGGGGCTTTAGCCCTGGGGGCAACCCACTGGCAGACCATCCGGCAGGTGCTTCTACCGGTTGCCCGTTCCGGCATCGGCGCCAGCATTGTCCTGGGTATGGGGAGAGCTGTTGGTGAAACCATGGCTATGATTATGGTTATCGGCAACTCCATCACATTTCCTAAATCACCTCTTGACGCTGCCAGAACCCTCACCGGGAATATTGCGGTAGAGATAAACTATGCTTCAGGCATTCACGAGAGCGCTCTTTTTGCAACAGGGATTGTTCTTTTTTTCTTTATTTTATTTCTTAATAGCGTCGCCGTTGTGGTCCTGAAGAGGGGAACTTATGACCAGCGCATCACTTGACTCATCGCCTAGACAGGCACAAGCGTCTGGACGCCCCACCGAGAAGAGGTCAGCTTACAGACTATCTCCGAAAACCACACAGAAGCTGGCAATGGCCTGTATCTGGAGTGGCGGGATAGTAACCGTTCTTATCTCAGTAATTATTATCGGATTTGTACTGATAGGCGGTATACCCAGAATCAATCTGGATTTCCTGCTCACTCCGCCTAAAGGCGGCCTTTCTGGTGAGGGCGGCATCTCTACCGTAATCGTCTCCACGTTATTCTTGGTCATAGTGACCATCATCATGCTGGTGCCAGTGGGCATAGGGGCGGCTATTTATCTGGCGGAATATGCCCCTGATAACTTTATGACACGTCTCATCAGATATGCTGTGGAAGTTCTCTCCGGCGTTCCTTCAATTATCTTCGGACTTTTCGGCTTTGCTCTTTTTGTCACCGCTCTGCATTTCAGTTTCTCTATCTTGTCCGGCGCATTGACTCTGGTATGTTTGCTTCTACCCACCATGATCAGGGCTACTGAGGAAGCAATAAGAGCAGTACCTTATTCACACCGTGAGGGGGCGCTAGCACTCGGCGCAACTAAATGGCAATTGATATCACGCGTACTTTTGCCGTCTGCCCTTCCCGGGATAGTGACCGCCATTATACTTTGCATTGGACGTGCGATTGAAGAAACCGCTTGCCTTTATGTTACCATGGGTGGCAGTGCCGCCATGCCAACTTCACTTCTTTCTGGCGGCAGGACATTATCACTGCACGTTTTCTACCTTGCCATGGAAACCCGGGCTTTTGAAAAAGCAATGGCAACCGGTGCGGTTCTGATAATCACCATTATTGTTATTAATTTTATTACCAACTGGCTATCAAACCGTTTCCAAGCAAGGTTGAGGGGGACTAACTGAAATGAATTTCACAGCTGATATGAAATTGAGTTCCAATGGTAAGATAATAGACTGTCACTGTGGCAAAATAAGTGTTAAAGAAGTAAACCTCTACTACGGAAAATTCCAGGCATTACGGGATATCACGATGGAGATACCAGCCTGCGCTATTACCGCCATCATCGGTCCGTCCGGCTGCGGCAAGTCATCCTTCTTACGCCTGTTAAACCGGATGAATGACCTCATCCCCACCGTGAGAACTACCGGTAGCATCTTGCTTGATGGTTCTTCTATCTTTGATAACACGGTGAATATAGCTGAGCTACGCAAAAGGGTGGGCATGGTCTTTCAGAAACCCAATCCTTTTCCAATGTCAGTCTTTGATAACGTGGCTTTTGGACCCCGCCAGCATGGCAAAAATAATCTGAGTGAACTCAGAGAGATTGTTGAGAAAAGCCTTCACCAGGCGGCTCTCTGGGACGAAGTCAAAGATAAGCTTGGTCAATCTGCTCTGGCACTCTCAGGCGGTCAGCAGCAGAGGCTCTGCATTGCGCGCGTTCTGGCAGTGGAACCAGAAGTCATCCTCATGGATGAGCCCTGTAGCGCCCTTGACCCCATAGCCACGCTCAAAATTGAAGACCTGATGAGAACACTTGCCAAAGACTACACCATAGTCATTGTGACACATAATATGCAGCAAGCGGCAAGAGTATCTGATATGGCGGCATTTTTTATGATGGAAGAGGACCGGGCTGGTAAACTGGTGGAATACGGGCTGACCTCTCAGATTTTCACCAAACCCAGCGACAAGCGTACCGAGGACTACATAACCGGCCGCTTTGGTTAAAAGCCAGCCGGAGGTCATGCTAGTGGAGATACGAACAGAATATCACCGAAAATTGAAAGTCATCCAGGAAGATGTGTTACACCTCGGGAGTATGGTTGAGAAAGCCGTGATGCGTTCCATACAGGCGATGAAAACAAGAGATTTATCTCTGGCGGAGCAAATAATTACTGATGACCGGAATGTGAATGGCAAGAGGTTTGAGATAGAAGAGAAGTGCATAGAGCTAATTGCCACACAACAACCACTAGCCAGTGACCTGAGAATTATTATTGCCGTTCTCAGCATCACAACGGAAATAGAGCGGATTGGTGACTATGCCATGGGCATCGCTCGGATTGTGATAATGATTGGCGATGAGCCGCCTCTCAAGCCTCTGGTTGATATTCCCCGCATGGCGGAACAGACCGTGGATATGCTGTACCACAGCCTAGGTGCCTTAATCAATCGGGACATTGAAACCGCCAAAAAAATAATCGCCCAGGATAACCTGGTTGACCAGCTTTATGACCGGGTTTTCCAGGAGTTACTGCTGTTCATGGCGGACCCGAAGACGATAACACGAGCCACCAGACTTATGTGGGTGGCGCACAACCTTGAGCGTGCCGCCGACCGGGTCACGAATATCTGTGAGCGGATAGTCTTCATTGCAACGGGGAAGATGGAAGAGATAGGCGCTTCAAAGTACTAAAACTCCGCGCTTTTAAATGGTGAGATAATAAGATGACCAAAATCATGATAGTTGATGATGATAAGAATATCACAGATGTTTTGAAATATAATCTGGTCAAAGAGAACTATTCTGTGGCTACGGCGGAAGATGGTGTTGAGGCACTGGAACTGGCTAGGAAGGAGAAACCCAGCCTGATTCTACTGGATATCATGCTCCCCAAATTAGACGGCTTTGAAGTATGCCGGATACTGCGTAAAGAAATGTCAGTTCCCATCCTGATGCTAACGGCAAAGACAGAAGAGGTTGACAAGGTGATAGGACTGGAGCTAGGCGCCGATGATTACATCACCAAGCCTTTTAGTGTCCGGGAGCTTTTAGCCCGTATCCGAGCTACACTAAGGCGTTCTCAGCGGATAGAGCCGCAAACCCCGGCTCCGGAAAAAGCAGTGGCAACAGTCCTCAAAGCTGGCAGTATTGAGGTTGATGTCACCGGACATCGCGTTCTCCGCAATGGTGTGATGTTAAAATTGAGCCCTAAGGAGTTTGATTTGCTTGTTTTCCTGATGCGTAATCGGGGGCAGGTTTTCAACCGTGAGCATCTTGTTGAGAAGGTATGGGGGTATGATTATGCCGGCACCGCCCGTACGGTAGACGTCCACATACGGTCACTAAGGCAAAAAATAGAGGATGCCCCGAGGTGCCCAGAGCATCTGATTACAATTCATGGCTTCGGCTACAAATTTGAAGGTTAGCCAACGCATGGATATACTATAATATTCCGTTGATTTTAGTGACTGGCGCCCCCAAGGTATGCCGCCAGCAAAAACGTGACAATTAAGTCATCAGAAATAACCGGCACTTTAAAAGTTATTGCGCCTTTTCCCGGCGCTTCAGTCATTAAACGCCATTGTAAAACCTCCTCTTTTCCACAAATCCCACCTCTGAATTCTTTCTTCCCGCGCCCCAATGCGCTGTCAAACCACTTGGCATGAAACAGTTGTTTCCCATAGAAAGGCACGATATAATAGTGGCATCAATGGATATGTGAATTCAGAGATGATTCCAGAATACAGTACCACCTCATGAAAAGGAGCTTTTATGCCCAAAACAGCCTTAATCACCGGGATAACGGGGCAGGATGGTGCCTACCTTGCCAGATTCCTCCTGGAGAAAGGTTACAGGGTTTTTGGCACCTTCCGCAGACTTTCCACCCCTAACTTCTGGAGACTCCAAAGCCTAGAGGTGTTTGACCGAATTGAGCTGATACCGGCTGACCTGATTGATGCGGCGTCCCTGATTGAAGCAATAAAGATATCTAAGCCTGATGAAATCTATCACCTTGCGGCGCAGAGCTTCGTTGGCGCTTCATTTGAACAGCCTATCGGCGCAGGTGAGATTACCGGACTGGGAGTAACACGAGTTTTGGAAGCAGTCAGAGAGATTAATCCAGAAATAAAATTCTATCAGGCGTCAACCAGCGAACTGTTTGGCAGAGGCAATTCCAAACCCCAGACTGAAGCTACCCTTTTCCGCCCCTCAAGCCCCTATGCCGCCGCCAAGCTCTACGGCTACTGGGTGACCAGAATCTACCGCGAAGGCTACGGAATCTTTGCCTGCAATGGCATTCTTTTTAACCACGAGTCTCCCCTGCGCGGCCTTGAGTTTGTCACCAGGAAAATCTCAAACGCAGTGGCTAAAATCAGCCTGGGCTTAGAAAAAGAGCTGAAGCTGGGGAATATTGAAGCCAAGAGGGACTGGGGCTATGCGCCGGAGTACATTGCCTCAATGTGGCTCATGCTCCAGCAAAAAGAGCCGGATGATTACGTCATTGCCACGGGAGAGGTGCATTCCGTCAAAGAATTCGCTGAGAAAGCTTTTGCCATTGCCGGGCTTGACTGGAAAAAATATGTAAAAACTGATGAGCGGTTTTTCAGACCTCTGGATGTTGATTATCTGCAGGGTGACTGCACTAAAGCAAAACAGAAGCTGGGCTGGCAGCCAAAAGTAAAGTTCTCTGAGCTGGTGGAGATGATGGTCAAGGCAGATATAGACCGCTGGCAAAGATGGCAGAAAGGGGAACG
>DAOTYE010000038.1:0-21045 GCA_034434915.1 Dehalococcoidales bacterium
TGGAGCCGGCGCTGGTGCAGGTGCCGGAGCTGGTGAAGGTGCTGGCGCTGGTTTCGGCGCACAGCCAATGGCTACCAGCGCAAATAAGACCACAATCACGATAGAAAAAATTAGAACCTTCCTCATTTCCTCCTCCTGATTTAATGTAAGAGTTTAATTCAAGAGCCCGCTAAATGTCTATTCTGAAAACTACCACCCCCTTTCCACCCAAGCGATTATTCCAAAGCCCCTCCAGCAATAGTCACACGGGAGCGGGCTTAATGCCCGCTCCCGAGCTAAGCTGGTTGGAATCTTACGCTATGAAGGCGGTGTGCTCAGCTTCAAAAACTCTTGTATGCTATTGTAGATTTTCTCGCCGAGCGGGGTCTTGATAACACGATTCTTGAGGTGCGTGGTATACAGGGTCTTGATTTTCTTGGTAAGTTCAGGGTCCCAGGTTATCATCTGGGCACCTGCTTTAGTTAATCCTTCAATAGCGGTGAAGTCATCAAGTGAGGTCATCGCCCAGCCGTCAAGGAACTGTACCTGCGCCGCGCGTAGCATGATAGACTTGACATCGTCCGGCAGGGCGTTCCACTTTTCCAGCTTCATGGTGAACTCACCCAAGCCGCCCACATGATAGTCGCCGGGGCGGGAGTAGTACTTGGCGACCTCATGGAACTTGAGCTTGAAGTTTGCGCCTACTGAGGACCAGTCAGCGGCATCAACAAGACCGGTATTGAGAGCGGTATAGACTTCAGCGCCGGGTATGGTGAGCGTGTTAGCGCCCAGAGCTTTGAAAGTCTCCGCCGCATCTTCCGGGGCTCTCATCTTGATACCCTTGAGGTCAGCCTCGGTACGGACCGGTGTCTTGAAGACCATTGATTCGCCGGCAAAGCCGTAGGCATGACTGCCAATGTAAAACAAGCCATGAGCCGCATAGGCTTCCCGAATCAGGTTAATGCCCCCGTACTCATACGCCCAGACATACGCCTTGAGATAGTTGTCCAGAAAGATAGACGAGCTATCTACCGCCGCCAGTGTGGCGTCTTTACCGGTCCAATAGGTGCCGCCGGCTTCCACCAGGTCCACCACGCCCGCTCTGATGGCGTCAAAGTATTCCGTGTATGGCATGAGCGAGCCGGAGGAGAAAGTCTCAATCTGAATCCGCCCATTGCTCATGGCTTTGACGTTCTCAGCCAGTCTGACGTTGGCTTTATAGCTCGCTTCAGGCTCAGCCCACATGCTGACCATACGCCATTTGTAGGTTGTCGCCGGCTGGGCAGGTGTGGGAGCCGGTGACGGAGACGGGGCAGGTGCTGGTGCGGGTTTCGGAGCTGGTGCGGGTGCCGGAGCAGGAGCAGGTGCCGGTGCGGGTGCTGGCGCTGGTTTGGCACATGCGCCCAATAACGCGATTATCACCACCAATATGAATAGTCCTAATATCCATCTCTTGCTCATCATTTCTCACTCCTTTTTGAATAAATGAACCACTCTTCGGATTAAAAGAAGCCGCCACTACTATCTTTCTGCTGTGAGCTATCACCTCCTTTGCCCTGCGCCAGGATTGCGCATGTTGCAGACAGGTTGATAAGTATAAAATATAGAATTGTTCTTTCTATTTGTCAATAGGCACAGTAAAAATCAGACGGAAAACATTGAATTATGTCTCATGATTGAGGTAAATCGCATTCGCATACCCGCGGAAATCATTGTATCAGCATGGCATCGCCAAAGCTGTAAAAGCGGTATCTCTGATTGATGGCTTCCCGGTAGGCTTGCATGATGAGGTCTCTGCCGGCAAAGGCAGTGACGAGCATGAGGAGAGTGGAGCGGGGAAGATGAAAATTGGTAATCATGGCGTCCACCAGGCGGAAATGATGACCCGGCAGGATGAACAGGTTGACCCATCCTCCGAAAGGCTTAAGCTCAGCAGGATTGCCCTCCTGAGCCAGTTGCTCCAGGATGCGCACGGTCGTCGTGCCCACGCAAATGACGCGCCGGCCTTCCCGCTTCGCCCGGGATAGCTCATCGGCAGTAGCCTGACTCACCACTCCATATTCCTGATGAATGGTGTGCCGTGTGGGGTCATCTTCCCTCACCGGGCTGAAGGTATCAAGCCCGATGTGCAGGCTGACGAAAAGACACTTCACATTTTTCTGTTCTATCTTCTTCAGCAACTCCGGAGTGAAATGCAAGCCCGCCGTCGGGGCGGCAACACTGCCCGCCACCCGGCTATACACCGTCTGGTAGCGCTCAGGGTCAGTCAGTGGAGTACGGATATAGGGGGGAAGAGGAATCCGCCCCAGGTCAAAGAGCAGAGCTTCATCAGAGAATTTCAATGTCTTCCTGCCGCCATCGCCCCCTGTCAGCACCTCAGCCGTGACATCCGCTTTCTTTTCATCATCGCTAACGATATTAATTCTTGCGCCGAGGTGGAGCCGCTTGCTTCGTTTGACGATGGCTTCCCAGACGCCGGTGTTCAGTCGGCGCAGGAGGAGGATTTCTATCTTGCCACCGCTCCCCTCTTTCCTGCCGTAAAGGCGCGCAGGGATGACGCGGCTATCATTGAAGACGAGGACATCACCTTCCCTCAGAAATTCAATGATTTCATAAAAGCGGCGGTGCTCCATAGAGCCGTCTTTCCGGCTCAAGACCAGGAGCCGGGAGTGGTCTCTGGGCTCAATAGGTGTCTGGGCGATGAGCTCCGCGGGGAGATTATAATCAAAATCGCTGGTTTTCATAGGCGCGGCCGTCTTCATTTTACAATGCCCCCAATGATACAACAAATAGAAGTGCTGGAAATGAAAAGAGGGGCATCAGCCCCTCTCGTGTCTTTGATGTGAACCGAGTTTATCCTGCCGGTCTCGGCATCAAGCCAGCCTTTGCCACAATCTCCGGCACGATATCCTCCCACCCTACCGCCATGATGTGAATGCCACGTACCCCGGGTATCTGTTTGACCTGCTCAACAACTTCCAGCGTGATTTTGACGCCTTCCTCTTTGACGTTTTTCGCCTGCTCCATGCGCTTCATTACCTCATCCGGAACGATGATTCCCGGCACGGAAGTCTTCATATAGCGCGCCATACCGACTGATTTCATCGGGATGATGCCCGCCAGAATAGCCACCTGCTGTGATAGACCCAGCTCATTTACCATGTCCATCCACTTCCTGAAGCGGGGTATGTCAAAGACCGCCTGCGTCTGGATAAAATCAGCGCCGGCTTTGACCTTCTTTGCTAGGCGGGCGGCGCGATATTCAAAAGGGTCAGCAAAGGGATTGGCGGACGCACCGATGAACAGCGGCACCTCACCGGCAATATCCTCCCCATTGATGAACTTCTTTTCATCGCGCATGCGCTTGAGCGTCTGGATAAGCTGGATGGAGTCAATATCAAAGACGCCCTTCGCCTGCGGGTGGTTGCCGAACCTCTGGTGGTCGCCTGAGAGGCAGAGGATATTGCCGATGCCCAGCGCCACTGCACCGAGCACATCGCTCTGGATGGCAAGGCGATTGCGGTCGCGGACGACCATCTGCATCACCGGCTCAATGCCCATCTGCTTCAGAATAAGACAGCCCGCCAGGCTGGACATACGCACAATCGCCGTCTGGTTATCAGTCACATTGACCGCATCACAACAGCACCGGAGCAGTTCGCCCTTTTTGCGGACAGCATCAGCATTCGTCCCTTTGGGCGGACCGGCTTCAGCGGTAACGGCAAACGCACCGCTGGTGAGCACTTTCTCCAGATTAGTTCCGGCTTTCATGCTTAGCCTCCTGTGGCACGGCACACTCCGCTTCTATGTCAATCCTGCGCGGTCCTCCGGTAACCGCAACACTCCAGTCCTTATACGGTGCAATCTCTTCCAGCTCGTCAAGGCGTCCCAGTTCTACCAGCCGGTCATATATCATCTGCCAGGCGCAGGGGACGTCCTTGGAAATCTCGCACCTTCCGCCAGATGAGCCGCCGCAGGGTCCGTTAAATAAGCTCTTGGCGCACCTGACCAGCGGGCAGATGGCGGCGGTCCGTCCCAGCACACAGCTGGCGCACTGGAGACAGACCTCCTTGTATATTCCGGGACTTTCCTTCATGCCGATGAACAATGTATTGAGGGCGGGATAGATTGCCCGGTCGGGTCGGTGCAGGGCTATCATCTGCACACCCACGGCGCAGGTCATCGCCAGAATGCAGTCCGCTTTCTCAATCACATTGGCTTCCGCTTCCAGCGCATATTTGGTCAGCTCATCGCAGGCGGTGGGGATTATCATCCAGCCGGGGACCTCTTTGCCCGCCTCTTCCAGCTTTTTCTTCATCGCCAGCACTTCAGACTTGCCTCCGGTATGGCACAGCGTGGCGCATGTGCCACACCCAATGATGTACACCTTCTGGCACTTGCTTACATATTTCATTACCTCATCGGCAGGCTTCTGACTGGTAATCGTCTTCATGCGTCACCCCCGTTAGCCTTTACCCGGCTTTCATATTCCCCTCTGAAATACTGTAAGCTGTCAATGATGACGTTTGGCGCCGCCTGCCCCAGTCCACAAAGCGATGTAATCATCATCACGCGGGACAGGTCTGCCATGTCTTTCATTTCACGCTCCCGCCCCTCGCCATGCCGGAATTTCCTCAATATCTCAAGAATGACCTCCGTCCCCTGCCGGCAGGGCGTGCACTTTCCGCAGGACTCCTCGGTGAGAAACTCCATGGTGCGGTAGACCATCTCCACCACATCCCGGCTCTGGTTAAAGACTGTGACCGCCCCCGCCCCCAGCACTGCCTCAAAAGCGAGCGGTGTATCTATCATAGCATAGGGCACAATCCTGCCGGTGGCGCCGCCAATCTGGACGAACTTAATATCCTTAGCCTGCGCCAGCTCCTCCACCAGCTCCCTCAGCTTGCTCCCCAGTATCATTTCATACACTCCCGGCTTGCCCACATCCCCACTCACGGAGAAGACCTTGGTGCCCTTGCTCTTCTCCGTGCCCATCTGGCTGAACCAGCCGGCGCCGTTGAGGATGATGCGCGGTATGTTCATCAGCGTTTCAACGTTGTTGATGACGGTGGGCTTGCCCCATAGCCCGGCGGTGGTGGGAAACGGTGGGCGATAGCGCGATTCGCCGCGCCTGCCTTCAATTGATTCCATCAGTGCCGACTCTTCCCCGCAGACATATGCCCCAGCCCCCTCGCGAATCTCAATGGTACAGCCGTCAAGATAGCCGGCTTTTTTAGCCTGGTCTATGGCATTCTGCAGTAAGCTGAACAGGTGGTGGTATTCGGCGCGCAGGTAGATATAGGCTTGCTTTGCGCCGATGGCGTAACAGGCGATGGCGATGGCTTCAACGAGGCTGAAAGGGTCTCTCTCAAGAAGATACCTGTCCTTGAACGTCCCCACCTCTCCCTCGTCCGCATTGCAGATGACGTATTTCTCATCGCCCGCAGACTTCCGCGCACCTTCCCACTTCAAGCCACAGGGAAAGCCTGCCCCGCCTCTACCTCTCAGTCCGGACGCTTTGATTTCATTGATGACCGCGTCAGGAGTCATCTGGTGAGCCTTCGCCAGTGCCTCAAAACCGTCATGCTCCAGAAAACTTTTGATATTCCCGGGGTCAATGACGCCACAGTTTTTTAAGACCACCCGCGCCTGCGGCACGGTTTCCTCCAAAAAACTATTTATACTTCTTCAAAATGTCAGCGATTTTTTCCGGGGTGAGGTCAGTATGGGCGTCCTGGTTAATCATCATCGCCGGTGCGCCATCGCACAGCCCGATACAATTGGTCAGCTCAAATGAGAACCGGCCGTCCTGAGTGGTCTCTCCCGGCTTGATGTTCAGCTCTTTCGCCACGCTGTCAATTATCATCTCCCCATTTTTTAGGTAGCAGGGCAGGCTCTTGCAAACGCGGATGACGTTCCTGCCAAGCGGTTTAACGGAGAGGAAAGAGTAGAAGCTGGCGATGCCGTAGACCTCGTTCACCGGCAGGTTGAAGGACTCCGCAAGCGCTGTGATGACCTCCCGGGATATGTAGCCGAACCGGCTCTGCGCCTCTTTAAGCTTCAAAATAAGCTCATCCCGTTTTTCCGGCCGGATTGAAATGCCCTGCTGGCTCATCACCTATCCTTTAATATAAAGCGCTTTATTCGCCCTTTCTTCACGCGGTTTCCACGGCTTCATCAAGGCTTCTGAGGGGCAGACAGAGGCACACACATCGCAATCACGGCAGACCTCGCCACCGGGCAGAGGTTCATCACAACCGAAGATGACTTTGCTCTCAAATCCGCGGTATGCCATGCTGAACAGATTCTGCCCTTTTACATTCTTGCAGGCGATGACACACCGCCGGCAATGGATGCACTTAGCCATGTCCCGCAGCAGATAAGGGTTTTCCATTTCCATGGGATAGTAGTGCTTCCTGGCATGGAACCGGGGCAGACCCACTTCCAGGTCGGCGGCAATTTTGCGCAGTTCGCAGATGTTTGCTTTATCGCAGATAAGGCAATTATCAGGATGGCTGGCAAGGAGAAGCTCAACCATCACCCGGCGTGCTTCAATCACTTTGGGTGAGTGCGTCTGGATGACCATGCCCTCAGCGATGGGGGTATGACAGGAGCCAACCAGCGTCCGCGAGCCCTCCACTTCAACCACACAGAGCCGGCAGGCGCCCACAGGCGGAAAGCCTTCCAGGTAACACAGGGTGGGGATGGCGATACCATTCTGACGTGCCAGTTCCAGAATAGTCGTCCCGGGACGACCACTGACTTTTATCCCGTTGAGGTTTAGCGTAACCTCAGTTCCCATCTCCTCAACCCCACAGCACCTTTGGTATTAAACTTCATAGTATCATAAAAAAAGTCGTTCATCAATAACTGTCCCTTGGTTTTATTTGTACTTGATTTTTTCCCATCGCGCGGAGGGAAGCAATCCCTATTGCAATTTACTGAGATTGCCGCCCGGATTGCATCGGGACAGGCAGTGACCGCATCAGGCAGAACCCGGAGCCGTCATTTGTCGCTTCAGCCTGTGCCGTGATAAACTAATGAAGATGAAAATCCTGGTCACCAATGATGACGGTATTCATGCAGACGGTCTCTGGTTGCTGGTGAAAGAGCTTAAACACATCGCCCCGGTGGTCGTCGTGGCGCCGGACAGAGAGCGCAGTGCCACCGGCACGGCGGTAACGCTCCACCAAACCCTGCGGGTACAGCAGGTGCCCTCGCCGGAGCCGGGAGTGGAAGCCTATAGCGTAAGCGGCATGCCGTCCGATTGCGTCATTCTGGCGCTGGGCAAGCTGGTGAAAGGTAAGGTGAAACTCGTCGCCTCGGGCGTCAACCCGGGGAAAAACCTCGGCGATGACGCCCTCATCTCAGGGACAGTAGGCGCAGCCCTGCAGGGATACTTGCACGGCTGTTCCGCCCTGGCGATTTCTTGCGACCGCACTATCAGCCCGGGACATCTGGATACCGCGGCTAAGCTCGCCGCCATGCTATCCCGGAAGATTTTGTCCGATTCTCTGCCCCACCACATTTTCCTCAACGTGAACCTGCCTGACCTGCCCATTGAGCAAATAAAAGGGATTCAGGTCACCCGCCTTGCCCACAAGTGCCACATCAATACCGTGGCAGAAGGCGAAGATGAAAACGGCAAATACTACCGGCTTGACCGCCAGCGAATCACCACCAGTAACGACCGCAGGACTGATGCCTGGGCGGTGGAACAGGGGTATATTTCCATCACTCCTCTCTTTGCCCACCTTTATTCCCGTCCCTCCAGCACCATACTGCGGAACCTCAGCACGGAGCTTATGAAAGAACTCCAAGGATAAGAGGCGGACACGTCAATGGCTCACTATACCGGCATTGATATGATAGAAATCTCCCGCATCAGACGTGCCATCGCCCGCTGGGGGGAGCCCTTCCTGAACAAGGTCTATACGAGGGCAGAGATAGAGCGTTACCGGGACAAGCCATCATCTCTGGCGGCGCGGTTTGCCTGCAAGGAAGCAGTGATGAAACTGCTGGGGACGGGCAGGAGAGGGATGGGCTGGCGAGAGATTGAGACTTTAAATCATGCCAGCGGCAAACCGCTTATCAGGCTGTACGGCCGTGCTCAGGACAAGGCAAATGAGCTGGGTCTTCAAGAGATAACCGTCAGCCTCTCCCACTCAAAGACCTACGCTATTGCTTCGGTTATCGGCGTCACAGAGAAAGAAAGAGACTGAAGACCCATCTTTGACACGTCCTCAACCCGCCTGTTACAATTTAACAGAGAACATCAAATCAGTCCCCCTTAGAAACCCCCAAGGATGTGAGGAGTGGTGTGGTATGGTGAAGAAAATTGTTCCCCTGATAGCAATTATCGCCGTTCTCATTGCTGGCGTCTGGGCGTCCCTGACTAAAGCTGGCTTCACAAATCCGTCTCCGGCGGTCAGCCCTTCCACGGACGCGCCACAGCAATTGCCCGCCGTGGAAGTCCGCGAATACCAGGGCAAGAACCTCTCCTCCGTCAATGACTTCCGGGAAAACTCCATCAAAGGTCCCCAGTACGTGGATATCAGCACGTATCAACTTAAAGTCACCGGTCTGGTGGCTAGTCCCCTGACCTTCAGCTATGATGACGTCATCAGTAAACATGCCCACTATCAGAAGGTGATTCGGCTGGACTGCGTGGAAGGATGGAGCGCCACCATCCTGTGGGAAGGCGTGCTGGTGAAAGACCTGCTGGCTGAAGCCGGTGTTAAACCAGAGGCTAAAATCATCATCTTTTATGCCTATGATGGCTATACCACCTCATTCCCCATTGACTACATACTGAATAACAACATCATGATGGCATACAAGATGAATGAAATCACCATGCCTCCAGAGCGGGGATATCCCTTCCAGCTGGTGGCGGAAAGCAAGTGGGGCTACAAGTGGATTAAGTGGATTACGGAAATAGAGCTTTCCGCTGACGTTAACTACAAGGGCTACTGGGAAAGCCGCGGCTACTCCAACGAAGGAGATTTAGACAAGAGCTTCTTCAGCTTCTAAAGAGACATAACCATCTTCTTTGACATCATGCCGCAAAGCTGGTAACGTGTCAGTAAATGATGACCGTTATCCCCATCCTCGCCGCGATAATCGCTGCCGGCATGGGCATGGTAATTGCTCTCTGGTTCCTGCGCCAGCGACGACATCAAACTCCCCCTTGCCGCACCGCTAACTATGCCATGAACCAGATGCTTCCTTTCCGCTGGAAATACGCGGCGCTTCCGGTCGCCGTTCTGGTCATCTCGCTTCTCCTGGCTATCGTTTTCTACTCCCGCCTTCCGGAAGAGGCCGCCTACCATTTCACTGACGGCACGCCAGACAGGTGGCTGGACCGGGAAGCGCTCATCGCCTGGGGAATTCTGCCGCAGTTCTTCCTGACCTTGCTATCTTTCGGCATCGTCTGGTTTACTCTGCGCATAAGCTCCCGTTTCCGCCAGCCGGCAGGTGAATGGCTGGGAAGCCTGCTCACCCTGATGGGCAATATGGTCGCCCTGCCGCAGATTGTTCTCAGCTTTGCAATGCTGGATATTTTCAGCTACAATGCCTACGGTAAGCACTTCATGCCCTTATGGCTCTTTGCCCTCATCGTCATGGCGCTGGGAGGAGTTATCCTGGGCATTCTTTTTACCATTGCCATAAGACGGGTGCTGGCAACAGGGAAAGGTAAAACATAACTAAGGAGACTTTATGGCAGAAGCAGGTAAGGTAACGATGGAGAAGCTGGTCTCCCTCAGCCAGAGGCGAGGCTTTGTTTTTCCAAGCAGTGAAATTTACGGCGGTCTGTCAAGCTGCTGGGACTACGGACCGCTGGGAGTTGAGCTCAAGCGCAATGTGAAAGAAGCCTGGTGGCGTGCCGTGGTACAACAACGGGATGACATGGCGGGGCTTGATACCAGCATCCTGATGCACCCGCAGGTATGGGTCGCCAGCGGACATGTGAAGCAGTTCGCCGACCCGCTTGTTGAGTGCAAGCAATGCCACCTGAGATGGCGCGCTGACCAGTTGCAGGAGAAAAAATGCCCTTCCTGCGGCGGTGAACTCACCGAGCCGCAGATGTTCAACCTCATGTTCAAGACCTTCATGGGTCCCGTAGAGGATGAGGCGTCAATCGTCTACCTGCGCCCGGAGACGGCGCAGGGTATCTTCGTCAACTTCCTCAATGTGCTCACCTCCACCCGCAAGCGCCTTCCCTTCGGCATCGCCCAGACGGGTAAGTCCTTCCGCAATGAAATCACCACCGGCAACTTCATCTTCCGTAGCCGCGAGTTTGAGCAGATGGAGATTGAGTACTTCGTGAAGCCGGGCACTGACGACCAGTGGTTCAACTATTGGCTCAATGAGCGCCTGAACTGGTATCTCTCCCTGGGCATCAAAAAGGAAAACCTGAGGCTCCGCCCCCATGGCAAAGAGGAGCTGGCACACTACGCCCGCTGTTGCTATGACATTGAGTACAACTTCCCGATGGGCTGGTCTGAGCTTGAGGGCATCGCCAACCGGTCTGACTTTGACCTGAAACAGCACGCCGCCCAGAGCGGTAAAGAGCTGACTTTCTATGATGAGGAGACCAAAGAGCACATCGTCCCCTACGTCATTGAGCCATCGGCGGGGGTTGACCGTTCCGTGCTTGCTTTCATGTGCGATGCCTACGCTGAGGAGCCGGATGAAAAAGGGGACATGAGAGTGGTGCTCCACTTCCACCCCGCCATTGCCCCGGTGAAGGTAGCCGTATTGCCGCTGAGCCGCAAAGAGAACCTGGTCAAGATGGCGAACGAGATTTACGCTGACCTGCGCCAGTGCTGGGTAACCCAGTATGATGATGCTCAGAGCATCGGCAGGCGGTACCGAAGGCAGGACGAGATTGGGACGCCGTTCTGCGTGACCATTGATTTCCAGTCGCTGGAAGATAAAATGGTAACCGTCCGCGACCGCGATTCCATGAACCAGATACGGGTGCCCATCGCCACATTGAGGAATGTTATCTACTGGAAGCTGAAGGGGGAGGAATTCCTCAAACTGCCGGAGGGGGGACAGGTCTGGAAGACCTCAGCAAACGGCTAGCATTTCATTGTGAGTCCCGATGAAACCGGGACGCGGCAATCTCAATGAGTTCATAGACATTGGGGACAAGGATGAAAATCATCCACTTCGCTGACCTGCACCTAGGGGTGGAAAGCTACAGCCGGCTGGACCCCGCGACGGGGCTCCCCACCCGCTTCCTTGATTTCCTCAGGACGTTTGATGAGCTCGTTGATTATGCCATAGAGAGCAAAGCTGACCTGGTTCTTTTCTGCGGAGACACCTACAAGACGCGCGACCCCACCCCCACCCAGCAGAGGGAGTTCGCCCGGCGCATCGTCCGTCTTTCTGAGGCGCGCATTCCGGTCTTTCTCCTCGTCGGCAATCATGATGCTCCCAATATGAGCGGTCGCGCCACTGCCACGGAAATCTTCAGCACGCTGGAGGTGGAGAATGTCCATGTCTCCAGCAAGCCGGAGGTGGTGCGCATCTCCACGCCGGGTGGCGTAGTCCAGGTCGCCTCGCTCCCCTGGGCACGGCGCAATGCCCTCCTGAGCAAAGAGGATACCAAAAGCCTCACCCTGGAGCAAATCAACGAACGCCTTCAGCAGATTCTCACTGAGAAAGTAGCTTCCCTTGCCGGGGAGCTTGACCCTACCCTGCCCGCCGTCCTTGCCGCACATGTGTGGGTCATGGGCGCAACTACGGGTTCAGAAAAGGGGATGACCATCGGGCAGGAGCACATGCTTCTGCCTGGGAACATCGCCCGACCCGAGTTTGACTACGTGGCGCTGGGGCACATCCACCGCCGGCAGGTGCTCGGTGAAAACCCGCCTGTGGTCTATGCCGGCAGTCTGGACCGGCTGGACTTCGGCGATGAGGACATTGACAAAGGGTTCTACGTGGTGGAGATTGCGCCCGACCCGGTGAAAAGAAGAGTAGGCTATGAGTTCCACCCGGTGAAAGCGAGAAAATTCCTCACCCTCACCATTGAGCTAAAGGCAGAGGATGCTGACCCCACCGCCGCCGCCCTCCGCGCTATCAATGAGCAAAAGGAAAAGGTCAAGGACGCCATCGTGCGGGTGCACATCACCGCACCGGCGCAGATTGAAAGCCTGCTGAAGGAAAGCGACCTCCGGGACGCCCTGAAAGAAGCTTCTTACTTCACCATCACGCGGGACATCCTGCGGGAGACCCGCCCGCGCCTGGGCGCACTCATGACCTCCCAGCTCACCCATATGGACGCCCTGAAAGCCTGGCTAGAATATAAGAAGACCCCGCCGGAGCGCCTGAAGGTGCTGATGGACTACGGAAAGAAGATGGTGGAGGAGGCGAGAGGATAGCTCACCTCTCCTTTCCTTTTCCCCTCAACAGTCCTATAATTAAAATAACCGTGCATGTGGTATTATTACGCACAGAAGCTCTGTGCGCTTTTTAGTTTTTAAGGAGCTGTGATATAATTTCTTCTGGAGTTCTTCTATTATGTTAAACCAGCTAGATAAAATTGAAAAGCGCCTGGCGGAGATTGACCAGCAGATGGCGTCCCCAGAGGTCGCCACGAACATACAGCGGCTCCAGGAGCTGGCTCAGGAGCGGGCGTCAATAGCGGACATCGTCAGCAAATACCGGGACTACAAAGCCGCCGCCAAGTCTCTGGAGGAAACAAAAGCCATGCTCAATGACGGGCTGGATGAGGAGATGACCGCCCTTGTCAAGCAGGAAATCACCAGTCTTGAGTCAAAGCTGGCGGCGCTGACGCAAGAGCTGAAGGTTGCCCTCATCCCCAGAGACCCCGCTGATGAGAAGGACATCATCATGGAAATCCGGGCGGGAGTGGGTGGTGAGGAAGCCGGGCTCTTTGCCGCCGACCTCTTCCGCATGTACAGCCGCTACGCGCAGTCAAAAGGATGGAAGACTGACATCATCAGCGCCAGCGAAAGCGGCATCGGCGCGTTCAAGGAAGTCATCTTTGAAATCAAGGGCAGGGGCGCCTACAGTCGCCTGAAATATGAGAGCGGGGTGCACCGCGTCCAGCGCATCCCTCTGACCGAGGCATCAGGACGCATCCACACCTCCACGGCAACAGTCGCCGTCCTGCCGGAGGCAGAAGAGGTGGATATTAAAATCAATCCGGACGATTTGCGCATTGACATCTTCCATGCCGGTAGCGCCGGCGGGCAGAACGTGAACAAGGTAGCCACCGCCGTCCGCATCACCCACCTTCCCACCGGCATGGTGGTCACCTGTCAGGATGAACGTTCCCAGCTCCAGAACAAGACCAAGGCGATGGCAGTGCTCCGCAGCCGCTTGCTTGATATTGAGCGGCGCAAGCAGGAAGAAAAGATAACTCAGGAGCGGCGGTCTCAGGTGGGCGGAGCGGAGCGCTCAGAGAAAATCCGCACCTATAATTTCCCGCAAGACCGCCTCACTGACCACCGCATCGGGCTCACCATGCACAATCTGCCCAAAATCCTTGACGGTGATATTGACGAGCTGATTGACGCCGTCGCCGCCGCCTTCCAGGCAAAACAGCTAGAGGCGCTGGCGTGACCCTGAAAGAAGCTCTGCGCCGGGCACGTGAGCTTCTCGCCGCCAGCCACGTGGCTGAGAGAACCCTTGAAAGTGAAATCCTGCTCCGGCATGTCATCAAATCTGACCGGGTGCAACTTTATCAAGACCTCAACCGGGAGCTGACCCCAGCACAAGAACAATCCTTCTGGCACTTCATTAACCGCTACCTTAAAGGCGAGCCGATTGCCTACATCACCGGACACAAAGAGTTCTACAGCTTGGACTTTTGTGTGGACAGGCGGGTGCTGGTGCCGCGTCCGGAGACAGAAACTCTTGTGGAGAAAGCTATTGAGCTGGCGCGCAGATACCACATTATTTCCTGCGCCGATGTGGGGACAGGGTGCGGTGCAATAGCCGTGAGCCTTGCCGTCCACCTGCCAGAGGTAACCATTTATGCTACAGATAGCTCCGCAGACGCGCTGGCGGTCGCCCGCATCAACTGTGAACGGCACGGAGTCGCCGGCAGAATCCGTCTCTTAGCGGGCAACCTTCTTGAGCCACTCCCTGAGCCGGTTGACCTTATCACGGCAAACCTGCCTTATGTCAAAACTGCAGAAATCCCGGAAAAAGGTCCCCTCAGCTATGAGCCTAAAGCCGCTCTTGACGGCGGGGCAGACGGACTGGATGAAATCCGCCGGTTCTGTCCGCAGGTAAAAGACAAACTCCGCCCGCGCGGATATGTGCTTATGGAAATCGGCCTGGGGCAGAGTGGAGCGGTCACTGACATAGTAAAGCGCACCTTCCCCACGGCAAAGATTGAGATTTTTCCAGACCTCGCCGGTATTGAGCGTGTGGTGTGCTTCCGCCCTGCCGCATGAGACCACGCTTTTGGACTTTTCCCAATCAGGAACCAGCGTAGTTTCCTCCTTGACAGGTCACATGGCTGATGTTACAGTAATCGGGAAAAACCCATGAACATCATCGTCTGCGTCAAGCAAATCACTGACCCAGAAGTCCCTCCCACCAGCATTAAGATTGACGCTCCCGCCCGCAGAATCATCCCTGCGGAGGGCATCGCCGCAGTCCTCAGCCCCTTTGACCTGCACGCCGTTGAGGCCGCCCTCCGCATCAAGGAAACCAGCGGCGCTAAAGTCACCATCCTCAGCATGGGCAGCAATTTGCTCCGCGAGGTAGTCAAAAAACCGCTCGCCATGGGCGCAGATGAGCTTATCCTGCTTGAAGATTCTGCCTTCGCCGATGGTGACAGCATTTCAAACGCTTATACGCTCGCCACAGCCGTCAGAAAAATCGGCGCGTATGACCTCATTTTGTGCGGTCGGCAGGCGGCAGACTGGGACTTTGGGCAGACGGGCATCGGCATGGCAGAAATGCTGGGAATACCCTGCATCACCATCGCCAGAAAGGTAGCGGTGGTTGATGGCAAAGCAGTGGTTGAGCGCGTGGTAGCGGACGGCTACGAGGTGATTGAAACGCCACTCCCCGCCCTCATCACCGTGAGCAATGAGCTCGGCGAGCCGCGCTACCCCACCATCAAAGGCATTCTGGCATCCAAGAAGATTGAACCGGTGGTCTGGAAGCCGGCGGAAATAAGCATTGACCCGGCAAAAACAGGGGCGATGGGAAGAAAGCTACTGCTGGTCAACCTTTTCCAGCCCGTCCGCGAAAGCAGATGTGAAATCATCGGCGGGGAGACGCCGGAGGAGGCGGGAGCAAACCTCGCCGTCAAGCTGAGAGAGGCTAAACTACTGTAAGCAGGGCTGAAGCATGGCAGATGAAAACGGCGTGATGGTCCTCACGGAAGCGGCAAACGGGAAGCTCACCGAGCTTGCCACCGAACTGCTTGCCTGCGGCAGGAAGCTGGCGGACGACCTGTCTGTAAAACTGAGCGCCTTCACCGCCGGAAGTGGCATAAAAGAAATCGCCTCAGAAGCCATTGCCTTTGGTGCTGACACGGCATACTTCGCTGACAATGCACTGCTGAAAAACTACCATCCTGAAGCATATCTTGCCATCACTGAAAAGCTCATCAAAGAACTGAAGCCACAGGTTGTCATTATGGGGCAGACGGACATCGGGCGTGACCTGGCGCCGAGGCTTGCTTTCAGATTGCAGACGGTGGCGGTCCTTGACTGCATTGACCTTTCCCTTAACCCCGGTTCTAAAAAAATCCTGCTGACCAAGCCGGTCTATGGCGGCAATGTCCATGCCGTTTTTACCAGCGACCTTTCCCCACAGATAGCCACGGTAAGAGCCAAGACAGTGAAACCTCTGCCGCGCGATAGCTCCCGAAAGGGGGAGATAGTCAATTTTGACGCGGCGATTAACCAGTCAACATTTAGGCTCAAGCTGGTGGAAAAGAAGACGCAGGCAATGGAAGGCATCAGGCTGGAGGAGGCAAAGGTGGTGGTGAGCGGTGGCAGAGGCATGGGCGGTGCGGAAGGCTTCAGACAACTGGAAGAGCTGGCGGCACTGCTCAAGGGAGCCGTGGCAGCAAGCCGACCTCCCGCCGATAGCGGCTGGGTGCCCAACGTGCGCCTGGTGGGGCTTACCGGCAAGGTGATTGCGCCGGAGATGTATATTGCCGTGGGCATCTCAGGCTCAAGCCAGCACATGGCAGGCTGTTCAGCAAGCAGGAACATCATCGCCATCAATAAGGATGCTGAAGCAAACATCTTCCGGTACGCCCGCTACGGCGTGGTGGGTGACTGGCGGAAAGTACTGCCGGCATTCATCAGCAAGGTTAAAGAGCTACTTTCATCATAGTTCATGCCCCTTTTCAAAAACCTGACTTGTGACATCCCCGTCCCTGAAACTTGATAATAACGCCTGCTTGGTAGTATAGTTTATCAGATGTCTCTGCTCACGGTGTCTGAATTGAAAAAGGCAGTTGAACCCGGCGCTTATTTTTTATTGGGCAGTGTCAGCCGTTTCCTTGCGGCAAGGAACGTGAAAGCCTACCTCATCGGCGGCATGGTGCGTGACCTTCTGCTGGAGCGGCACACGGCGGACATAGACATCGCCGCTGACGCCGATGCGCTGGAAATTGCCACGCAGTTTGCAGAGGCAATCGGTGGGACTTATGTCCTTCTTGACGCGGTGAACCGCATCGGCAGGGTGGTCCCTCCTGAAACTGCCGAAACAAAGGGTGGCGGGGAAATTGATTTCTCCGCGCTCAGAGGCACCATTGGGGAAGACCTCTCCCGGCGGGATTTCACCATAGACGCCATGGCAATTGACCTCGCCGAAATTACCTTTGTCAAAGGCAAAAGCATCATCTCTTTCCCTGAGATTATTGACCCGTTCAGCGGACAGAGAGACATACGGAACAGATTGCTACGGCAGGTCAGCGAATCGTCTTTTCCAGATGACCCGGCGCGCCTTATCAGGGCGGTGCGGCTCGCCGCCGAGCTTGGCTTCACCATTGACGGTGAAACTGAAAACGCCATCCGGCGCCATGCTTGCCTCGTTTCAGGGGTCGCCGGCGAGCGGGTGCGGGAAGAGCTTCTCAAGATGCTCGCCCTCCCCGGCGCGGGAAAATCAGTGGGTTACCTGAATGAACTTGGACTGCTCACGGCATTAATTCCCGGGCTGGCACAGGGCAGAGGCGTTGACCAGCCTAAAATCCACGTCTGGGACGTTCTGGAGCATTCCTTGCAAACCGTCCGCGCCGTTGACTTCATCCTCAGGCAGAATGCCTGGGACTACGCTGATGAAAAGGTGCTCGCCTCTGTGCCGTGGTCGCCAAAGCTGGAACAACATTTCAAACAGGAGGTGAGCCACGGCAGCACCCGCAGTGCCCTGCTCAAGCTTGCCGCCCTTCTGCATGACATCGCCAAGCCGCAGACGAAAGCTATTGACGCTACCGGCAGAGCCCGCTTCCTGGGACATGCCGGAGAAGGCGCAGAGATAGTGACAGACATCATGCAGAGGCTAAGGTTCAGCGCCAGGGAAATAAAGCTGGTGGAGCTTCTGGTGCGCCATCATCTCCGCCCCACCCAGATGAGCGCTGAGGGACTGCCCACCCACCGTGCCATCTACCGCTATTTCCGCGATACTGAAGATGCCGGCATTGACATCCTCTTCCTGAGTTTAGCCGACCACCTGGCGACGAGGGGGAAAACGCTGGACAGAGCTGAATGGCAAAAGCACACCCGTATGGTCGCCTATCTCATTGAACAGAGGTTTGCGGAAGAAAGTGTGGTCGTCCCGCCGAAACTGATTGACGGCAATGACCTCATTAAACTCTTCGGGCTGAGCCCCGGACCGCGTATTGGCGCTATCCTTGAATCAGTGCGGGAGGCACAGGCAGGCGGAGAAATCAAGACCAGAGAAGAAGCGCTCGCCCGCGCTAAAGCCATGATAACATCACCTACTTCAGAGAATAACCAGGACAGGTAAAGAAAATGACGAAAAGAAATACTATATTCGCAGCAATCATCGTAGCCATTTTTGTCTTTTCCCTAGTAGCCCTCTTTCAGCCGTTCTTCGGGCGGGAAACGATGCGGCTCGGGCTTGACCTCAAAGGCGGCATCCACATGGTCTATCAGGCTGACCTCTCCAGAATAGAAAAGGGCTCAGAGGGAGAAGCAATGGCAGGCGCCATAGCCGTGATTGAGAAGCGCATCAATATCCTGGGCGTCACCGAGCCGGTTATCCAGAAACAGGGGGAAGACCGCATCCTCGTGGAGCTTCCCGGCATCAGTGAAGCAGACAAGGCTAAGCGACTTATCGGCCAGACCGCCCTCCTTGAGTTCAGAGAAAGGGTGACGGACGCCCAGGGAAAAGAAAGCTGGGTTCCCGCTACAGGCACCATCAACGGCGAAAAGAAAGAGCTGACCAGCGCTTATTTCAAAGAGAATACCTATGTCACCACTGACAGCTTCGGCAGGGTGCTCCTCATCTTTGAGTGGAATGAAGAAGGGAGCAAGCTTTCCGCAGAAATCACGGGCAGGCTCATCGGTAAGCCTCTGGGAATTTACCTCAGCGGCGAGCCTCTCCTGGGTGATGACGGCAAGCCTATCGCCCCCATTGTCCAATCCAAAATCTCCACCAGCGGACAGATTGAGGGGCTAAGCCTTGGAGAGGCGCAGGAGCTTTCCAGACTGCTAAACGCCGGGCGCATCCCCGTCCCGCTCAAGCCCATCTATGAACAGACCGTTTCGCCCATACTCGGCGCCGGATTTATAGAGAAAAGCATTGCCGCCGGCATCATCGGCGTCCTGCTGGTGATGCTGTTCATGATAGCCTATTACCGCCTCCCCGGCTTCCTGGCGAGCGTAGCGCTCCTATTCTACGGCACGCTGGTCCTCGCCATCTTCAAGCTCATCCCGGTAACGCTCACCCTCGCCGGACTGGGCGGCTTCGTTCTATCACTGGGCATGGCGGTGGATGCCAATATCCTCATCTTTGAGCGTTTGAAGGAAGAACTGCGCACGGGGCGGACGCTGGGCGCGGCAATTGAAGCCGGCTTCACCCGCGCCTGGAGAGCCATCTGGGACAGCAATATCACCACCCTTATTGCCTGCGCCATCCTCTACTGGCTCGGCAGCAGTATCGCCGGCAGTGCGCCGGTGATGGGCTTTGCCGTCACTCTCGCCATCGGCGTCACGGTGAGCATGTTCACCGCCATTGTGGTCACCAGAACTCTCATGCGCTTCTTCATCGGCACGGCTTTTGCTGAAAAACCATCGCTATTCAGCACTTTTGTGAGGGAAAAATAATGTTTGATATCGTCGGTAAACGGTTTTCATTTTTCCTCATCTCGGCAATTCTGCTACTCATCAGCTTTATTGCCCTGGGGACACTTGGGCTGAAGCTGGGGGTGGAGTTCACCAGCGGCTCTATGCTCACTGTGGACTTTGAGCAGACGGTGACGCAGGACGAGCTTAACCAGGAGCTGGCGAACCTTGGCTATTCCAACTCCATTGTGCAAAGGACCGGCGCCGGGGACTACCTCATCCGCACCAAAGAACTGACCACTGAGGATAAAGACAAACTTGAGGCCGGGCTCAGTGCCCGTTTTGGCAAGCTGACTGAGACCCAGTTTGATTCAGTATCGCCGCTCATCGCCACAGAGACCGCCAGAAATGCCGCTATTGCTGTCCTGGTGGCGTCAGTGGGCATCCTGCTCTATCTGACCTGGGCGTTCCGGCGCATGCCCCACCCCGTCCGCTATGGCACCTGTGCCGTTATCGCCCTGCTTCATGACGCTATCATTGCGCTGGGCATTTTCGCCATACTGGGCGCCTTCCTCAACTGGGAAGTGAACCTGATGTTCATCACCGGTATTCTGACCGTCATCGGCTACAGCGTGAACAACATCGTAGTCATCTTTGACCGCATCCGTGAAAACACGCAGATGGGCGTGAGCGGTGACTTCGCCGTGGTGGTGAACAACAGCCTCGTGGAGACGCTCAGCCGTTCGCTCAATACCAGCTTTACCACCCTCATCACGGTCCTTGCCATCATGTTCTTCGTGGGTGCCACGATTCAGAACTTCGTGGTGGTGTTGATGATTGGCATCATCGTCGGCACATTTGACTCTATCTGCGTGGCCCCCATGCTTCTCGTCGTCTGGGACAAAAAGGAATGGCGGCGTTTCATCCCGTGGTTATCCCTTCCCGCGAGTAAAGCCACAAAGTAGGTGATGGGTTGTGCTATCCTCAAGAAGCGGCGCGGCTAAGCTCGCCTTCGCCGTGGTCCTCAGTCTGGTAACGCTTAAAATAGCCGTAGGGGTCATTACCGGGAGCATCAGCGTCCTGGCGCAGGCGGCAGACAGCGGGCTTGATGTCCTCGCCGTGATGCTCACCTTTTTTGCCGTAACCGCCGCCAGCCGTCCGGCGGACAGAGAGCACCCTTTCGGTCACGGAAAGCTGGAAAATGTCGCCGCGCTCATTCAGGCAGGGCTCATTTTCACTGCCGCCGTCCTCATCATTTACGCCTCCGTTCAGCGCATCATCACCGGAGCCCGATTGGAGCTGGCAGAGGCAGGCATCGGCGTCATGCTTGTCTCCATCGTCAGCAGTATTGCGCTTTCCCGCTATTTGCTCAGAGTATCGCGCACGAGCGATTCCATCGCCCTGGAAGCCAACGCTCACAATATCGCCGCAGACGTCTACTCCACCAGCGCCGTGCTCGTGGGACTCCTCATTGTCCGTTTCACCGGACTTGCGGTCATTGACCCCGTTCTTGCTATCATCGTATCTTTTGTCATTTTGCGGTCGGGGTATACGGTTGTGAAGAAGTCTTTTGGCGGACTCATTGATGTAAAGCTACCTGAGGAAGAGGAGAAAATCATCAGAGCCGCCATTATGGAGCATGTCGGCGAGCTGGTTGATTTCCACGCCCTGCGCACGCGCAAAGCGGGTAGCCAGCGCTATATTGACCTCCATCTGGTGATGCCCAGAGATATCAGCCTGGACAAAGCCCACCAGATGACTGACCACCTTGAGCAGGACATCAAAAGCAAGCTGGCTTCAACGAGCG
>DAOTYE010000039.1:0-6810 GCA_034434915.1 Dehalococcoidales bacterium
CGCCATTGACGTACTTGGACTCATCTGAGGCGAGGAACAGCGCGGCATAGGCGACATCCCACGGCTCACCCTGCTTGCCGGTGGGGGACATGGCGTCCCTGCGGCGCCACATCTCCTCCACATCAGCGCTGTTCCAGGCGGCGGTATCGTAAGAAAACTGCACCATGGGCGTTTTGATAAGGCCGGGAAGGATGCAGTTAGCTCTGATGCCCTTGGCGGCGAACTCCAGGGCGATTTCCCGCGTCAGGGCAAGGATAGCATATTTACTTACGGCGTAGGAAAGCAAGGGAGATGGCGTGCTCCTGATGCCTCCCATGGAGGAAATGTTGATGATGGCGCCGCCGCCCTGTTCCAGCATGTACGGAATGACAGACTGACACATGAGGAACATGCTTTTCAGGTTGACGTCCATCACTCTGTCCCATAGCTTTTCAGTGGTTGCCAGCACGCCACCTGCCCCCAGTATGCCCACGTTGTTGTGCAGGATGCTAATTTTGCCGAAGGTCTCCATGCAGGCAACCGCTATTTTCCGGCAATCGCTTGCCTTTGAGACATCAGCCGGAAAGACAGCGCATGTGCCGCCTTCTTTCTCAATGATGCTCTTTGTTTCCTCAGCCGCCTTTGCGTTAATATCAACGAGCAGGACACTGGCACCTTCTTGGGCAAAAAGGATGGCGGTTGCCTTGCCATTGCCCATCCCCGGGCCCATTGAGCCCGCCCCGGTGACGATGGCGACCTTCCCCTTCAGCCGTTCACCCATTGACTTCTCTTCTGACGTTTATTTGAAGATTCTGGTAGTATTGCAGATGCCGCCATCAACGAGGAGGTTCATGCCGTTGACATACTTGGACTCGTCTGAGGCGAGGAACAGCGCGGCATAGGCGACATCCCACGGCTCACCCTGCTTGCCGGTGGGGGACATGGCGTCACGCCGCTTCCACATCTCCTCCACATTGCCCCCGTAGGCTCTGGTATTGTAGAACTCTGCCTGCGGGGTTTTCATCAGACCTGGAAGGATGACGTTTGCCCTGATGCCTTTGGCGGCGAACTCTATGGCAATTTCACGCGTTAGAGCGAGCACGGCACCTTTTGAGGCGGCATAGGCGATTGATGGCAGGGTGGAACGTATCGCCGCCATGGAGGCGATGTTGATGATTGAGCCGCCTCCCTGTTTCACCATATACGGAATGGCATACTTGCAGGTGAGGAACATGCTTTTAACGTTAATTGCCATCACCCTGTCCCACTCATCTTCAGGCGTCTCAATCACGCCTCCCCACTGTCCGATGCCCACGTTATTATGCAGGATGTCCAGCCGTCCGAACTGCTGGATGCAGGTGTCAACCATCTTCTGACAATCGCTTGCCTTTGATACATCTGCCTGAAAGGTGATGCTGGTGCCGCCTTCTTTGTCAATAATGCTTTTTGTTTCCTCAGCCGCTTTCAAATTGAGGTCAACGAGCATCACTTTAGCGCCTTCTCTGGCGAAGACGATTGCCGTCGCCTTCCCATTGCCAATGCCGGCGATGACTGAGCCGGCTCCGGTGACAATAGCTACTTTACCCTTCAATCTATCTCCCATAATTCACTCCTTAAAAATAACTTTAGTTATCTTGTTTCGCGAATATCCTCGTAGTGCCGGCAAGTCCGCCATCAACGAGGAGGTTCATGCCGTTGACGTACTTGGACTCATCTGAGGCGAGGAACAGCGCGGCATAGGCGACATCCCACGGCTCACCCTGCTTGCCGGTGGGGGACATGGCGTCACGCCGCTGCCACATCAGGTCCACATCGCCGCCGTAGGCTTTGGTATAGTAAAGGCTGATTCTGGGCGTTTTCATCACGCCGGGGAGGATGCAGTTAGCTCTGATGCCTCTGGCGGCGAACTCTATGGCAATTTCACGCGTGAGAGCGAGCACGGCACCTTTTGAGGCGGCATAGACCGCCGCCGGCACCGTAGTGCGGATTGCCTGTAAAGAAGCGATATTGATTATTGAGCCGCCTCCCTGTTTCAGCATGTGGGGAATCACATATTTGCAGGTGAAAAACATGCTTCTAACATTAACTGCCATGACGCGGTCCCACGTCTCCTCAGTCAGGTTAAGGACTCCTCCCGCCTGCCCCAGCCCCACATTATTGTCCAGGATATCTACCCTGCCAAAGGTATCCACGCATGCCTTTATCATGTTCTGGCAGTCAGAAGCTTTCATGACATCTGCCGTGAAAGTCATGCTGGTACCGCCTTCTTTATCAATGAGGCTTTTCGTTTCCTGAACGGCTTCAGGGTTGATATCAACCAACATCACTCTGGCACCTTCCCGGGCAAAGACAATTGCCGTTGCTTTGCCATTGCCAATGCCCTGCCCAACGGTGCCGGCACCGGTGATGATAGCCACTTTGCCTTTTAACCTGTCTCCCATGCCTGTCTCCTGTGCCCTTCAATAAGTAACCACTGGCTTTGTGTTGTGCCAGTGGCTACTCTATCACATAAATTGTTGTTTTACCACTATTACGGAATGACCAAGATTTTGCCCGCCTGCCCGCTTGCGGCAAGGTCAACCGCCTTTGAGAAATCAGTAAGCGGGAAGCGGTGGGTGACCACCATCATGGGGTCAAACTTTCCGGTATTCAGCATGGTGCGCACCTGCCACCATGTCCGCCAGACTTCCCTGCCGAACACGCCGCGCACGGTAGCTTCTTTAAGGACAATGTCCCGCTGCACATCTATTTCCAATGGTCCCGGCTGGACACCTACGATGCTGATTCTGCCTTCACGTCGGAGTGATTTCAGTGCCTGTCTCAGGGCATCAGGATTTCCGGTGAGTTCTACCGCCACATCCACGCCGAGCCCGTCCGTGGCATCCTGAATGGCTTTCACCGGGTCTTTTTCTTTCGGGTTAATCTTAATGATGCCCGGCGCTATCTTGTCCACCATAGCCAAGCGCTTGGGAGCAATCTCCACGGCAATTAGCTTACTGGCGCCAAAGGCGCTTGCCGCCGCCATGGCGAAGAGACCGATTGGTCCCGCGCCGAAGACGGCTACAGATTTGCCATTGATAGTGCCTGCCATAACACCATGCATGCCCACACCCATGGGCTCAAAGAGAGCACCCATTTCACCGGAGACACTCTTGTCATGCTTCCAACAGCAGTGCTCCGGGGCTTTGGCGTACTCTGCAAAAGCACCGTCAACAGTGAGTCCGAAGAGCTCCAGATTGGCGCAGTTCAGCGCCGCATCATTCTGGCAGTAGTAGCAGGCACCGCAGAAAAGATGTGGCTCCACAGAAACAAGGTCGCCTTTCTTCAGAGAGGTGACAGCGCTGCCGGTTTCCACCACCTCGCCGCAGGTCTCATGCCCCAGGATGACCGGCATCTTCATCATGTTCAGCATGCCGGGCACAGAATGATAAGCATGAATATCACTGCCGCAGATGGCGGTGGCTTTTATCTTAAGCAGGACCTCTCTGGGTCCGGGCTTGGGGATCGGCGCCTCTATCAGTTCGGCACCGTAAGCTTTACTTGTTTTGGCAATAGCTTTCATTCAATAATCTCCAATTCTAACCTCGTATCATTGTGCTGGGCAGGAAGGTGATAAGCTGTGGGAAAGCAACGCACAGCGCCAGCCCCACCATGACCAGAATAACGTAAGGAATGACGCCTTTGATGATATCAGCCATGCGGATGTCAAATTCCTTGGGGCAGGCACCTCTCAGGATGAAGATAGCAGAGGCCACCGGCGGGGTCATGAATGCCATCTGAAGGTTGATACAGAGCATGACGGCAAACCATACCGGGTCAAAGCCGAGCGCTTGACCCACTGGCGTCACGATGGGCACCATGAGATAAATGATACCAATCCACTCCACAAACATGCCCAGGGCGAAGAAAATGAAGTGGACGACAAAGAATGCGCCCCACTTGCCACCCGGGGCGCTCAGAATCAGGTTCTTCATCACATCCCCGCACCCGGCGGCGATGAAGACGCTGGTAAAGGCGACTGCCATGGTGATGATGAGATAGATGAAGCCGCTGGTCCTCATGGTCTGATGGGCGACATAGACCAGGCTTTTCCATGTGAAACGTCGGTAAGCCACGGTAAGAAGAGTAGCGGCAAGTGCGCCTATGCCAGCGGCATCTGTGGGTGGCGCGATGCCCATGTAAATCACGCCAAGGACGGAAAGAATCAGAACTACTGGAGGCACTACTGCCTGAGCCAGCTTCCCCAGTTTGGTGGAGAGCGGTACTTT
The DNA here is from genome assembly GCA_034434915.1 of Dehalococcoidales bacterium. GTDB lineage: Bacteria > Chloroflexota > Dehalococcoidia > Dehalococcoidales > RBG-16-60-22 > DAOTYE01. The sequence continues at coordinate 4,248 of DAOTYE010000039.1, forward strand.
GCGTTCTTCAACAGGAATGGGAGGACCGATGTGAGGCTCAAAGTAGGCTCTTACTGCCACATACGTCATATACAATATGGAGAGGGTGAAGCCGGGGATAAAAGCGCCCATAAAGAGTTTGCCCACGGAGACGCCTGCTGTGGGTCCATAGACCACGAGCATGATGCTGGGGGGAATCAGGATGCCCAGCACCCCGCCGGCACAGATTGCCCCGGTGGCAAGACTCTTATCATAGCCACGCTTCATCATTGCTGGCAGACCCACAAGGGCAAGCATGGTGATGGAGGCGGCGATAATGCCCACGCAGGCGGCAAGAATAGTGCCGATTAAAATAGTGACGATTGCCAGACCGCCGCGCAGTCCGCCCAGCCAGAGATATAGCGCTTCGTATAGCTTTTCAGTAATGCCTGAAGTCTCAAGCATAACTCCCATGAAAACAAAGAGCGGCAGGGCGAGCAGGATATAGTCTGTCATCATACCGTACATGCGGGAGTAAATAACCTCACCGACCCGTTCCCCAAAAATGAGAATACCGACGCCGATACCAATAGTGCCGAAAATGAATCCGACTGGAAAGCCAGTAAGCAACCCGATGAGGATTCCCCCCATCATCAAGGCGGTAGCCAGTTCCGGGTTGAGATTAATCATAGGCTTTGTTCCTTATCAGATAGTAGAAATCTCTAACGCATACGACAACACCCTGGAGTAACAGTAAGATAAACCCTGCCGCCAGGACTGCCCGCAGGGGAGCCGCCGGGGGATACCAGCCGGTGACGGCTGAGCGTTCATCAATGGCAATTGCCCTTAGCGTCATCTGTATTGAGGTGATGGTTACCAGGACCATTACCGGGAAAAAGGCGATGAGCATGCCGATGCTGTCAATCCCGGCTTGTACCCGGCGGGGAAGGCGGGAGTAGATGACATCTACCCTGACATTTAATCTGTGGCGCATGACATAGGCAAAGGAAAGTCCGTACATGGCGGCACCCATCATGACGACTGTTTCATATTCCCAGAGGGTGCTGATGCTGAAGACATAGCGCATGATGGTTTCATAAGAAACGATGCCGACAAGGGCAACACTTATCCATTGGACTATCTTTCCCGTATAATCGCTGACGGTATCAATGACACGGAATATGTTTTTCATAAACTGCTTCTTTTCTTAATGTGTCCCCGCCCCGAGTATTATGTCGGGGCGGGGACAGCTTTTAGGAACTAGAGTGTCGGGAAAGCCGAATTAACCAAGTTCTTCCATTCCATGAGGGAGTCGTAAACCTTGGCCCACAGCGGGTCAGTTTTCTTCATATCGGCGTAGAACTCCATGGCGCTCTTGACCACTGCATCCTCAAAGAATTTGGGGACCGGTTCAATTTTAACGCCAGCAGCCTGCCATTTGGCAGCAACAGTGACAGCCTTGGCGACGCCGAGGGAGTAGTGGTTGATACCCTCAGCCCAGCCAGCATCAATGAGTATCTGCTTAAGGTCGTCCGGGAGTTTCGCCCAGGCATCATTGTTGACATACATGATGTACATGTCCGTAGGCTGGCGAGTGGTTCCCATGTAGGCGTACTTGACGACCTCATGAAAACCCATTGCCTCATCGGTACCAAGGTTGCTGTGCTGGAAGCCGTCAATGACGCCTCTCTGCATTGCCTGGTAGATTTCTGCGCTTGGCGTAGAGACGGCAGAAATGCCCAGCTTGCCGAAGATGACTGCTTCATCGCCGAGTAGGCGCATCTTCTTGCCCTTGACATCGTCAAGCTTGGTAATGGCAAAGTTGGTATAGAGGAAGACCTCCGGAAGCTCTGCCCAGGCGGCAATAGGGGTGACATTAAGGTTCTTGGTGGCGAACATTTCTTTCATCAGTGGGAAGCCATTGCCAACTTGGTACCATATGAAATAGGACATGGCGGTGGGACCACCGATGACGGTGCTGAAGAGCGGTGCCTGGGGCAGAATGGGTTTCCACAGGATAGGACCGTTGCTTGCCATCTGGAGAATGCCTCTGCTGGTCGGCTCAAGCTCAGTATCGGCCGGAACAATCGCACCACCCACGTTGGGCTGAATGATGAATCTGCCATTGGAAGCTTTCTCAACCATCTTGGAGATTCTTTCCAGCGACTGATAGGTCGGATTAGTGGCGGGGTTGTCATCCTGGGCAATCCATTTGATTACCTGCGCCGGCTGAGCTGGCGTTGGTGCTGGTGACGGAGATGGTGACGGTGCTGGAGATGGAGATGGAGATGGAACAGGGGATGGTGTTGGCGCTGGTGCTGGCTTCGGCGCGCAACCCACAGTTATCAACGCGCTGATAAGAATAACCGCTAAAACTAATGAAGTGACAAGTCTTTTGCCCATTGTACCTCCACATTATTTTGACTTGAAATGAAGAAAGGAAACCAGCTGTTTAAGCTACCATCAGTTTTTGTCCTCTTAGAACGCCATCACCTCCTTTATTGAAGTCTGCGGGGGCTTTTTCAATTATTAGATGAATTCCACAAACTACTGACGTATAGAATAGAATTATTTTGGGGATTTGTCAAGGTGGGCAATCCTGAAG
>DAOTYE010000040.1:0-2300 GCA_034434915.1 Dehalococcoidales bacterium
TGCCGCCCTATTATGAAGGCAAAGTCTATCCAGTTGCTGAGGAGATTAGCGCGAAAGGGGTTTGCCTGCCTTCTGGAACCGGCATGACCGATGAAGAGATTGAGAGAGTAGCGAGGATTATCCAGAGACACGCCGCTTCAAGATACAAGATAAGTAGATGACAGCTCAAAGATACGAGTGGGGGTCTGACCGTATGATAGCAATAGGAATCAATCCAGCGCATAATGCCACTGCCTGTCTCATAAAAGACGGGCAGATTATTGCCGCCGTAAGCGAAGAAAGACTAACCAGAATTAAGAATACCAATGGCTACCCCAGAAAGGCGGTGGAACACTGCCTCCGGATGTCTAATCTTAGACCTGAAGATATTGACTACGTGGCAATCTCATACAAAAATATGTGGGCGCTGGATAGCGAGCAGTGGGTCAAAGAGATAGAACAAGAGAAAAAAAGACACTCTCGCAGTCGCAATGGATTGAGATACGTGATACCTCAAGCAATCCGCCTCGCCGCTTACTGCCTGTATAATGGCTTGCTTCACTGGGATATAACATCGCCAGTTTGGCGCTTTTTCCTCAGACTGTTCTTTTCTACTGTGACTAGGCGAAATCTTTTCCATCACCCTTTCATGGCATGGGAAGCAGAAAGTCAATATGAAACCGTTATGTCATATGCAAGTGAAAAGAAAAGAAAGAAGCTGGTTACTGACCACCTAGGCATTGATGCTAAAAAAGTCCTCTTCTTTGACCATCACTATACACACGCGTGCTATGCTTACTTTGGTAGCCCCTTCCGTGGTGAAAAGGTGCTTATCCTCACCGCTGACGCTGTGGGTGATAACGCAAATGCCTCTGTCTATATTGCTGATGAACAAGCAAACCTGACGAAAATCTCTGATTCATACAACCTTAACTCGTTGGGCACCATCTATATGACGGTGACTAACTTGCTGGGCATGAAACCACTTGAGCATGAATATAAAGTCATGGGACTGGCTCCTTATGCAAAGGATGAGGATGTAGACCGCGTCTACCCCGTCTTTGAAAAGAGGCTGAAAGTGCAGGACCTTAAATTCGTGGAACCTGAAAAGCCACTCCCATTCTCACTATATCCGGGGAAATTGCTTCTGAACTATCGGTTTGACTGGATAGCAGGCGCGGTGCAGAGATTCACTGAAAACCTGTTACGAGATTGGGTGAGAAACGCAGTGAACCACACAGGAATAAGAAAAGTGGTTTTCAGCGGCGGCGTGGCGATGAATGTGAAAGCCACTATGGTCATGGCAGAGCTATCAGAAATAACCGACTTCTTTGTTTGCCCCAGTGGCGGAGATGAGTCAACAGCTCTCGGTGCGGCATACGCGGCCATGTCAGAATACTGTGCCCAGCACTCACTGAACAAAAAAATGATAGCGCCACTGCCTCATGTTTATCTGGGAAACGAATACACTCGCGAAGAGATAGAACAGGCTATTGAAGAATACAAGCTTGATACCGCTCAATATGAAATAATGAGGGGGGTCCCGGACGTTGCTCAGCTGGCGGCAATGGCATTAGCTGATGGAAAGACTGTGGCGAGATTCGCCGGCAAAATGGAATTTGGCGCGAGGGCTTTGGGCAACAGGTCAATTCTGGCGAATCCATCAAAACCAGAGGTAGTAAGAAAAATAAACGAACAAATCAAGAACAGGGACTTCTGGATGCCTTTTGCCCCAACTATTCTGGCTGAGCGTGCCTCAGACTATATCATTAACCCCAAAAACTTAAAAGCACCCTTCATGACTATTTGTTTTCATTCTACAGAGTTAGGACGCAGACACTTTCCCGCAGCTATGCATCCGTATGATTTCACCCTGAGACCTCAGATTCTGAGCCGCGAGGAGAATCCAGAGTACTATGAGTTAGTGAAGAAATTTCAAGAGAAAACAGGCATAGGAGGCATGCTGAACACATCTTTTAACCTGCATGGCGACCCGATAGTATGCTCACCGCAGGATGCTCTCCACACCTTTGTAAACTCAAGCCTTGATATGCTCATCATGGAAGACATCGTCATTAGCAGACGCACCCGCCTGTGATGGCAAAGTGAGCAGACTAATTGCTTCTTTTAAAGAAGCTTTTGAAAAACTCAATCTCCTGCTTTTTAAAGCCATGGAGGAGAAAAAGCACTGTAAAATAGACCGCCACACCAGCCGCTACAGTCAGCAGAGTCATGGGAATGCCTGAAGGGTTCAGCCTCCAGATGACCAGTGACATCACCAGAGAAGCCCCCAGGCTCTTTAAAATGAACTGCCACTCAAT
>DAOTYE010000041.1:0-4041 GCA_034434915.1 Dehalococcoidales bacterium
TCCCGTCCACTTCTCAAAGCCCTGCGCTCCCTGCCAGACGAGCATCGCCACGCCGTCAATGGTCCGGGCGCCCGCCGCTTTAGCCTCTTTCAGTAGGCGTGTCTCAATGGGATTATAGACGATATCAACCACCAGGAGCTTGGACGAGATGAGATGCGCGGGCACAGGCGTTGCGTTAATATCCGGGACCATGCCTACAGACGTGGTATTGATGATGATGTCTGCATTTTTAAGCACCTCTGCCAGATTTTCCCCGGTGAGTGCACCCGCTTTCACGTCAGGTGAGATACGGTGAGCCAGCTCTTCTGCCCGCTCTGGATGCCGGTTCAGAATCACCAGGCGGGCACCTCTTTCAGCTAAAATGAACGCAATAGCTTTGGCGGAGCCGCCGGCGCCCAGAATTACAATGTGCTTACCTCCCGGCTCAATGCCTTCTTCAAGAAGGGATTGCAGAAAGCCGCTGGCATCAGTATTGTAGCCGGTCAGGATGCCGGCATCGTTCACCACGGTATTGACCGCGCCTATTTTCCTGGCGATGGGGTCAATCTTATCCAGAAAAGGAAGCGCCGCCATTTTATGCGGGATGGTGATATTGAAGCCGCGCACATTGAGCGCCCTCAGTCCGGAGATGGCTTCTTTCAGGTCTTCCGGCTTCACTTTGAAGGGGACATAGACATAGTCCAGCCCCAGCTTTTTGAAGGCGGCATTATGCATCACGGGAGACATGGCGTGTTCTATGGGGTCAGCAATCAGCCCGCACACCTTCGTCCTGCCTGAAATCTGGTAAGTCATTGCTTCAACACCTCATAAAGCCTTCTCAAATCGGTAACTGTTATCTGCCCGGGGGCGGATTCTCTGCCTGTCTGAATTGACGCATAAATAAACTCGCCGCCGGCCAGCGGGCTGAGCACCCGGCTGACATATCCCAGCGGTCCCATGGCAAAGGAAACAATCCTTGCTTCAGGAAACGCCGGAATAAGCTGGAGCACAGTCAGGTTGTCTGCAAACCGCTTTGCCGTGGTCACTACCTTGCAGATATCAGCGCCTGCCGCCACCTGCTTCCTGACGATTGTTTTCAATTCGTCCAGTGATGGCGTTTTCTTGAAATCGTGGTGGGAGATAAGACACTGAGCTTTCTTTTTGATGAGAGGTATAATCTCTGCCAGCCGGTCACTTGCCAGCTCAATGTCAACAATTGCCGGCTTGAGCTCAAGAGCATTCAGCAATTCAGTGATTCTTGCCTCTTCACTCCCTTTCCAGCCGCCCCCTTCAGCTTTGCGCCGGTTGCAGGCAAGCCAAGGTTTTGCCAGCGCCTTAGCCACCTCCCGCCACCCCTCCCCGATAAGGTCAATACGCAGCTCAAAAAGGTCAACCAGAGGCTCAATACGCTTCACCGCCGCCACATCATCGTTGACAACGGCGGCACAAATCTCAGGCTTCTTCATGTTCCGCAAGCACCTGCTCCACCATGGATAAGCTGACGTCAGCGGTGACAAAGGCGTGTCCTATTGACTTCAGTAGAACGAACTGTAGCGCGCCGTTCCTGGCTTTCTTATCATGCTGCATCGCCGCCATCACCGCAGATACGTTCAGGCCGGGCATAAGGTATGGCAGACCTGCCCGCTTGATAACATCCGTTAACCGAGCCATGTCACCTGCGCTCAGTATGCCCTTCTTATGCGCAATCTTGGCGGCAGACACCATGCCTATGGCTACTGCCTGGCCGTGCTTGATGCTGAAGCCGGAAACAGTTTCAATGGCATGACCAATGGTATGCCCGTAGTTTAAAATGTGCCGCAAGCCCATGTCTCTCTCATCCTTCATCACCACCTCCGCCTTAATCATGACCGCCTGAGAGACAACTTCCTCAAGGGCAGACGGCTCCCGCGCCTTCAGTTTCCCGAGGTTGTTTTCAAGGAAAGCGAAAAGCGTCTGACTGCGGATAGCGGCGGTTTTAATGACCTCTGCCAGCCCGCTGGCGAACTCTTCCTCAGAAAGGGTTTTAAGCGTGTCCACATCAGCGATGACCAGCGCCGGCTGGTAAAACGTACCGATTTTATTCTTCAGCTGGCCGTGGTCCACCGCCACCTTTCCACCCACACTGCTATCTACCTGAGCAAGGAGAGTGGTGGGTAACTGGATGAAAGGCACCCCGCGCAGGTACGTGGCGGCAACAAACCCCGCCAGGTCGCCAATAACTCCCCCGCCCAGGGCAATGATGGGTGTCATCCTATCGGCACGGGCTTCAGTTAACTCCTGATAGAGCCTGCCGGCGGTCTCCAGCGTCTTGCTGGCTTCGCCCTGCGGCACGGTGAGCGTGGTAGCAGACAAACCGTGCACCGCCAGGCTCTGCCTCAGCGTCTCACCGTGAAGCTGATTTACCAAAGGGTCAGTGATGACCACCGGCGCGCCGGTAAACCCTTTACGCCGGAGCCAGCTGCCAATTTTGGACTGCTCGCCGGCGCCGATGATGACCTCGTAGCTGTTTTTCCCCAGCTTTACCTTTACTGTCTTCATGACACTACTTTACGATTTTTTCTTCCTCGGGGCAAGGGTTTTATGAATTTTCAGACAGGTGCTGATGACCTCCTTCAGTTCATCCGGCGTTATCATTTGCTGTCCGTCCACGAGGGCTTCCGCCGGGTTATAGTGTGTCTCAATCATCAGACCGGTGGCGCCGGCGGCAATGGCGGCACAGCTCATATTGAAGATGAGGTCGCGCCGGCCGGTGGCGTGGCTGGGGTCGGCAATGACCGGCAGATAGGTCTCCTTCTGGATTGCCGGTATTGAGCCCAGGTCAAACGTGTAGCGGGTGTAGTTCTTGCCTTTACCGACCGGGATGATGCCCCGCTCACAGAGGATGATGTCCTTGTTCCCCTCCGCCGCAATATACTCGGCGAAGGAAAGAAACTCCTCAATCCCCGCCCCGAAGTGTCGTTTGAGCAGGACAGGCTTGTTTCTGCGGGCGACGCGGGCAAGAAGGTCCTGGTCATACATATTGCGCGCGCCAATCTGCAGAATGTCAACGTAATCAGCAATCATGCCCACCTGAGTTTCACCGCGCACCTCGGTCACCACCGGCATTTCAAACTTTTTCCCCGCCTCCCTGAGCCACATCAGGGCTTCCTCCGCCTCCTCCAGTCCGTTGGCGCCCAGTCCCTGGAAGGAGTGGACGGAGCTTCTGGGCTTGAAGATGCCGCCGCGCAGGATGTGCGCTCCGGCTTTCTTGATGCCCTCCGCAATCCTGAAGAGCTGGGTTTTGCTCTCAATGGCACACGGTCCGGCGATAAACACCGGCTCGTCCCCGCCGATGCTGACATTACCCACCTTGACGATGCGCCGCTCCCCTTCCTCGCCGAAGAGCTTGCCATACTCCCTATTGATGAGCTTATACGGCGTCTCAATCATGAAGGCTTCCTTGACGCCGGGAAGCAGGGCGAGGCGGGAGAATGAGACCTTACGCTCATCGCCGATGAGCCCGATGACCGTGCGCCATTCTCCTTTTGAGACGTCCGCCCGCAGACCGTATTTTTTGATTTCCCGGACGACATTGGCAATCTCTTCATCCGTCGCTTCCGGTTTCATAATAATCATGGCTACCTCCTTGACCCTCTATTTCAGGTAAATAAAAAAGCCCTCTCTGGGAGGGCTTTCTATCCTGCGTTAATTCCGGTTATGGCAGCCTAATGAGCCAACAGTGCCCTCCCGTGCGCTGGCGCGCCGTAAAAGTAAAAGTTGTACCAGAATGAGAAGGGCATCTGTGATGTCATTTTAATTGCCATAATCCTTTACGTGATTTAGTTATAACACAGGCAGAGGCGGATTGTCAATGGGAGGGATTCGTTTTTCTTTTTTAGCAATTTTTTACCTGAGGAAACGAACTTCGTGGCGGGGGTCAGTTTGAGCGTGATTCGTTACTGGTAAACGAGTATGAAACGAATATCCCCTGAAATCCCTCTCACTCTCCCCATTCGCTTCGCTCAGGGCGGGCTCTTTACGAAAGGGAGACGAACCGACTTTCTCTGGCAGTTTGCACCCTCT
>DAOTYE010000042.1:0-4347 GCA_034434915.1 Dehalococcoidales bacterium
GAAGCAAGATGATTCCGGTATGTGAACCAGAGCTGGGGCAGGATGAAGTTAGTAATGTTCTCGCCTGCCTTAAGGAAAACGCCATCTCCGGCACGAGCGGTCATTTCATTGCTCAGTTTGAGGATATGTTCAGCCGCTACTGCGGAAAGCGGTACGGAGTCTCTACATCAAACGGCACCACCGCCCTCCACCTTGCTATCGCCGCGCTGGGCATTGGAGAAGGGGATGAGGTCATCGTCTCCGCATTTACCAATGCCGCCTCAGTTTTCGGCATTATTTACAATCGGGCGAAGCCGGTCATCGTTGATTCTGAACCGGAGACCTGGAATATGGATACCCGCCTCATTGAAGCTAAAATCACCCGCAATACAAAGGCGCTTCTCCCCGTCCACATCTATGGACACCCCTGTGATATGGACCCCATCATGGCGCTGGCGCAGAAGCACCATCTTTATGTCATTGAAGATGCGGCAGAAGCCCACGGCGCGGAATATAAAGGCAAAAGGTGCGGCGGCTTCGGGGATGTGAGCTGTTTCAGCTTTTATGCCAACAAGCTTATCACCACCGGCGAAGGCGGCATGCTGGTCACGGACAGCGCTGAAATCGCTGACCGGGCAAAGCTCCTCCGCAACCTTGCGTTCTCCCGCCGGCGCCGTTTTCTGCATGATTACATCGGTTTCAACTACCGCATGAGCAATCTGCACGCCGCCATCGGCGTGGCGCAGATGAATAAAATTGATACCTTCCTGCAGAGAAAACGTGATATCGCCCGCAAATACAATTCCCTGCTCAAAGACGTCCGCGGTATCACCCTGCCGCCGGAAAAACCCTGGGCAAAGAGCATGTACTGGATGTACTCTATTCTAATTGAGGATGACTACGGCATGACCCGCGATGAAGTGATGACACATCTCGCTGAGAAAGGAATTGAAACGCGCACCTTCTTCATCCCCATGAACCAGCAGCCTGCCTTCCACAAAATGGGATTGTTCAGAGATGAACGCTGTCCCGTTGCTGAAGATATTTCCAGAAAAGGGCTTTACCTGCCCAGTGGCGTGGGGCTGAAAGACGCGCAGATTGAGTATATCTGCCAGGTCCTGAGAGAGAAGAAACCGGGGAAGAGGAGACGGGTAAATGGTTAGCGCCTATCAGAACCGCTACGCCGGGTATTATGACCTGCTCTACCGCGATAAAGACTATGAGGCTGAGTGCGACTTCCTGGAGCAAATCGTGAAAAAATACGCCAGGTCACCGGTAAAAACAATTCTTGAAGGCGGGTGTGGGACGGGCGGACATGCCCTTCCTCTTGCCAGAAGGGGATATCACGTCACCGGCTTTGACCTCTCTGAAGCCATGATTGAAGTAGCGTCCCGGAGGGCAGAACAGGAGAAAATTAGCACTACCAGCTTCACTGTGGCAGACCTGCGCCGGTTTGACCTGAAAAAGAAATTTGACCTGTGCCTTTGCATGTTCTCTGCACTGGGCTACGTGAATGAAACTGAAGGCATCATCAGCGCCTTTGCCAGCATGAGAAAGCACCTGAAAAAAGGCTCTCTCTTCATCTTTGATGTCTGGAACGGGCTTGCCGTAATGCACATCCAGCCCTCACTGCGGACAAAAGAAGTCCGCGCCGGAGAAAAGAGACTCCTGCGCATCGCCCAGCCGGAGCTTGACGCTCTCCATCATGTCTGCCGCGTCCATTACACCATGCTGGTGATGGCAAACAAAAAATTGCTGGATGAAATCAAAGAGACCCATTCTGTACGGTTCTTCTTCCCACTTGAAATCGCCCATTACCTGAAAGAGACCGGCTTTGACGTGGTTACTATGTGTCCATTCCTTGATTTAGGCGGAAAGCTTGATGAAAACGTCTGGAACATGACCATTGTGGCGAGAGCGGTGTGATTCAATGAGCAAGCGTGAGAAGAGCATCCTGGGCATCATTCCTGCCCGGGGCGGCTCCAAAAAACTACCCAAAAAGAACATCAGACCGCTTATGGGCAAACCGCTCATCTACTACACGATTACGGAGGCGAAGAAATCAAATTATCTTGACCGCATCATCGTCTCCACAGAAGACAGAAAAATTGCGCAAATCGCCCGCGGTTACGGCGTGGAAGTCATCACCAGGCCTCAGGAGCTGGCGCAGGATGATACGCCTGCCCTCCCCGTCTACCAGCATGCCATCAGATTCCTGGAAGAAAAGGAGCGGTATTCTCCGGACATCATCGTTGTGCTTCAGCCCACCTCTCCCCTGCGCCTGGCGGTGGACATTGATGGCGCCATTGAGCAGTTCCTGAAGACTGAGGACTATCCGGTGGTGAGCGTCTGCGAGGTGACACACCCGCCACAGTGGATGTATACTCTCAGAAAAGGTATCCTCGTGCCGGTGCTGAAAGGAGAAATACCTGCCCGCAGGCAGGATGCGCTTACGGTCTATCAGCTCAACGGTGCCGTGTATGTCATCCCGCGGGACACGGTTATGAAGCAGAACTCAGTGCTGGGGAAAACAACACGGGCGTATCTCATGCCGGCGGAACGGTCAATTGACATAGATACTGAGATTGACTTTAAGCTGGCGGAACTCATTATAAAGGACAACCCCAGATGAATATACTTCTAATACAACCTCCTCACTATTACGAAGGCGGCAACAGACCACCAACATTTTTCCCACTCGGTCTCGGTTATGTCGCACAGGCACTCTTGAAATCTGAACATCATGTTGATATTTTGGATATCTGGGCACACCAGTGGACCGATGAAGAGGTAAGCCGACAGCTTATGAACTTGGACTCTTATGAACTTATCGGAATCAGTGCTCTTTCAACCCAATATAGTTATATAAAATGGCTGACCCGCGAGCTCAGGCGAAAAAGCCCGGCGAAAATCATGGTCGGCGGAGCACTTGCCACTCACAGCCCAGACCTCGTCTTGCGCCATACATCTGCTGATATTTGCGTTATTGGTGAAGGTGAGGTCACCGTGAAAGACATTACTGAGAATCTATACGCACTAGAAAAGGTGGCGGGGATTGCTTTCAAGAACAATGGGAATATCACTCATAATCCTCCTCGCCCATATATTCAGAATCTAGATGATATTGAATTCCCTGCGTGGGATATTTTTCCAATTGATATTTATCTGAATAACTGCAGCGTTTTTGGTTTCCCTCACATTAAAGCTATGAATCTCATCACCAGCCGCGGTTGCCCTTGGGACTGTAACTTCTGCTCAAAAACCTTTACCAAAGTCAGGTTTAGAACAATTGACAATGTTATTGCTGAAATCAAGGAGCTGAAACGAAAGTTCAATATTGAAGGCATCGGATTCATGGATGAACTCCTTGTTTCCAGTAAAAAAACGCTTCTATGAGCTCTGTAATAAAATTGAACCGCTTCACATTAGATGGAGCTGTCAGGGAAGGGTTAACTTGGTAACTTTGGAGATGTTAAAACGCATGAAAAGAGCGGGCTGTGTTGCCATTGGCTACGGCATAGAATCAGGCTCTGCAACCATCCTATCGGCGATGAATAAAAAAATAACCCCGTCTCAGGTTGATGAGGCACTTCGCAACACAGTGAAAGCAAAAATTATCCCCGTCGTTCAATTGATGTACGGCTATCCTGGCGAAAACAAAAAAACATTGGAAGAAACGGTAAACCTTTTTAAGAACACGGCTTTCTTGGGGCAAAAAGCTCTTCAGTTCATCCAGCTGAGTCCCACCGTTCCATTACCAGGTTCAGCGCTTTATCAACAAGCAATTAAAGAGGGGCTGATCACCAACGAGGATGAATTTTTATCACAGCTATCCGCTGGCTATATGCCAGAAGTAAGAAAATTGCTGGTGAACTTCACTCAATTTAATGAACATGAATTCTGGCAGCGCAAAGAGCAAACAGAGAAAAAGATTGTTACTGAACAAAGGAAAAAGCATCCGGTACGTGCTGCAGTTGATTTTTTCCTCTTCAAGATATCACAACTCCACTCTTACTATAAAAAATTCGGCCTGAAAAAGACTAGCAAAGCTCTAGCACTGAAACTGATGCATAGGAGCGTAGGAAGTTGAAAAGAATAAAAATCGGTCAGCGCTTCATCGGTGACAGGGAGCCGTGCTTCATCATTGCGGAGGCCGGAGTAAACCATAACGGGGATGTCAGGCTGGCAAAAAAGCTCATTGACGCCGCCCAAAAAGCCGGCGCTGATGCCGTCAAGTTCCAGACCTTTAAGGCTGAGACCGTCGTAAGCGCGACTGCCGAAAAAGCCGGCTACCAGAAAGAGACCACCGGCGCAGATGAGTCCCAGCTTGACATGCTCAAAAGGCTGGAGCTCACTGAATCACAATTC
>DAOTYE010000043.1:0-3706 GCA_034434915.1 Dehalococcoidales bacterium
CCTGCCCTGGGATGAAGACGGATGCGTCACCCTGCACTTCAGCTGGTAACCTGTTGACCCTGATGTTTAGTCTCAGTCAAGCATCGGGCTAAGCATCGGGGATGAGCAGGCTACGGCTCAAATCTCTATTGGGGCTAATCCTGCCCAAATTCAGAGAGAAAGGAGGGATAGCTATGCCAATCAAGTGGAGCACTCTCAAGGTGAGTGAAGCCGCCGACATGATTGAGAAGTATGTCAATCAAGCGGCGGAGCCTCTGGAGCAAGCCCTGATTGTCGCCGAAGAGGCGCGAAGTATCCCTGACATTCCGCAGTATGTTAGCCAGCATTTCGGCGCACTGATGGTGGAGATAACTCGCGCCATTGGTGGCAGTCAGTATGAACCGGAAGGAAGGCTTCGCTCCAGAATCAACAAAATCCGTGAGTCTCTGCCGAAAGACGCCGTAGAGGCTGAGCAGAAGCTGGTCAGTTTGGGCAACCAGCAAAGCCTAATCTAAGGTGATTCACATGGGTCACCCGACAGGGCTATTCATGCCCAAAATTTGAAGGAAGGGAGGTTATACCGTGTCCACCCAGCTTGACCTTTTCAGAGGGGTAGAGATCAAGACGGAGAAGCCAGAGCCACCGGTTCCCTACAGGCTGGGAAAGAGAGAGGTTCGTATTCCACTTAAGAAATTGAGAAGGAAAGCCATAGGAAGGCTTCTGGAGCTTCTTGCCGAGCTTGAGGGCAAGGATATCTGGATAGGCTCTTACGAAGCCGGCGGAGGACACTTCTGGCTTGATTACCTAAAGTTGCCAAGGCTGGAAGTAGAGAGGCTGTCCTTTGGCTCTGATATCTCCAATGTCATTGTTCTGCGCGGGAGCCGAGGAGCTCATGTCCGCATCTTCACCGACTACCTGGTGGCGGTGAGAGAGCAAGAATATCAAGGCTACTACCACTACCTCCTTGACTTCCGCAACGGCTTCTGGCAGAGCCCGCTTGACCACTACCGGTCTCACTACGCCTGTCTCACTATCACCAGGTTTAAGGAATAAACAAAGTATGAAGATGGAAACCATTCCATAGGGATACCTATTGCCAGAAAAAGGAGGTGCATGACCATGGACACTCTGTTTGTCATCAATGCCGTCTTCCCGACCGGAAGCATCGTGGCTACGAGAGGGGTCTACCAGCTGGCCTGTGAAAATCCTGACTTCGCCAGGTTTATCCAAAAGTGCCTTAATCGCCACGTGAAAGGAGATTGGGGTGAAGTTGGCGATGAGGACAAGAAGACCAATGACCTGTCCTTGAAAGCGGGAATGAGGTTGCTGTCTGCCTATAACGATGACCGCTTCCCCAAACACGGCGTCGCCACCATCTGGATAATCACTGAGGCAGACAGGTCAGCCACGACTATCCTCTTCCCGGATGAGTATTAGCCAGTCAAAAGCAAAGGGCTATCATGCCCAAGGAGGTAAGAAAGAATGCCAGAGATTACCGTACATCAGGAGAAAATCCGGGTGGGAGATTGTGAATTCACCGCAACTCACATTCCAACGGCTACCTCGGGGAGCTGGTTTGTCGTTCATGATACCTGCGAAATCTGGGCGGCGGTCGCTATTGATGACGTCTCAGGTGAAATCATCGGCTGGCGTAACCCACCGACCAAGCTCAAAGCGGAGATAGAAAACGCTGTGAGAAAAGCCTTCAGCATATCAATCCCGGAGTAGCGCCGTCAGATGCTTGACATGTAAGAGGGCGAGGCAAAATCTCGCCCTCTTTTTGTGCCCTGCTTGTATTGACATCGTAGCCAATGTGTTGTATCGTTCTTATCAAAACAAGAGGAGGATGTCAAAGTGAAAGCATATTGTGTCAAATGCCGCGCCAGCAAGGAGATGAAGGACCCAAAGAGCATTAAAATGAAGAATGGCAAGCCGGCAACTCAGGGCGTATGTCCGTCTTGCGGCACCAAGATGTTCCGAATCGGCAAAGCCTAAACCATCTACAAGAGGATTGATACAACGAAAGGCTCGATGTTCCCATCATGGGATGTCCAGCCTTATTTTTATGCTGCTTAGTCCCGTGGTTATCTGCCTTATCAATCTTGCCTGTGAGCAAGACCGGGCTTGAGCTTTGTTCAACACCTCTTGTCTGGTAAGGAGTGTCCCTACTTGCTTCTGGTGTTAGCGTATCGGTGGGCAATGTCCACCGCGATTGTGGCGACTTCCACGGCATCTTTACCCAGCGTCAGGAATAACGGCTCCTTACCCCAGCCAGCTCCTTCGTAGAATAGCCTCGGCAGCGCCCCGTATTTGGTGAATAGTTGCTTGACCTTCCAGGGCATGGAAGTCCCATCAAGACTGCTGGCATCCTTCGGCTCGTCATGGCGGTCAAGCCAGCCAAAGAGCAATCCTCGCTCCGAGCAATACTTCTGAACAACGTCAATTATCTCTTCGTTGCATTTGAAGTTGAGCGCGGCATTGACGCTGGTATCGTATTTACGCGCCTCAATGATGCGTCTGGCAAGATGGTCTGACGCTCCCCAGGCAGGCATAGCAGCGGCATGAGGCAGACCGCCGACCACGGTGATTCTACCCTCCACAGCGGCTACTTCTTTGGGTGTCGTGGCATCAGGCAAGGCATAAGCCAGATTTACCCGCACCTCCGGTATCAGAAAGATGAAGTCAGGACAGCTTTGCAGGATGTGCACTGCAGATACCAAGTTGCCCAAAATGGTCTCTGCTTCTTTCTCCCAATTCATTTCTTTGCCTCCAGCATACTTACTGCCAGTTCCGCCGCCTTCTTGCCTGAAAGCAGCATGCCGCCAAAAATGGCTCCCATGCGTGGTAAACCAAAGATGGCATTGACTGCCATGCCCGCCGCGATAAGACCCGGGTAGACTTCCTTTGTGTTCTTAACCAGCTCGCTTTCCCCGATTTCAGCCCACATTGATTTCTCTCCGATAACGCCGCCGGTGGTTGTTCTCAGCTTCGGTCCTATTTTGCGAGCAACTATCTGGCACACCTCAGCATCATGTCCGGTGGCATCTATCACCAGTTTGGACCTGATGGTCAGCGGGTCAATGTGCAGATTAGCTAGCCCTACCGCGCTCCAGTTCAATACCAATCCGGCTACCCGGTCATCTTCCCTAATCATGACATCCTCAACGGTAATCAGGTTAAAGATATGAACGCCAGCTTTCACCGCCTGACTGCACATGGTGGAAACTGCTTCCAGAGAGTCGGCGATGTAATAGCCTTCCTGATATTCCTGAGCAGTAACGCCAAACTCATCCAGAATGCCTTTGGCTTCAGCCTCAACTACAATGCGACTGAACATCATGCCGCCACCCCACATACCACCGCCAACGCTCAGTCTTCTTTCATAGATGGCTGTCTTCGCTCCCTTCCTGGCTAAATAATACCCGGCAACCAGACCGGAGGGACCAGCCCCGACCACGGCAACGTCAACATCCAGAAAGTCAAGGAAATCCCTGGTATAGCTTTGTACGATCGCTTTAGATATAGTTATCTCATCCATGCAAAACCTCCTGATGGCCCTGACTTATTACTTCCGCAATTTTCCCCCGGGAAATAAGCAAATAAAAAACCAGAAGCTGAAAAAGACTCTTCTGGTTTAAATCTTCTCACTTCCCTACGCTCGCATTATCGAGGTCAGGTTCCCGGGGTTTTCCTTCACCTTCTCAATAAGTGAAGGATTCTCAGCCTT
>DAOTYE010000044.1:0-3384 GCA_034434915.1 Dehalococcoidales bacterium
CGTCACCGGAAATAGATACTTGCTTCTTTTGCTGGTGAACCTCTTCCTGTTCATTGTCGGCATGTTCATGGATGATGTGAGCGGAATGATTATCTGCGCACCTCTTCTGCTACCGGTAATTAAGGAAATAGGCATCAGTCCGGTGCACTTTGCCGCGATTGTCACCACTAACCTGACTATGGGCAATCTTACACCGCCCATGGCACCGCTCGTTTTTCTGGGGCAAATCATCGGCAAGACCACGTTCCCGGATATGGTGAAAACTTCACTGCTCTTCGTCTTCTGCGCATGGGTGCCGGCGGTGCTGATTACCACCTACTTTGCGCCTATTGCCGAATGGCTGCCGGTGACGGTGCTCGGGAGCAAAGTGCTCATCCCGGCTTACTAAAAATGTCTGCTAGCTCTTTAACGCATGAGTATAGGTTTCTTTTTGAAAGGGCTCGTCATCGGTTTTTCCATCGCCGCACCGGTGGGACCGATTGGCATGCTGTGCCTGCGGCGGACTCTGGCAGAAGGCAGGCTATCAGGCTTTGTCTCAGGACTCGGCGCGGCGACTGCTGACGCTTTTTACGGTTTCATTGCCGGGTTCGGGCTGACGGCAATTTCAACTTTTCTGGTAGACCAGCAAGCCTGGCTCCGTTTGATTGGGGGAGTTTTTCTCATCTTTCTGGGAGTGAGATATTTTCTGTCAAAGCCATGGGAGCAATCACTTGTGGTTGGGAAGGGCAGTGTAGTTGGCGGCTATGTTTCAACCCTTTTCCTGACGCTTACCAATCCGGTCACCATCCTTTCCTTTGCGGGTATCTTCGCCGGGCTGGGGCTGGGCAGCACCTCTCAGGACTATGGCTCAGCAATTGCTCTGGTGGCAGGTGTTTTCACCGGCTCGGCGGCGTGGTGGTTTGTCCTGAGCGCCATCGCCAGTCTCTTCCGGGCAAAAGTAACTTTTGAGCGCTTGCGCTGGGTCAACCGAATCTCAGGTATCATTATTGCCGGCTTTGGAGTAGCGGCACTTGTGAGCTTGTTATGAGAATTGCCGGCAGCAGTTCTTCTTGTCTAATACAAGCTGGCACACTATAATGATGGCGGGAGGCAGGTAACAAAACAGGCAGATAGTTTTATGGCTGAAGGTTCTGCGCTCAAAATAGTTGCCGCTATGCCCGCATATAATGAGGCGGCGCATGTCAGTGACCTTGTCCGCAAAGCAAAACAGCACGTGGATGAGGTCATTGTCTTTGATGATGGGAGCACGGATAATACCGGTGAAGTGGCACGTGCGGCAGGAGCAACGGTATTCAGACATGAAAGAAATGAAGGGAAAGGCGTCGCCATTCAGAGAATAATAGCTGAAGCCCGGAGGCGCTCTCCTGATGTCCTGGTCTTGCTTGATGCTGACGCCCAGCATAATCCTGATGAAATCCCCAGGCTTGTGAAGGCAGTTATGGAAGGCGCTGACCTTGTCATCGGTTCCCGTATTCTTCAGGCTGGTAAGACGCCGCGTTATCGGCGTATCGGGCAGAAGATTCTTTTGAGTTTTGCGCGCGTCATCTCCGGTCGGAATCTGACTGATTCAGAGTCAGGCTTTCGTGCCCTTTCCCGTAAGGCGCTGGCGACATTGAATTTGAAAGAAAAAGGTTTTGCTGTGGAGACTGAAATGATTGCCCAGGCGGCGGATGGCGGTTTGAGAATCGCTGAGGTTCCCATATCAAACATTTATACCGCTGACGGCTCAACGCTCAATCCTATCAAGCACGGGCTGGGTCTGCTTACGCGCATCATTGTCATGATTTCAGAGAGAAGACCGCTCCTGTTTTTCGGGTTTGGCGGAGGTATCTTGGTGCTGCTGGGTCTTCTTGCTGGCGTCATGGCTCTATGGAGTCTGTTTACCATTAAGGTGCTACCGTTTGGCATGGCTTTACTTTCCGCGTCTCTGCTCATTATTGGTATTTTGAGCATCTTCACCGGAATCATATTGAACGTCGTGGCGAGGGGAAGGCGGGAGTGAAAATTGCCGTAGTGCTGGGCACCCGCCCGGAAATCATCAAGATGGCGCCCGTGGTTCGGGCGCTGGAAAAGCAAGGCATTCCCTTTTTTATCCTCCATACCGGACAGCACTACTCTTATGACTTGGACCGGGTCTTCTTTGAACAGCTACAGCTTCCTGCCCCCGCTTATAATCTGGAAGCAGGTTCCGGCTCTCACGCCGAACAGACTGCCAGAATCCTCGTCAGTGTGGAAAAAGTTTTGCAGAAGGAAAAACCTGACGTTGTCCTTGTTCAGGGAGATACGAACTCAGTACTTGCCGGTGCGCTGGCGTCAGTCAAGCTTCATATCAAAGTGGGGCATGTAGAAGCCGGCTTACGTAGCTATGACCGCACCATGCCTGAGGAAATCAATCGGGTTGTGGCTGACCACTGCGCTGATTACCTGTTTGCGCCCACAGAGAAGGCGCAGCAAATCCTCCTCAGCGAAGGTATCCCTCAGAACAGCGTATTTGTCACCGGCAACACCATTGTAGATGCGGTATCTCAGAATCTGGAGCTGGCTAAAGAAAACAATAGAATTCTGGAATCACTGGAACTTGAGCCGCAGGGGTATTTTCTGGTCACTCTCCACCGCCAGGAGAATGTGGATGATGTGAAACGCTATACCTCTATCCTCAGGGGACTGCATCAGGCATCTATTGATTTCAATGTTCCCGTTATCTATCCCATCCACCCGCGTTCCAGAAAAAGACTTGCCGAGTTTGGCATAAAGGCGGATAAGCTAAGGTTCATTAATCCGGTTGACTACTTCAGTTTTCTGCAACTTGAAAGGAATGCCCGGCTAATTCTTACGGACTCCGGCGGTGTCCAGGAAGAAAGCTGTATCCTGAAGGTTCCCTGTGTCACTCTGCGCGATAATACTGAGCGACCGGAGACGCTTGAAGCGGGTTCCAATGTCCTGGCGGGGACCGCGGCAGAAAAAATAGTGGAGTGTGCAAGAAAGATGCTGGGCAAACCGTCTGACTGGCACAATCCTTTTGGCGATGGGCATGCCGGGGAAAGAATTGTTGGGATAATCACGGGAGGGCTTTGAAAAAGTAGCCATGGTTTGCTTTTTTAATAACGTTTACTATGTACCACCACCCCGAGTATATGTGGATGACCTTGACTGTAGTCACATTCCAGAGGTGGGCTTCAAGACTTACTCAGAGTATAATTATGTGAGGTCTGGCTTAGCATCGTGGGTGCGGACGCGCCATTTTGAGTTTGCTCTTCGGCTGACCCGTGAATTCTTTGGTAAGAAAGCAATCGATTTCGGCTGTGCCGACGGTCCTTTCTTGCCTTCACTGGCAATGCACTTCAATAAAGTTGTTGGCGTTGACAAGTATCCGCTGTTCATAGA
>DAOTYE010000045.1:0-3671 GCA_034434915.1 Dehalococcoidales bacterium
CAGGTTGCCCGCCAAGCTGAGATTATGGTAAGATTACAGCAACTTTCAGTGTTTCCCGGAGGTGGAAAAATTGAAAGATGAGCTTAAGAAGCTTGCCGAGTTAGAAGCGCAAGTAAAAGCTGGCGGCGGTGCCCAGCGCGTCAAACAACAGCACGACTCAGGCAAGCTTACCGGCAGGGAAAGGCTGGACCTGCTTTTTGACCCGGGCACCTTTCAAGAGCTGGATATGTTCGTCCGGCACCGCTGTACCAACTTCGGCATGGAGAAAGTATCCATCCCCGCCGATGGCGTTATCACCGGCTTCGGCAAGGTGAACGGTCGCACCGTGTGCGCTTTCGCTCAGGACTTTACCGCGCGTGGAGGCACGCTGGGTGAGATGCACGCCAAGAAAATCTGCAAGGTCATGGACCTGGCGATGAGCATCAGGGCGCCGATGGTGGGGCTGATTGACAGCGGCGGAGCGCGCATCCAGGAAGGCATCAATGCCCTTGATGGTTACGGAAGAATCTTTTTCCGCAACTCCTGTGCCTCAGGCGTCATACCGCAGATTTCAGCTATCATGGGCCCGGCGGCAGGGGGCGCGGTTTATTCTCCGGCACAGACTGACTTTGTTTTCATGGTGAAGAAGACCAGCTACATGTATATCACCGGTCCCGCCGTGGTCAAGGCGGCGACCAGTGAAGTAATTACGGATGAGGAGCTCGGCGGCGCCATGGCGCACTGCGTCAAGAGCGGCGTCGCCCAGTTTGCCTGCGAGAACGATGAGCAGACCATCGCGGAAATCAAGCGGTTGCTCAGTTACCTGCCTTCAAGCTATGAGGAAAAGCCTCCCTATGTGAAGCCAACTGATGCGCCTGACCGCATTGACCCGGCGCTTGATGAAGTGATTCCTGATGAATCGCAGAAAGCCTATGACATGAAGGCCGTCATCAAGTCTATTGTGGACAATGGCGAGTTTCTGGAGCCCTCCCGGCTTTATGCGCCGAACATCATTACCTGCTTTGCCCGCCTCAATGGCCATGCCGTGGGTATCATTGCCAGCCAGCCCAACTATCTAGCCGGCTGTCTGGACATCAACGCCTCAGACAAAGCCACGCGCTTCATCCGCTTCTGCGATGCGTTCAATATCCCTCTGCTCACCATCGCCGATGTGCCCGGCTATCTGCCGGGGAGCAACCAGGAGTGGGGCGGCATCATCCGCCACGGTGCCAAGCTCCTCTGGTGCTATTCTGAGGCAACGGTGCCCAAAATCACCCTCATCACCCGCAAGGCGTACGGTGGAGCATACATCGCCATGTGCAGTCAGGCGCTGGGAGCGGATTACACCCTCGCCTGGCCCAAGGCGGAGATAGCGGTGATGGGGGCGGAAGGTGCCGCGGCAATCATCCACCGTCAGGAAATACAATCAGCACCTGACCCGGAAACAAAGGCGAAAGAAAAGATTGCCGAATACCGCGAGCTTTTCTATAACCCGTACGTGGCGGCAAGCATGGGTTACATCAACGCCGTCATCAGACCTGCCGAGACACGCCCCAAAATCATTGCCGCTCTTGAGGCACTGCTCAATAAAAAGGAATCACGCCCGGCGAAGAAACACGGCAATATTCCGGTGTAACATGCCGTTGCTCCAGATTTCAGTTTGTTTGCTTTGAAAGGGAACACTATTGATGGGGAAAACGATTGCGGAAAAGATTCTGAGTCTTAAATCAGGGAGCGATGCCCGCGCCGGCGATATTGTGATTGCTGAGGTTGACCTGGTTTTCACGCAGGACACCACCGGGCCGCTCACTCTCAGGCAGTTTCAGGCGTCAGGCTTTAAAAAGCTGGCGAAGCCGGAGAAAACTATTTTATTCATTGACCATGCTGTCCCCAGCCCGAACAGCAACCTTTCCAATGACCACCTCTTTATCCGCCAGTTTGCCCGCGAGATGGGCGCACGGCTTTCAGACGCGGGTGAGGGCGTGTGTCACCAAATTGTGGCGGAGGCAATCGCCCGCCCCGGCGATGTGATTGTGGGAGCCGATTCGCACACGGTCACTGCTGGCGGCTTGGGAGCCTTTGCCACGGGGATGGGGTCGTCAGACATAGCCGTGGTGATGGGACTGGGTAAGACGTGGTTCCGCGTGCCGGAGAGCATCAGGATTGCCGTCTCGGGCAAATTTCAGAAGTGGGTGGAGGGCAAAGACCTCATTCTGCACCTTGTCGGTTTGCTGGGGGCAGACGGTGCCACCTATCAAGCCCTTGAGTTCAGCGGGGATGGCGTGGAAGCCATGCCCATGCACCAGCGCATCACCATCGCCAACATGGCGGTGGAGTGCGGGGCGAAGGTGGGGCTTTTCCCGGCTGATGAGGTGACGAAGCAGTATCTGGAAGGGCAGGGGAGAGGCGGCGATTATGAGCCTGTTTTTCCTGATGCTGATGCGGTCTATGCCCGGACGGTTAAGATTGACGCTGGCATGCTTGAGCCTACCGTGGCTAAGCCGCATACCGTGGATAATACGGCACCGGTCAGCCAGGTCAAGGGGGTGAAAGTCCAGCAGGTGTTCATCGGGACGTGCACCAACGGCAGGCTGGAAGACCTCGCCACAGCCGCAGAAATTATGAAAGGCAAGAAGCGCCATCCTCAGGTAAGGCTTATTGTGGCACCGGCTTCGCGCGGGATTATGCTTCAGGCGATGGCGAAGGGCTATCTCCAGACGCTGGTGGAAGCGGGGGCTATCATACTGCCGCCGGGCTGTGGTCCCTGCCTCGGTCTGCATGAGGGGGCGCTGGGAAACGGGGAGGTTTGCCTCTCCACTTCCAACCGCAACTTCAAGGGGAGGATGGGGAACCCGGAGGCTTTCGTCTATCTGGCGAGCGCGGCGACCGCGGCGGCAACGGCGCTTGCTGGCGAAATCACCGACCCGCGGGAGGTGAAATAAATGTTGCGCGGCAAAGCGTTCAAGTTCGGCGATAGCATTTCTACCGACCATATTATACCGGGGCGCTACGCCCACCTGAGGAGCAACCTGCCCGAGCTGGCAAAGCACGTGCTGGAAGATGCCGACCCTACCTTCGTTTCCAGAGTAAAGCCGGGCGATTTCATCGTCGCCGGGAACAACTTCGGGCTGGGGTCAAGCCGGGAGCACGCCCCCCTTGTCATCAAGATGGCAGGGGTCAGGGCAATCCTGGCGAAGTCAGTCGCCCGCATCTTCTTCCGCAATGCCATCAACCTGGGACTGCCCGTGCTCATCTGCGATACGGACAAGATAGGTGACGGGGACGAGCTTGAGGTTGACCTGACCGCTGGCTTGGTGAGGGACATTACCAATGGGAACCAGCTCACCTTCGGCAAGATACCGGAAGTCATGCTCCGCATCCTGGACGAGGGCGGGCTGATACCATATATCCAGAAATACGGGGACTTTAAGCTTTAGTTAAGGAGGCGCACTTTATGGTTGAGTATAATGTTACTCTCATTCCGGGTGATGGCATCGGCCCGGAGGTAGCCAGGGCGACGCAGCTGGTCTTGGAAGCCACCGGCGTGAAGTTTAATTGGGACGTGGTGGAAGCCGGTGCAGATGCCATCAGCAAGTTTGGCACGCCTCTGCCTGATACTGTCCTTGAGTCAATCAAGAAGAACAAGGTTGCCATCAAAGGTCCCATCACCACCCCCGTGGGCACAGGCTTCC
>DAOTYE010000046.1:0-2701 GCA_034434915.1 Dehalococcoidales bacterium
AAATCCCCCGTGTTGAGAGTTCGCCTAAAGAATGATAAAGTATGCGTGATTGGATGACAAGAAGGAGGCACATCAGGTGAAAGTATTTGATACTATCGTGGAAGTACTGAAGCGTGAAGGTACTGAGTTCTTAAGCTGTTTCCCCACCAATCCCATCATTGATGCCGCGGCAGCGGCTGGTCTGAGACCCATTGTCTGCCGGCAAGAAAGGATTGGAGTTGGCATTGCCGATGGCTATAGCCGTGTCAATAATGGCAAACGCATCGGCGTCTTTGCCATGCAGTATGGTCCAGGGGCGGAAAACGCATTTGCCGGAGTTGCCACTGCTTACTCTGATTCTTCACCCATACTGGTATTGCCATGGGGACACTCTACGGAATGGGATGGACTTAGCCCAGTCTTCAGTTCCATCCGTGCTTATGCGCCAATCACAAAGTGGCTGGAGCGCGTCAATATGCCCAGCCGGGTTCCGGAGATTATGCGCCGCGCTTATTCCCGCCTGCGCATGGGGCGACCTGGACCGGTCTTGCTGGAAACACCTCTTGATGTGGCTGTTCAAGAAGTCGGTGAGTTCGCTTATGAGCCCGTGAGGGCCGCCATTTCAGCAGGTAATCCCGCTGATGTGGACAGGGCGGCCGGAGTATTGCTCGCCGCGCGTTGTCCCATTATTCACGCCGGTCAGGGAGTCCTGTATGCTGAAGCTTGGAATGAGCTCAAAGAATTGGCTGAACTGCTTCAGGCACCGGTGATGACCACGCTCGCCGGGAAGAGCGCTTTCCCAGAAGACCATCCTTTGTCACTGGGCACGGGCTCTATCGTGGTGACCGGACCTGTGGCTCATTTCCTGAAAAAGGCTGATGTGGTGCTTGGCATCGGCTGTAGTTTCTCCCGCCACTATATGTCCACCAAGATTCCCGTTGGTAAGACCATCATTCATGCCACCAATGATGAAAAGGACATTAATCAACATTATGCTACTGACTATCCCATTATCGGAGATGCGCGCCTGGTCTTACGCCAGCTTATTGAAGCAGTGAAAGACCGACTGGGCAAACGAAGCCAGCCAGATGGACTTCCCGTAATTCAGGAAATAAAGCAGGCAAGAGACAATTGGCTGAAAGTCTGGATGCCCAAGCTAACCTCAGATGAAATACCGATTAATCCCTACCGCATTGTCTGGGAATTAAACCGCACCATTGACTCACGAAAAGCAATCATTACTCATGACGCCGGCAGCCCGCGGAATCAGATAGTGCCATTTTACCAGGCACTGGAGCCCCGCAGCTATATTGGCTGGGGAAAATCTCATTCTCTGGGGACCGGGCTGGGACTCATCATGGGTGCCAAGCTGGCACGCCCGGAAAAAATAGCTATCAATATCATGGGTGATGCCGCCTTTGGCATGGTGGGCATAGACTTTGAGACGGCGGTACGTAACCGGATACCAATCATTACCATGGTGTTCAAGAACTCAACGATGGCTTCAGAGATTGAAGATATGCCGATAGCGCATGAGCGTTACGGTTGCCGTGACCTGACAGGCAACTATGCAGATGTAGGACGAGCTATGGGCGGTTATGCTGAGCGAGTTGAAAGACCTGATGAGATTGTGCCTGCAATCCAACGCGCCATAAGAGTAACTGAAGAGCAGGCGCTCCCAGCACTGCTTGAGTTTATCTCCAGCGTGGAAGGAACTTATTCCGTGCTGTAAACATAATGGCGAAAACTGCTTCTTAGCCCAAGGAGAAAGCCAATGTTTAAGTATGTGACATGGTTTGAGCAAATAATAATCGCAGTTCTTATTTTCATGATGGCTTTGGTAGTACTTCTTGCCACTATAGACCTCGGCTGGACGATTATTAAGGATTTGGCCACGCCACCAGTAGTCATGCTTGACCTTAACCAAATACTTGATATCTTTGGACTTTTCCTTTTGGTCCTCATTGGCATTGAACTTGTGGAAACCATAAAGGTTTTCTTTACGGAAAGGGCCATTCGCGTGGAAGTGGTTCTAATGGTTGGTATCATTGCCATTGCCCGTAAGGTTATCGTTCTTGATGTCAAAGAGATACCAAGTCTAACACTGATAGGTATAGGCTTTGTCGTCATAGCATTGACTGCCGGATACTATCTGATAAAGCGAAGCCACACGAAACAGGAGGGGCAAAATTAAACCTAACCTGTACCCGGCAAGAAAATTTTCTTTGCACCTTCTGTCTGCATCCTTCTTGGCTTTCCCGGTCTCGTCTTTGGGCTTATGGTAGAAGGTACTGGCCGCCAGTTTCAACACTTTGCACCCCCGCCGGACGGCGATGCCGAGACATCCCCATACCCTGATGATTTGCCGTTTCTCAGGGACCGGCTGAGGGAGTTCTAAAAGGCCTTTTTTAAAACCTCATTCTCTAATGTCAACTTGCCCACCAGCCGTTCCAGCTTTTCAACATTGTCCTTTAAAACGCCTACTTCGGTAGGCTCATTGTTGAATTTGCCCCGGCTGTACATGTCTTTCCAGTGGTAAAGCAGGCTGGAGCAGATATTGTACTTGCGGCAAAGTGAGGCAGTGCCTTCACCACTCAAGAATTCCTTAACTACCTGACGCTTGAGCTCTAAGCTGAATTTCCTTTGATTCTTCACGGCAGGGGCCTTTCTTCTCCTCATATTTTACCCTGACCCTGCCAGACTTTCCTAATCCTCCAAACCC
>DAOTYE010000047.1:0-16728 GCA_034434915.1 Dehalococcoidales bacterium
CGGCGCTACCATGAGGGGCTGGGCAATGTCACGCCCTATGACGTCTATACCGGGCGGTATCTTGAAATCATCCAGAAAAGAAAGGAGGTGAAGAGCAGGACATCAGTAGCAAGAAAGGACTATAATAGGAGCGTCAGGGAGGAGCATGGCCTTTAGAAGAGTGTCCACTTTTCCAAAGGCTTGTTTTGTCCCATTTTCGCTGACTACATACATCAAAACACTAGGGGAAACGTTTTCTCGAAGAGCCGAGTTTTACCTTTTGTACGCAATGGTGGAGGGAGCAGGATTTGAACCTGCGTAGCCCTAAGGCGGCAGATTTACAGTCTGCTCCGATTGACCGCTCCGGCATCCCTCCGCATGCAGTTCCGTGACAAGCTCAGCCCGAGAGGGGATTCGAACCCGCTACCCTACCGCTTACAAGGCGGTTGCGCTGCCATTGCGCTACTCGGGCAAAAGCCCTCAGTTAACCAAGCGTAGTATAGCAAAGGAGTCTATGCCTGTCAAACGCATAAGCGGAAATGGCGGAGTGTTTACAGACCATCACACCAGATAAGCCAGAACCCGGGGAAGCGGCACATAAGCCCTCCCAGAAATTCCTTGAAGCCCGTCTCTCTGCAAGAGTATAATACCCTTAAAACTGGCGGAGGTGCTCTCATGGAAGCGCAGGTGCTTAAAGACAGGGTAGCAATCGTGACCGGAGCCTCGCGCGGTCTTGGTGAAGGCATCGCCCGCGGCATGGCAAAGGAAGGTGCCATCGCGGTCCTCTTCAGCCGCAATCTGGACGGCTGTCAGCAGATTGAAGCGGATATCCGCAAACAGGGACAGAGAGCCGCCTCTTTCAAAGTGGATGTTACCAACGTCCGCCAGGTAAATGAAGCGGTGAAAGCAGTGGTCACCAGGTACGGCACAGTGGACATCCTGGTCAATAATGCCGCCATAGCACCCTCACTCCCGTTCCTTGAAATCAGTGACGAGATAAGAGACAGCGTCATTGACGTCAATCTCAAGGGGATCTGGAACTGCACCAGAGCCGTCCTGCCCGCCATGATAAAACAAAAATACGGGAAAATCGTTAACATCTCCTCCGTTACAGGACCATTTGTTACCGGCAAAGGCATGACTATTTACGCGGCAACCAAAGGTGCCGTGTCAGCCCTCACCAGGACGCTGGCGCTTGAGCTGGCGCCGTACAATATCAATGTTAATGCCATCTGTCCCGGCTCTTTTGACACGCCGATGATACGTAGCGTGGCGAAATCAAGGGGCTGGGACTCAGAAGACGCTTATGTTAAACACCTGGGCAAGGAAATCCCCATGAACCGGCTGGGGCTTCCGGAAGAAATCGGAGACCTGGCGGTGTTCCTCGCTTCAGACAGGTCAAGATATATCACCGGCACTGAAATCGTCATTGACGGCGGGAACATCATCCAGGAACACAAGCAAGGCGCAAATTGACAAGCCGAAAGCCGTTATGATAATGTGGTCTGGTATTTCCAACAGCACGCTTCAAATCTTTTCTAAACTAAAGGGAGGGGATAATGACATTAACCAAAGAACAGCTTCTGAAGATGTACCACCAGATGGTAAGAATCCGCATCTTTGAGCACAGCCTGCCGGACTTTTTCCAGAAAGGCTTGGTGGTGGGCACCGGGCACGTTTCTCTGGGAGAAGAGGCGGTAGCGGTGGGCGCCATGAGCGCCCTCGGGGAAAAGGATTTCACGATGTCCACCCACCGCGCCCACGGACACGCGCTGGCAAGAGGCGCGGATATGAAAATCATCCTGGCGGAGGTCTTCTGCCGGGCAACCGGCTGCACCGGCGGCAAAGGCGGCTCCATGCACATCCATGACTTTGACCGCTACTTCTTCGGCACGGTGGGCATCGTCGGCGGCGGCATTCATACCGGCGGCGGACTGGGGCTTGCCGCCAAGATGCTAAAGACAGGGCAGGTAAGCGTTTGCTTCTTCGGCGATGGTGCCAGCAACCGCGGGACATTTCATGAAGCGCTGAACCTGGCTTCACTGTGGAAGGTGCCCACAGTCTATATCTGCACCAATAACCAGTACGCCATGACTTTGCCCTTATGCAAAAACTGCGCCAACCCGGATATCGCCGCGAGGGCAGCAGCCTATAACATGCCCGGCGTCAGCATTGATGGTCTTGACCTGTGGACAGTGTATGACACAGTGAAAGCGGCGGTAGAAAGAGCCAGGCGAGGCGAAGGACCAAGCCTGATTGTCGCTATCACCTACCGCTTATCGCCAGAGCACAGCCTCCGCGTGAGCGCTGACCCTTCCACCCAGTACCGCCCCAAAGGGGAGGTGGAAGAGTGGTGGGAAAGGCATGACCCCATCAAAATCACCCGCAAGAAGCTCATAGAAATGGGATTCATGGATGAGAAGAAAGCACAGGAAATTGAGGCGGCGGCAAAGAAAGAGTTTGATGAGGCGGTTGAGTTCGCCATAAACAGCCCTGAGCCGGCGCCGGAGACAGCCTTTGAAGGCATTTACGCTCCAGAAGAGGAGGGAGGTAAATAACATGGCAGTACGTCAGATAACGCTCCGTGAAGCCATTGCTGAAGCCATAAAAGAGGAAATGAGGCGTGACCCCACCGTCTTCATCATGGGTGAAGACATAGGCAAATTCGGCGGCTCCTTCGGGACGACACGCGGTCTGTATCAGGAGTTTGGTGAAGAGCGTGTGCGCGATACACCCATCTCAGAGACGGCAATCATCGGCTTCGCCCTGGGTGCGGCAATGGGCGGCATGCGCCCCATCGCGGAAATCATGCGCTGTGACTGGACCACCATCTGTATGGATGAGATTGTCAACCAGGTCGCCAAGATGCGCTATATGTCTGGCGGCAGGCCGGAAATTCACATGGTCATCAAGACCAATTGTGAGGGCGGTATCGGGCTCGGTCCCCAGCACTCGCAGAGCTTTGAAGCCTGGTACTGCCATGTGCCCGGCTTGAAAGTGGTCATGCCCTCAAATCCCTATGATGGCAAGGGACTGCTGAAAGCGGCAATTCGCGGGCGTAACCCGGTCATCTATCTTGACTCCGTGACACTCCTCAGCCTGAGCGGACCGGTGCCTGATGAAGATTACACCGTACCAATCGGCAAAGCGGAGGTAAAGAAAGAGGGAAAAGACGTTACCTTTGTGGGCTGGGGCGCCGTGCTGGTGAAAGCCCTGAACGCGGCAAAGACGCTGGCAAACGAGGGCATTGACATGGAGGTCATTGACCTGCGCACCCTGCGTCCCATGGACACTGACACCATCATCAATTCCGTCAAGAAGACACATAGACTCGTCGTAGGTCATGAGGCAAACTTGACCTGCGGTCTGGGCGCAGAGGTGGCGGCGCGCGTCCAGGAACAGGCGTTTGACTACCTTGATGCCCCCATCAAAAGAGTCGCCGCGCCGGACTGTCTCATCCCCGCTAATAGAAAGCTGGAAAAGTATGTCCTGCCGCAGGAAGAGACGGTCATCGCCGCGGTGAAGTCAATCTTGTAAGCTCCCTTTGAAACAAACGAAAGCCCGGGTTGTGGCGCCTGTCACACCTGGGCTTCTTGTTTGGTCCTGCCTTATGTGTCACTCTGAGGTGCATGGCGAAGAAGCTCAAGGCGGGGCTGGCGGTGCAAAAAATCAGCACCAGCTGGAACCTTCGTCACGCCAGGGGACAAAGGAGCAAGTCTTTTTGTCCAGACGCAGACTAAAAGCGCTGCTTGCGGAAGATGTACCCTGCGACCAGCCCAACAAGCATCCCGCCAAGATGGGCTTGCCAGGCAACGCCGGGCAGGAAAGAGAGAATAATAAAGCCGCCAATCACCGCAATGAAAAGAGGAACTGGCGCGGGAATCGGGAAGATGAAGACCGGCGTTTTGGGCCGCAGGAAGGCGAGCGCACCACCCAGAGCAAAAAGTGCTCCGGAGGCGCCGACTGCGATGTCAAACGGCGGCGCCAGCAAAATGAAGAGAAGATTGCCCGCAATGCCGCCGATGAAATACACGATGAAAAACCGCCCGTAATTGACCAGCTGAGACAGAAAATTACCGAAGAAATAAAGTGTAATCATATTGGCAAAGAGATGCCAGAAACCGCCATGGACAAACATGGCAGTCACCAGTGTCCACGGCTGACTGGCGGTGCTTGCCCCCCGCACGCCGAGAAGAGGGTAAAGGTTATAGCCTTTGAGCCGTGCCAGGTTCACGATGATAAACATCAGCAGATTAATGGTAATAAGCCACACCACCGGGCTCATGTTGAACCCGTAATAGCCTCTCCGGTAATAGCTCATATCACCTCACCTGATTTGAATTACGCCACAGCCTCCGCCACTCCCCACCGCCACAGGAATACTTCTTCCATGATACAGGATTGGAACCCAAGTTTCCAGCACAGGAGATACTGGGAGAGCTAGCTCAGCAGGCTTAAGAAGCGGTCAATTGCCCGGCAAAATGGCACCGAGTCTCCTCCATGGCTTATGGCTGGTATCACGGATAAAACAGCATTGGGTACACTCTGCGCCAGAAAGCGGAGCCGCTCCGCCACCGGCGTATCGCCCTCGCGGAACACCACCGGAGTGGACAGAGATAGCTTCTCCAGCCGTGGCTCAAGCTGGAAATTGGCGGGGCACTTTATCCGGATACCCCTGAATGGTGTTAGCAATTGCCCTAGCAGTTAGCCAGAACGTGTTTTACCGCGTCCGCCGGCAGACCTCCGCTGAAAATGATAAGAGATGGCTGAGACCGCCACGTGTGCAGAAAAACGCAAAGTGCTAAAATAATAATAAAGGCTTCTTTAATATGTTCCACCGGCATGAGCCGGCTATAATTTTGCCCGCAGGGAAACAATGAACAATAGCATCATTACAGTTGAGCATCTGGTCAAAAAATATGGCGACCTTACTGCCGTAAACGGCATCAGCTTCACCGTGGCACCGGGAGAAATCTTCGGCTTTCTGGGACCAAACGGCGCCGGCAAGACCACCACCATCAATATCCTCTGCACCCTCACCAGACCCACCTCCGGAAAAGCCACCATTGATGGGCTGGACGTGGTCAAGCACCAGCAACAGGTGCGCCAGCGTATCGGTCTGGTCTTTCAGGATCCCAGCCTTGATGAGCGCTTAAGCGCCCTGCAGAACATGCGCTTTCACGGGCTGGTCTACGGCGTGCCAGGAAAAGTGCTCAACGAGCGTATTGAACAACTACTCAACATGGTGGAGCTATGGGACAAGCGCCATAATCAGGTGCGTACTTATTCTGGCGGCATGAAACGCCGCCTTGAGCTTGCCCGCGGGCTACTCCATCACCCCCGCGTGCTCTTCCTTGACGAACCCACCCTCGGACTTGACCCGCAGACGCGTAACCGCATCTGGGAATACATTCTGGACCTGCGCCGTACCGAGGGCACCACCATCTTCATGACCACCCACTACATGGAGGAAGCAGATAAGGCAGACCGCATTGCCATCATTGATTATGGCAGGCTCGTTGCCATTGACACTCCGCAGAAGCTCAAGGAGATGGTCGGCAAGGACATCCTATCAGTGAAGACGGAGAATAACGACCGGGCAGAACGAGAAATCAGAGAGCGCTACCAGCTTGATGTCCACCGCAATGGCGACGGCCTCACCTTTGAGGTCGCCAACGGAGAGGAATTTCTGCCCGCCTTCATCAAGGAGTTCGGCACCCGCATACTCAGCGTCAGCCTTCACCGCCCCAGCCTGAACGACGTCTTCCTCAAGCTCACCGGACGGCAGATACGCCCTGAGGAGGTCACTGACATGTTTAAGGCGATGGTGCGCGCCCATGGGCAGAGGACGCGGCGCTAGGAGGAAAATATGACCCACCTGTTAGGTGTTTACACTATCTGGTATCGGGATATACTGCGCTTCTGGCATGATAAGACCCGCCTCATGGGGTCTATCTTCTTTCCGCTCCTGTTTCTTTTCGTCTTCGGCACTGGTCTGAGCACCCGGATGGGGGCACTGGGTCCGGGAGTGGATTTTACCAAGTTCATGTTCCCTGGCATCATCGGCATGACCGTGCTGACAAGCTCATTCATGGCTGGCGTATCCGTGGTCTGGGACCGGGAGTTCGGCTTCCTGAAAGAGGTGCTCGTAGCGCCCATCAGCCGTGCGGCGGTTGCCATCGGCAAGACGCTGGGCTCAGCAACGGTGGCTCTCCTCCAGGGACTGCTGATTTTGCTTCTTGCTCCACTCATCGGCGTCTCTGTCTCCGCTGCGACGGTGGCGGCGCTCATCGGGCTGATGCTGCTCCTCGCCGTGGCGATGGGCTCCTTCGGTATCCTGATGGCCACCCGTATCCGCTCCATGGAAGCCTTCCAGGCGACGATGCAGATGCTCATGTTCCCCATGGTCTTTCTTTCCGGCGCGTTCTTCCCGGTGGAAGGACTGCCGGGCTGGATGAATGTGCTGGTGAAAATCAATCCCGCTACTTATGGCATCACTCCCATCCGCCAGGTGGTGCTGGGAGCGGGGGCAGGTAATTTTTTTGGCATCAGCCTCTTTGGCTATACGCTTGAGCTGTGGCAAACGACGTTGATAATGGCGGCGTTCGGTGCCTTTATGGTGCTCTGTGCCATGTGGTCCTTCAGCCACCAGAACTAGTGAGGTTTGACTTCCAGCGCCAGAAATCTCATAATAATGACTGGGTTTTATCGCTCCCCGATAGCTCAAAGGTAGAGCGGGCGGCTGTTAACCGCTAGGTTGTAGGTTCGAGCCCTACTCGGGGAGCCAGCTTTTTCCTGCTGATTTGCGCACAACCCCAGCGCGTTTAACTCATCAAGCAGTTAAGAACTCCTGTCTCCAGCAACCTCACTTCCAATAAAAAACCCCTGCCCCGAGGTAGACTC
Source organism: Dehalococcoidales bacterium (assembly GCA_034434915.1). Taxonomy (GTDB): domain Bacteria; phylum Chloroflexota; class Dehalococcoidia; order Dehalococcoidales; family RBG-16-60-22; genus DAOTYE01. The sequence goes on from DAOTYE010000047.1 coordinate 6,883, forward strand.
AGGGCAGGGGCTAGAGGTTCAGTGATTAGAGTTGCGGGAAAGAAGTGTCTACTGCGTTCTTGAATTTGAGGAGCGCATCGTAGACCTTGGCGTAGAACGCGTCCTTGGCTTTCATTTCGGCATAGAACTCCAGAGCGCTCTTTACCACTGCCTCCTCAAAGAACTTGGGGACTGGCTCAACCTTGACACCCGCTTTCACCCACTTCTCGGCGACAGTCAGAGCTTTGACCAGCTGTGAAGAATGCATGTTGATGCCTTCAGACCAGCCGAAATGGGTGAGCATCACCTTAAACTCATCCGGCAGTTTCGCCCAGGCATCGTTGTTGACAAACATGATGTACATGTCAGTTGCCTGGCGGGTGGGACCCATGTAGGCGTACTTGACGACCTCATGGAAACCCATTGACTCATCAGTGACAAGGTTGCTGTGCTGGAACCCGTCAATGACGCCTCTCTGCATTGCCTGGTAGATTTCCGCGCTCGGTGTGGAGACGGCGGAAACTCCCAGCTTGCCGAAGATGACCGCTTCATCGCCGAGGAGACGCATCTTCTTACCCTTGACATCTTCCACTTTCGTTATCGGGAAGCTGGTGTAGAGGAAGACCTCCGGGAGGAAAGCCCAGGCGGCAATAGGGGTGACATTAAGGTTCTTGGTGGCGAACAATTCCTTCATCAGTGCGAAGCCATCGCCTGCCTGATACCATGCAAAGTACTGCATGGCGGTGGGACCGCCGATAAAGGTGCTGAAGAGCGGTGCCTGAGGCAGGACGGGTTTCCACAGGATGGGGCCGTTGCTTGCCATCTGGAGAACGCCTCTGCTGGTCGGCTCAAGCTCGGTGTCCGCCGGAACAATGGCGCCACCTACGTTCCACTGGATGATGAATCTACCGCCGGAAGCCTTTTCAATCGCCTTGGCAATTCTGTCCCCGGTCTGCCAGGTGATGGTGGTGGCGGGGTTGTCATCCTGGGCAATCCATTTGATTACCTGCGCCGGCTGAGCTGGCGTTGGAGAAGGGGCCGGTGCTGGTGCCGGAGATGGTGCTGGTGCCGGAGATGGTGCTGGTGCGGGCGCCGGTGCTGGTGCCGGAGCCGGTGCTGGTGCGGGCGCCGGTGCTGGTGCGGGCGCTGGCGCTGGTTTGGCACAAGCCGCCAAGCTTAACGACACTACTAGCATCACCGCCAGTATCACAATCGCTATCTTTCGCATTTTGTCTTAACCTCCTTTAAAATTTCCATTTTCTATCAGCCGTATATGACTTATGATATTCCTTACGTATTCTCTCTCAGCCTACAACCTCCTTTCATCATGCATTAATACTCCCCACCGGATATCAACTATTTGTGGGGGCGGGATGCCACCTGCCCGATTACGCCAAGCCCGCTCACGGGAGGGACATGCGCCGATCGCCAGCAAGATGGCTTGTTTACCCTGGCAGAGCCCGCCATTTGATTGAAACCAGAATAATATGCGATAAGAATAATTCTATTCACTTTATCATACGTTGTCAATATCTAACGCTTGTTTTACGCAACGCCAGCAATAAACTCGTGCTTATTCATTATTTTAAGAATATTATGAAGACCTGTCATACCGGTACTGCTTAAGGTGCGGGGCAGTCCGCAGGTACCAGCGTTAAGCCTGATAACCGGACCCGCCCGGCAGACGCCGCATGAAAGTGCACGCCACTCACCACTGCCTTCACCCAAAGCCGGGCTTGGCGCCGCCTGAAGCTTCTGTGCTCTCTTAATCAGCTGTCTGTTTTTATCTCCCTTGATGCGCTATACTTACTGGCCAGAACAGCCCATGAGTGAGCACAGGAGGGTAAACTATGCCAGACTTATTCAGCCTGAAGGGTAAGGTCGCCATCATCACCGGCGGTAACGGCGGCATCGGCAAGGGCATCGCCCGTGGCTTTGCCTCTGTGGGCGCCAGCATCGTCATCGCCGCCCGCAATGAGGCAAAAACAGCAGAGGCAGTCAAGGAGATTGAAGAGGATTTCGGCGTCAGGGCGCTCGGGGTGAAAGTGGACGTGCGTGATGAAGCTCAGGTGCAGGCAATGGTCAAAAAAGCCCTTGACACCTTCGGGAAAATCCATATCCTGGTCAATAACGCCGGCATGAACATCCGCCGGCGACCCGAAGACTACACTGTCGCCGAATGGGACGAGGTAGTAAACACTGACCTGCGCAGTGCCTTTATCTGCTCAAAAGCGGTCTATCCCGCCCTGAAAGCCGCCGGCTACGGCAGGATTATCAACATCGGCTCAATGACCTCTATCTTCAGCGGTGAAAAGCTGGCAGCATACAGCGCCAGCAAAGGCGGCATCGTGCAGTTGAGCCGAAGCTGTGCCATCGCCTGGGCAAAAGATAACATCAACGTGAATACCATCCTCCCCGGCTGGATTGATACCGAGCTCACCCGCCAGGCGCGCAAAGAAATCCCCGGACTGGAAGAGCGTGTCATCGCCCGGACGCCCAAGGGACGCTGGGGAGTGCCTGAGGAGGTGGCTGGCGCCGCCATCTTTCTTGCCAGCCCCGCCGCAGACTTCATCACCGGCGTGGCTCTGCCGGTGGACGGGGGCTTCTCTGTGATGATTTAACTAGTTTTCTGTGCCCGGTGGGGCAAAATGCGCTATACTTTTATAAATGGAAAATCAAACTCCACTTGAATCCACCATCACCTTCCTGGGCACGGCGGGCGCCCGCTTCATGGTGACCAAACAGCTCACCGCCTCCGGTGGCATCTGGTTCAATATCAATGGCACGCAGGTGCTCATTGACCCCGGGCCCGGTAGTATCGTCCAGTCTACAAAGCGAAAACTCCGTGCTGAAAAGCTCAGCGCCATCATCCTAACTCACCGCCACCTTGACCACTCTGCCGATGTCAATATCATGGTGGAGGCAATGACCGAGGGCGGCTTCAATAAACACGGCAGGTTCTTTGCGCCGCGGGACGCGCTGGAAACGGAGCCCATCCTCTTCAGCTATCTCAGGAACAGCCTTGACAGCATTGAACTGCTGGAGGCGGGTAAAACATATCAGGTGAACGGACTCTCTTTCGCCACCCCCATCCGCCACATCCACCCCGTGGAGACCTACGGACTGCGTTTCAATGCCGGCGGACACACCTTCAGCTATATTACGGATACGCGCTACTTTGAAGGGCTGGCAGGCGCCTACAAGGGAAGTGAGCTTATCATCATGAACGTCGTCCTACTTGAGCCAAAGAGTCAGCTTGACCACCTGTCAATTCCAGACGCTGAACGCCTGGTAAAAGAGCTGAAGCCAAAAATCGCCATCCTGACCCATTTCGGCATGGGCGTCTGGAAAGGGCGGCCCTGGGAGATTGCCGAAAAGCTGACACATAGCACCGGCATAAAGGTCATCGCCGCGCGTGACGGCATGAAATTTGACCTGATGCAACTGGACAGCCATGAATAGAGAGCGGTTTGAAGAGCTGGTGGCGGAAGCCATAGAGAGCCTGCCGGAGGAGTTCCGTGAAAGGCTGGAAAACGTGGTGATTGTGGTGGAAGATGAGCCAACCAGAGCGCAGTTGAAAGAGGCAGGGATACGGCGGGGGCATACCCTCCTGGGGCTATATGAAGGTATCCCACAGACGGGCCGCAGCAGTTACTACGGACTCGTCCCGCCGGACAAAATCACCATCTTCCAAAAGCCGATTGAAGAAAAATGCGCCGGCGATGATGAAATCAAAAAAGAGGTACAGCGGGTCGTCCGCCATGAAATCGCCCACCACTTCGGCATAGGTGACCGGCGTTTAGACCAACTTGAGAGAGGCAAAAGATAACTATCTCAGCCTCTTCACCATGTAGTCGCCCTTGAGTGCATAGCCCTCAGCCCGGTAGTAGTCCCGCGCTCCCACCCCGCTCAAGACAATTATCTCCTCAGCCCTGAACTCTTCGCAGGCAATCCGCTCCGCTTCATGGAGAAGGGCTTTCCCCAGCCCCTTGTGCTGTGCCGCGTCATCTTTCCTCTGCCCCAGCGCCACCTCCGGACCAAACACGTGCAGTTCCCGGATAAGGGCTTTATTGCCACCTGCTTTCTGCCCCAGCGGCACAATTGGCTCTGGCTGAACCCTCAGCCTCAGCAAGCCGAAAAGCGTCTCATGCTCATCTTCAAACGAAAGAAAGATTTCCCCGCCGCCTGATGCTTCATAGTCCAGCCTCACCAGCCGCGGCTGGCTGATTTCCCACCCCGCCTGCGCACGGTGCCCCACCTCCCGGCAACGGATACACCGGCACTCCAGCCCTCGCTCCTTCATCCGCTCCCGCACCGGACCGCGCAGGGAGTCTCTACAGCCGGCGGTGATGAACTTGGGCGGGATGTCCCTCAGCACCCGCGATATGCGCACATATTTGGGCACGATGGACTTAATCCCCACCAGCAAATCTACCATCGTCCCAAAGTTATAAGGCTGGTAGCGTCCTTCCCGGTACCACTTCTCCAGCTCCGTCCCTGCCACCACCATGGTCGGGTAGAGCTTCAAGCCGTCAGGGCGGAACCGCTCGTCATCAAAGAGCAAGTGGGAAAGCGCCAGGTCCTTCTCCGGCGTTGAGCCGGGGAGCCCGGGCATCCAGTGGTAGTGCACCTTGAAGGCATGCCGGCGCAGGAGAGCGGTAGCATTGACCACATCAGCCACGGTATGCCCGCGCCTGATGAGCCGGTAAATATCGTCATCAAGCATCTGGACGCCAATCTCCACGCGCGTGGTGCCGAACTCCAGCATCCGTTCTATCTGCGTTTCATCGCAGAAGTCCGGGCGGGTCTCAATGCACAGCCCCACACAACGGTGAGCCGCCGTCTCATTCAGACGCTTGGCTTCTTCCAGAGTAGCTGAATCCCTGCCATTGAGCGCGTCATAGCAATCTTCAATGAACCGGTACTGATAATCCACCGGCGCGGCGAGAAAAGTCCCGCCCATGACAATCAGCTCAATCTTGTCCGTGGGATGCCCCATATCCTGAAGCATCTTCAGCCTGAGCCTGACCTGCTCTTTCGCATCGTAGCCGCACCTGATTGCCCTCAGCACCGCCGGCGATTCTGGAGTATAGCTCTGCGGCGTGGCTGAATAGGTGGGACAGTAGAGGCACCTGCCCGGGCAGCCCATCGGCTTGGACATGACGGCGACAGGCGTCACGCCGGAAATCGTCCTTGCAAATTTCTTTACCGTAGTCATACTATTAAGTATCCACTTCAAGTGTAGCAGATTGAGCCTGTGGCAACAATAAGAGACGTTTTCAACCGGATTGCGCCATCCTGGTATAACTATCGGCACCATACCATCTTCCGCAAGGAGCTGGAGGAGATGGCAGGGCGCTGGCAGAAAGGCAGGCTGGTCAATATCGGCTGCGGGCATGGCGCCGACTTCCTGCCGTTTAAAGACGGTTTTGAGCTCCACGGCGTGGACTTTTCCGAGGAAATGCTGAAGCTGGCGCAGAAATACGCCCGGAAATTCGGCTTCTCCGTCAGCCTGACACTCGCCGATGTCCGCTCCCTTCCCTACCCGGATAACGCCTTTGACCATGCCGTCGCCGTTGCTACCTACCATCACCTGAAGGGAAATGAGTCACAGTCTCAGGCTCTACGGGAGCTCAAGCGGGTGCTGAAACCCGGCGGGGAAGCGTTTATCACGGTGTGGAACAGATGTCAGCCGCGCTTCTGGTTCAAAGGTAAAGAGCTCATGGTGCCCTGGCGGACAAAGGAAACTACCCTCTACCGCTACTATCACCTGTTCACCTACCATGAGCTTGAAGCGCTGGTGAAAAAAGCGGGCTTAACCCTGCTCAGGTCTTTCCCGGAATATTCTTACAAATGCCCGCTCAAGCTCTTTTCCGAAAATATCTGCCTAGTGGTGAGGAATGATTAAAAGGGCTTAGCCATTGCCCCCTCATTGACAAAAATCTTTCGCCCGCTTAGGATAGAAAGACAAACAGTAAGGAGTGGCGGTAACGTGATTATCAATATACAGTGCCCCCAGTGCAAGACCAATGGTGGACTATCTCTCCTTGACCCAAACTATACCGGACCGTACAAATGCTGGAAATGCCGAGCGCTTTTCACCATCACCATGAAGAACAATGAGGTGGTGTCCATGGTGCCCCTCAGCCAGGAAGAGCTTGACCGCCAGCTTGAACTCAAGGGCTTAAAGGACAAGTTCAAGAAAGGCTATATGTAGTCAGCCTGCGGAAGCAACCACAGGACGTGACGAAAATGAACCAGAAAAAGAAGAGGGGGCAATCAATGCTTATACCCACTATTATCATGGGTGTGCTGGCAGTGGGACTCCTCTTTCTGACCTATCAGAAAGGGATGCACACCCAGGCGCTCAAAATTTCAGGCAACTTATTTCTTCAGATGCTCCCTCTGCTTTTCTTTGCCCTGGTCGTCGCCGGGGCAATCCAGATGCTTCTTCCCCAGGAGACTATCTCAAAGTGGGTGGGGACAGAATCCGGACTGAGGGGCGTATTCATCGGGACAATACTGGGCGGGCTGGCGCCGGGAGGACCTTATGTCAATCTGCCTATCGCCGCCGGGCTTCTGCGCATGGGAGCCAGCATCGGCACGATGGTCGCCTTCCTCACCGGCTGGTCGCTCATTGCTGTTGCCCGCCTGCCCATGGAAATCGGCTTGCTCGGCTGGAAGTTCTCCCTGATACGCATTACCTGCGTCTTCTTCTTCCCGCCCATCGCCGGCATCATCGCCAACGCTCTGTTCTCACGAGTCAACGTTTTATAGAGGAGGAATAGCTCAATGGGACCAAAGACATTCATCAATGTAATCGGCACCCGGTGTCATCCCGACGACGATGCTAAATTCAACAAGTGGTATGATGAGGTGCACATCCCCCTGCTCATGAAATTCAAAGGGATGAAGAAGGTGACCCGCTATAAAGCGGCTTACCTGCCGAAAGACTATCCCACCTATCTCACCATCTATGAGTTTGCCAGCAAGGCGGACTTTGAAGCCTATTCCAACAGCCCGGAGCTGGCTGAGGCGCGCAAAGAGATGGCTGAGACCTGGAAAGAGCGACCGTTTGAACTGACCTGGCGCGTCCAGTTTGAAGCATTGAAGACCTGGGAGAGATAGAGGCGATTAACGAGAGGAGGAGATTATGCCTATAGTCATCGTGGAAATGTGGGAAGGCAGAACCATAGAGCAGAAAAGAACGCTTGCAGAAGGCATCACGGACACCTTCAAAAAGATAGGCGTGGCGCCGGAAAAACTCCATATCATCTTCAAAGACAACCCCAAGCACAACTGGGCATCCGGCGGCAAGCTGGCGTCAGATACTAAATAGCGTGCTATTTCAGCTATTTCAGAAACAAGAAGGGGCAAGCAAAACCTTGCCCCTGATGTTCTGAAATGCATCCGCTATCTGCCGTAGAGGAAACGCGTCGGCACCAGCTTCTGCCACACCTCATCACAGGCGGCAAGCTCTTCAGGGGACAGTTTCAACTCTGCGGCGCCGATGTTCTCCTTCAACTGCTGGAGAGAAGACACTCCGACGATAACCGATGTCACCGTGCTGTTGCTCAGCACCCAGGCAAGCGCAAACTGAGCGAGTTTTTTACCGCCCTTTTCCGCAATTTGCTTGAGCTGACCTGCCGCCTCAAAATATCTGGGTTGCCAGTAGCGCGTGGTGTACATCTCACCCAGGCGTTTAGTGGTAAAGCGGGTGCCCGCCGGCGGCGGCTTGTCAGGGTCATATTTGCCGGTGAGCAGTCCGCCTGCCAGAGGATTGTAGATGGTAACACCCACATTTTTGCTGGCACACAGAGCCAGTAACTCGTATTCAATATCGCGGGTAATCAGGTTATAAGGCGTCTGAATGCATTCGTAGCGTGCCAGGTTGCAGACATCGCTCACCCAGAGCGCCTCACAGAGCTGAAAAGCGCGGTAATTGGAACAGGCAATATAGCGCACTTTGCCCTGCCGCACCAGGTCATCAAGTGCCCGCAGGGTCTCTTCCACGGGAGTGTTATAGTCAGGCTTGTGAATGTAGTAGAGGTCAATGTAATCTGTGTCCAGCCGCCTCAGGCTGTTTTCCACCTCCCGCATGATGTGTTTGCGCGATGCCCCCTGGTCATTGACGCCCGGACCTGACTTCCACGCGCCCACCTTCGTCGCCAGAACGACCGAATCCCGCCCGCCTTTGAGCGCCCTGCCCACAATCTCCTCCGTCCGTCCATCCACGTAAGAGTCCGCCGTATCAATGAAATTGATGCCGTCCGCCATGGCGCTCTGCACTATCGCTATCGCATCCGCCTCGCTCACCTGCTCCCCGAAAGTCATCGTGCCCAGGCAAACCTCAGAGACCAGCAGACCTGTTCTACCCAGCTTCTTATACTTCATATCTCAGCCATCCTTTCTGCCAGTGGCGTCAGTTAGTAAGCGCTACCATTGTAGCACAAAGATGGATTGAAAACACGTCTTTTCAGGCAACTCGGCTACGCTCAAGCTGGCGGGTTGTTTCCCATGCGGCATCTGGCTGTGCCGGCAGGGTAATGATGAACTCCGCGCCGGCGCCCGGTTCGCTCTTAGCTTCTATGTTTCATTTGTGCGCCAGCACGATTTCCCTGATAACCGCCCAGACGCCGGCACCGGTGAAGGGCTCCTGGTTCTCCCGCAAGAACACCGTCATCGTCAGTTCCTTGCCGGCGAAGCCTGCCCACAGCGCCACAATCGCCAGGGCGACCTCAAACCGCGGCGCATATCTTTCCGCTTGGGCTTCATCGTCCTGGGCTAACGCGGTCAGTGGGGTGAGCGCCAGAAGCATAAGCGCCATCATGCTCACCAGTACCATTTGCCATTTTTTCATTGTTTTTTCCTCCTTCCCTGTGACTGAGTCCGGTTGGCATTTTTGACCCGGGCACCATCTGGTCATAATGCTTTCCTGACCATCAATCTATTAAGCAGGATAAAAGGTGTATTTTATCCCCGTTTTAACCGCAGGTAAAACCAGGTAAAATCTTTGCGCTTTGCCAAAGGAAGAGCACACTTTACCTTACCCTCCGTCTGCTTTACAATGGACACCTATTCACTTATAATAAAGTGAACGCAGGAGAAAACTGCGCTACTGGATGAAGTCTTACGCAGAAGGCAAACAGGAACTTCAGCGCCAATTTTGCACCAGCTCCTGCACTTAGCTTCACGGGCCGCTAGCTCAATTGGCAGAGCAGCTGACTCTTAATCAGCCGGTTCGAGGTTCGATTCCTCGGCGGCTCACTACAAAGCTGGGTAAGCAACTGACTTAGTCGAAGTCTCGAAGCTGAGGCAAATCTGAGAGTAACCAGCTGACTAGATAAAAAATAAGAAGTTATGGGCCGACCGCAATGAAAGGTGAAACATCGTGATAAGACAATCGGACTGCAAGATCTAGTCGAAGGATTCCTGTTCTCTCTCCAAGCTGAAGGGCGTGCGAGTCGCACGCACGAGTATTACGAGAAGCTTCTCAAACAGGTACTGTCAAGGCGATTGTGTAAAATTTCCCTGAATTAAGCTACGCAGGGAAGGGAGATTATAGCGCACTTTCCCCACAGGGTTCGACCTCCAGTGAATTTCCATTTTGATGCTGATAAAGGCCAGCAGGGTGTAGCAGGCATTCTCCCCGGCCACGATTTCCATCGGTTTAGTCCGCCGCTTAAACTCTTTATTCAGCCGCTCGATGACATTGGTGGTACGCAAGGATATCCACTCTTCCTCGGGGAAATCGAAGAAGGTCAGGCAGCTATCCAGTGAGTTCTGCAGGCACTTCACTGCCGAAGGAATTTCCTTCTGCCAGCGCCCGGTAAACTGAGAGGCAAATTCCAGCGCCTTATCCTTGCT
>DAOTYE010000048.1:0-35590 GCA_034434915.1 Dehalococcoidales bacterium
GTGCCCATGGAAGTCAGCGCAGTGAACGCCCATGGTACCGCCCATGTGCGCTGTGGCACCAGCTTCCTCTTCGCTGTGCTCATCATTGCCATCATTGTCTTTGCTTTCATCGGCAGGCAGGCTCTCTGGCTCATGGTCTTATCACGCATCCTGCTCATCCCGGTCATCGCCGCTATGGGATATGAGGTCGTCCACTTCAGCGCCGGACATAGCCGGAATCTGCTGGTGAGAGCCATCATCATGCCGGGGCTTTGGCTCCAGGCATTGACCACGAAACAGCCGGATGACTCTCAGCTTGAGGTGGCGCTCGCGGCTCTGAAGCAGGCAGTGGATATTGACCGGGCAGAAGAAAAGCCTCAGCCGGAGGCAGAATCAGGCTCGGTCAGTTCCTGAAAAAAGCAGGTCCTCTCTCCGGTGTGACATACCGGACCAAGCGGCTTGGCTTTCACCAGAATAGTATCATTATCGCAATCTTTCCACACTTCACGCACCAGGAGCCTGTTGCCGGACGTTTCCCCCTTGTGCCAGAGCTGTTGGCGACTGCGACTGTAGAACCAGACTTCCCCGCTGGTGAGAGTGCGCCGCAGGGCTTCCGCGTTCATATAGCCCAGCATGAGCACATCACCGCTGTCCGCATCCTGCACAATTGCCGGCACCAGCCCCTTATCATTGAACTTTATACCTTCAACCACATGTCCCCCTACATCTTGCCGATGACATCCAGCGCCTGCTTCAGGTTAATATCGCCGGTGTAGAGCGCCCGACCGACAATCGCCCCCTCCGCCCCCAGCTTTTTGAGCATCTTGAGGTGGTTTAATGATGAGATGCCCCCGGAGGCGATGACCGGCACCCTGACCGCATCAATCAACTCAGCGATGGCGGAAAAGTTGGGCTCAGTCAGTGTCCCATCGCGGGTTATGTCCGTGTAAACAAAGCGCCTCACGCCAAGCTGAACCATCTCCCGGGCAAATGGAATCGGCGCAAGGTCCATACTCTGATGCCAGCCACGCACGGCGATTTTCCCCTCGCGCACATCCAGGCTGACGATGACTGACTCTCCAAACCGATTGCACACCTCCTTTACAAATGCCTGGTTCTCCACCGCCGCCGTGCTCAGGATGACCCGGTCCACACCGGCTTTGAGCACCGTTTCCACCACCCCCATACTGCGGATGCCACCACCCATTTGAACGGGCACCATAACCACCCTGGCAATGCTTCTAATAATCTCCAGATTCAGTATTTCTCCGCTCGCCGCCCCGTCCAGGTCAACAATGTGAAGGCGTGGCGCTCCCAGTGACTGCCACTTCAAAGCGGCATCCAGAGGGTCATCAGAGAAGATGATTTCTTTGCTATAGTCGCCCTGATAGAGGCGGACGCATTTGCCGTCCCGGATATCTACGGCTGGAATGACTTCTATCTTCGTGTTCCTTTCTTTTTCTGTCATTATACGGCAACGAAAGGACGAAGACAATGAGGATTTAGCAGAGTAACCGCTTTGTCTGCCCTACCATGACTTCACCAGCCAGCTCAACTTCCTCCTGCCTGCTCCAGCATCCCAGAGTAAGAATACGCCGCCTCTCATCATGGCTAAGTTCAGTATTTGACAAACGGGACCACAGCAACTAAAATTTCACCGTGAGTTGCCCTCGACCGCAAGGCGGGGAGCACAGATAGAGAGTTCTGGACAAAAAGTCGCTTGGATCAGGTTGACCGAGACGGCTAAGAGTGATGAAGCAATCGCCTTCTCTGGCTGTTTCGGAGAAGGTATTTTTGTTTTTGGTAAGGAGGTGCTGAGATGAAAGTCATTGAGACAGTAGCAGAAATGAAAAAAGCAAGAAAAAACCTCCCTGAGCCGGTGGGACTGGTGCCTACGATGGGCTTTCTCCATGACGGACATATTGAACTGGTCAGGCGCGCCCGCGCGGAAAGCAAGACGGTGGTTGTCAGCATCTTCGTCAATCCCACCCAGTTCCTCCCCAATGAAGACTTTGCCACCTATCCCCGTGATATCCCGCGTGACCTCGCCATGCTGGAGAATGCCCGCACGGACATTGTGTTCATGCCTTCAGTGCAGGAGATGTACCCGGAAGGCTTTAACACATGGGTTGAAGTGAAAAAGGTCACTGACCGTCTTGAAGGTGCCTGCCGGCCCGGTCACTTCCGCGGCGTCGCCACCGTGGTAAACAAGCTGTTTAACATCGTCCAGCCAGCAAAAGCCTACTTCGGGCAGAAGGACGCCCAGCAGTGTGTTGTGGTCAAAAAAATGGTCGCTGACCTGGACATGAATCTGGAAATCGTTATCATCCCCACCGTGCGCGAACCTGACGGACTGGCGATGAGCAGTCGCAACGTCTATCTCAATCCGCAGGAACGCAGGGCAGCAGTCGTCCTATCCAGAGCGCTGTTTCAGGCCCAATCTCAATGGAAAAAGGGAGAGAAAGACGCTGAGAAACTACGCAAAGAAATGATAGCGCTTATCCGGAGAGAGCCTCTGGCAAGCATTGACTATGTGAGCATTGCTGACCCGGTCACATTGGACGAACTGGGCGCCGTCAAGCCCGGCGCAATTGCCTCACTGGCGGTGAGGATTGGCAAAACGCGACTGATTGATAACGTGATAATGGAGTAAGCTCCTACTCCCTGATAAACAGTGCCAGCGCCACCGCCGAAATGAATGCCAGCCCCGCCCCAAAGAAAAACGGCGCCGCCGGCATGAAGGCGTCCCACAGCCACCCAGCGATGATGCTCGCCGGGAGCGCCAGCAGTCCCACCACGCCATGATACAGCCCGAAGGCGATACCCCGCCGCTCCCCGCCGACAATGTCTGCCACAAACGCCCGCGCCACACCCTCAGTGATTCCCTGATAGACACCATAAACAGCGAAGAGAAGCCACACTGACCATGCATTCATCGCCAGAGCAAAACCGAGATAGACCAGGGCATACACCAGCCAGCCCAGGATAATGACCTTGCGCCGCCCAAGCTTATCGGAGAGCATGCCTGCCGGCAATGAGACAAAGGAATAAGTCACATTGAGCAGGACGAGCATGAGCGTTACCTGAATGAGCGGCACTTCCAGGTTCTGCGCTCGCAAAATGACGAAGAAATCGCTGGACTTGCCCAGTGTGAAAAGCGCCATGATGCAGAGGAAGATTTTGAACCGGCAATCAAAGGTAGAGACGCCCTTCGCTGAAGGCAAGTCTGCTGACTGTCTTTTCTCTGCCCCTTTTTCCCGCACCATGGTGAGCAATACCAGCACGGCAATAAACGCCGGTATCACGCCGATAACCACCAGCCATCTATACGTCTCCAGGCTGAGCTTCAGTCCACCGCCCTGCACCTGGTAAATGACAAACGCGGCGATGCTGAGTCCCAGCATCGCACCGAAGGTGTCCATCGCCCGGTGAAGACCAAAGTTCTTGCCGCGTTCCTCAGCCGGTGAAGATGCCGCCACGAGAGCATCCCTGGGAGAGGTGCGGATGCCCTTCCCTACTCTGTCAGCAAACCTGACCGCCAGCACCACGCCCCACGCATGAGCCAGATACATAAATGGCTTCACCACAGTGGAAATCCCGTAGCCCATTGCTGCCAGGAGCTTGCGCTTGCCGATTTTATCGCTTATCCAGCCACTGGCAATGCGAAAGAGAGCATCAGTGCTGTCAGATATACCTCCCACCAGCCCCACCACGGTCGTCGCTGCGCCAAGCACATTGCTCAGAAAGAGCGGCACCAGAGTGAAAATCATCTCACTGCTGACATCGGTCAGCAGACTGACGATGCCGAGGAAAAAGACATTAGAACTGAACCCGAACGTTTTCTTCTCAGCGTCATTCACAGATAAAAACCTGCTGTTACTTTACCTCTGGGCTATCAGCAATGTCAAGGCGAGCCTTTGGGGGTTCTATACAGGTCTGACTGATATTTTCAATCTCAATAAAACAAGGGCTTGTCTCATTCCCCGGCAAAGAGTCTTTACCCTTGGCAAGAGGAACCTGCTCCACTGCGCCTTGACACCCCTGTTTGTCAACAGTTACAATAGTGCAGTGTTGCCGAGGTAGCTCAGTAGGTAGAGCAGCGGACTGAAAATCCGCGTGTCCCCAGTTCGATTCTGGGCCTCGGCACCATGAACATGCGGAAGTGGCTCAGCGGTAGAGCATCTCCTTGCCAAGGAGAGGGTCGCGGGTTCGAATCCCGTCTTCCGCTCCAGCAAAGCCGAGCTAGCTATGGTAGCCGGACCCGGTGCGGCGACATAGTTGGTTTCTGATAACATCCTTGTCACAAAATTTACGGTCAGGGAGGCGGCGAGGGGTTACCTCATCAGTCTCAAGGCTTCGCGCTATTCCCCACGCTATATTGAAGCCATGGAGATGAGTCTGCGCTTCTTCGCAGATTATGCGGAGCCGCATTCCTGGCCCGGGATTTCCCAACTGTAAATGTTCAGCAAAAATGGGATAGTTTTAGACGTAAAGAAGTAATGGGCACTTTTTCCAAGTCCTATTTTGTCCTATTTTCCCTGAAGACATATATTCGGTAGTGCAGCAGTTTGCCGCATTGTCCCACAACTTAGAAATAAGGCGGGAAAAAGCACCATTATGTTTACAAACCTTTCACTGGCTTGCTAAAATAACCGCGGTATAACTTCTTCTAGGCGGAAGCCGCCATATGAAAACGAGCGCAAAATTATGCTTCCTACTTGCCCTGACACTAATGGTAAGCGCTCTTGGCGCATGTGTTGCTCCGCCGTCTATTCCGACCTTTACACCGCCCAGCATGCCCGCATTTACGCCGCCCAATATTACTATGCCCAGCCCGCCCACTGCGCCTAAGATTATTTTTACGGTTACCGTGCCTGCGGTCACTCCCCCAGAAGATGTTGTTTACCTCAGGACGGGCACGGGGCAGGATGTCAGGATGGACCGCATTGACCGGCTAACATGGCAGGTTGAATATACGCCTGCGGCAGGTATTCCCATGACCTATGGCTACCACCGGAACGATGTGGGCTATGAAGCCAGCGAGGAGATTAGCGCCTCAGATACCGAGCAAGACTGGTATAAGAAACGCACCGTCAGCGCCAATATCTCTCAGACCGTGATGCAAAAAGATGAAGTGAAAAAGTGGCGCTGGTTGCTAAACGAACCACCTAAGGTAACCCTGGTCAAAGAGATTGCGGAGTATTTACCTAGGGTATCGGGGTGGAGTTTCCAGAAAGGCATTTACGTCAT
This sequence comes from Dehalococcoidales bacterium, assembly GCA_034434915.1. Classification (GTDB taxonomy): domain Bacteria; phylum Chloroflexota; class Dehalococcoidia; order Dehalococcoidales; family RBG-16-60-22; genus DAOTYE01. The sequence continues at coordinate 5,230 of DAOTYE010000048.1, forward strand.
CGACTACTGGTGGGACGTCTTCTTTACTAATGGTGAAACAGAGAATACCGTTGAGCGCATTAAACAGGACAATGCAACTTTCGTGCAGTACTCACCCACCTGGGCACTGAAGTTTGATGATAGCGGCATAACACTGGATAAAACCATTGGCTACGGATATCCTGAAGAGGCTATCCGCTATGAGACTAAAATCGCCAGGAAAGCCGGTCTTAAAGTGGTCTGGAGAAATCAAGTCTGGATGGAAATTTCTCCCGAGGAGGTTAATAAAACCCGCTCTGCGGAATGGTGGGAACAATATTACAACGTCCGTAGGCAATATCTCATGGAGATGGCAGTGCTTGCGGCGGAAGAAGGCGTGGAAGCCTTATGCATCGGCGGGGATTCTGACTCGCTTACCGGTTTTACGACCTGGGGAAGCGCGCCACCGGAATCATGGGCACGGTGGATGGAAGACATCCAAGAAGTAAGAAAAATCTTTAACGGACAAATATATTACGACTTTATTGCCGGTGGCAGGATGGAAGAGGCGTGGGAACCAGATTGGGTAAAGTGGCAGCCTATCCTGGACGAGATTGACTTCATCGGTGTCTCCTGGTGGAAAGGTGTAAGCAGAAGCAATGATGCTACCATGATGGAACTGAAGCAAAACATCGCCGAGCAGTTTGACCTCTACCTCAAGCCAGTTTATGAAAGAACGGGAAAACCTGTAGTACTGGTAGGCGTTGTGTTTCCAAGTGCTGATGGAGGCACTACCGGCAAGTATGACTGGAATGCCAGAGAAACGGATGTCTGGAAACCGGACGACGGCACATTCAATGATTTCCAGGAACAGGCTGACGCTTTTGAAGCCATAATGAGCGCCGTGGCAACCCGGCCATGGATAGCTGGTGTGTACCCTTTCGGCTTCTGGCGCCATGACCAGCAGGATAAGGGACCCAATATAAGGGGTAAGCCGGCAGAAGAAGTCCTGAAGAAGTGGTACGGGAACATAAAATAGGCACCCTGCTCCAGACAGCAATCCGGGGTATCTTTTCAAGATAAATGGACTCATTTTCACCTAAATGAGAATGGCTTCTTGTAGCGAGTAAGCTTCACTCAATCTCCAATAAGAAAAGTAACTTCGTGAGCCAGCGCTACCATAGTTGAAATACTCGTTTTGAGCCACTGACAGACTTGGTTACCTCCGGTTTATATCCCGGTCACCTCCGAACATTGCTTCACCTTCTTATTACGCCGTTCTCGCCGCTTGCCCTGAAAGGGGGTTCAAGCGATGGTAATAAGAGCAGTATCACCGCCAGACGGACAGCCCGGCAGGGCTTCACCCTCGGTCATCTTTTCAGTTCGCCTGATAAGGCTATGAATCTGATAAAGTTACGTATCACATGCACATAAGCACCACCGCGATAAATTCATTACGGGAAAATCGCAAAAAGCGGTAAAATGTTCATTTTTCCATGCCAATGGTATTGACAAAGGTGTTATAATCGTCATAGGCAATCATTGGCATATGGTAATACGTAACAGCTATGTGATTATTACAAGAATAGTACTCCAAAAATCTTGACAAAAGGAGGTGATGGGCGTTAAGCAGAAAGTATTCTGAAAAACCTTCTTCCCACCCTTTCTCCCAATAATCTCTCAGGAGGAGATGAATGAGAAAAAAGAGCATTCTTCTGGTTCTGGTCCTAATTACAATTGTAAGCGTGGTTATGGCATGTGCCAAACCGGCTCCCACACCCACACCAGCACCAGCGCCAGCTCCAGCACCTGCTCCAGCGCCCGCACCTGCCCCCGCGCCAGCCCCCGCTCCTGCCCCGTCACCATCACCCACACCAACACCCGCCCAGCCGGCAAAAGTAATCACCTGGATTGGACAGTCAGCTCTGGGCACTGGAATACCGGTAACAGATGGACTTTATAGACTGAGTGAAAGAATCACCACCGCCACCGGTGGGCGCCTGGTGATGAAGCCAAATCCGGCTGGCTCAGTCTGCCCGGCGACAGAGGAATGGAAGGCAGTCCATACCGGCGTTCTGGACTTCTGCGCGGGCGGTGGTTCCTACATGACTGCCGAGGTGAAGTTTGGCTCAATGATTTCTCAGAGGGTTGCCGGACTGCCGCCCCTGGAGCACCTCATCTGGATGACCTGGGTTGGCTCTGACCTGATTAACAAGTGGTATCAGGCGAAAAACTTTGACATGATGGATGTCAAAGGTGCCGGCTGGCATGGCACCCCTGAAATCTGGATTCATCTGGACAAGCCGCTCAAATCACTGGCAGACTTCAAAGGTTTGAAGATGCGTTGCTCCGGTGATGGCGGCGCAGTCATCGCCCGGATGGGTCTGGGTACCGTCTTTATGCCTTTGGGCGAGCTCTTTGAAGCCATGAAGCGTGGCACCATTGATGCCTATGAGTGCAGTTCCCCGCAGTTTGACTGGACAATGAAGTTGAATGAAGTCGGCAAGTATATCTATCTATCGCCGACCCGAGCCCCCACCGAGGTCTACCAGTTCCTGGTGAAGCGGAGCAAGTGGGAACAGCTGCCTGATGACATTAAGATAATCGTGGAAGACATTGGCCGCGCTGAGGCAACCCGTTATCATAGCATCCTTGTCTCTAAAGATGAATCAGCGCTGGAGAACTTCAAAAAATATGGTAATATCGTGGAAAAGCTTCCGGCAGATATTGATGCGGAGTTTGTCAAGCAGGCGAACATCTATCTGGATGAGCAGGCGGCAAAGTATCCTGAGGTGAAGGAAATCCTGACCTCCATGCGCGCCTTTGGCAGGATGTGGGACCAGCTCTACGGGCTTCCTGACTGGGCTAAAGTCGGGCTTTAAGCCCGGTCTCAGCTAACAAAATAAACTTAGCATATCCCCGCTCCGAGCCTGAAAACTCGGAGCGGGGATAGGAGTAAGTTGTGAAAAAAGTTTTGAAAGCTATTGACGCTATCAATGAATGGATGGGCACGAAACTGGTCAAGTGGCTGGCGGTCATCCTGGTCCTGGTGGTCACGGGAGAGGTGTTCATGCGGTTTGTACTTAACCGCCCCACCACTCAGGGACCAATCCTTGCCATGTGGACCGGTGCCGTGCTTTACGCTCTTTCCTGGGGATATATTCACCTGCACAAAGGTCACGTGAGGGTAGATATTGTTTACGGTCGCTTTTCGCCAAGAGTCAAGGCAATCTTTGATGCTATCTGTTTCATTGTTTTCATGTTACCTTGGATTGGCTTGATGAGCTACGCCGGTTTCAAGTGGACCTGGTATGCCTGGTCCACCTGGGAAAGGACACAGGAGACCTACTGGTATCCCATCACCGGTCCAACCAGGACACTGATATTTATTGGCATTGCCCTTTTTACCCTGCAATGCATCGCTCAGTTCATTCGTGATATCTATCTGGCAGTGAGGAACAAAGCCTATGATTGATATAAGCCCGGGTCTTGCCACTCTGCTGATGTTCGGGACGCTATTATTAGGTGTTCTGCTGGGTTATCCTCTGGCTTTTGTTGTTGGCGGCATCGGCATCGTCACCGGCGTGCTTCTTTTTGGCGTGCCGGTTTCCCTTGAGCTTATCTACCAGCGTGCCTACAGCCTGATAAACAACTATACCCTTCTGGCGGTGCCCGGTTTTATTTTCATGGGTACCATGATGGGCTATTCCGGGATAACGGAAAAAATGTTTTCATCTTTATACGTCTGGCTCGGCGGGCTGAGAGGCGGGCTGGCCATCGTCACGGTACTGGTGGGGGTTGTCCTTGCCGCCTGCGTGGGGGTGATCGGCGCTTCTGTCACGGCTATGACGCTGGTTTGCCTGCCTCCGATGGTCAAACGGGGCTACGATAAAGCCTTTGCCTGCGGCGCCGTTTGTGCCGGCGGCACTCTCGGTATCCTCATTCCGCCCAGCGTGATGCTGGTGGTCTATGGGCCGATGGCTACGCTTTCCGTAGGCAAGCTGTTCTTCGGCGCTTTCATCCCCGGTTTTATGCTCGCCGGATTATACCTGGCTTACATTTTCGTGCGTGGTTACCTCCAGCCCCATCTGGGTCCGGCAGTGCCCTTAGAAGAAAGGAAAGTACCTCTCCTCAAAAAGACTGCTGACCTTATTGTCTCGCTGGTGCCGCCTTCAATACTGGTACTTTCCGTGCTGGGTGCTATCTTCTTCGGTGTGGCTACTCCCACAGAAGCCGCCGCTGTAGGCGCGCTCGCCACTACCCTCCTGGTGATTGCCTACCGCAAGTTCAGCTTCACTGCCCTGAAAGACACTGCCCTGGAGACGATGAAAATCTCCGGTATGATACTTCTCATCGGAGCGGTGTCCTTTGCTTTCGTGGGGATATTTGTGCGTGCTGGCTGTGGTGATGTGATACAGAGCTTTATCCTGGGCGCTCCCGGCGGAAAATGGGGTATCTTTGCTATTATTCAGCTCATCATCTTCATCCTGGGGTTTGTCCTTGACTGGCTGGGAATACTATTCATTCTGGTACCGGTGATAACACCAGCGGCGGCAGAGCTCGGATTTGACCCCATCTGGTTTGCCATGATGGTCTGCATTAACCTCCAGAGCTCCTTCATGACCCCTCCGTTCGCCTATGCTATCTTCTATCTGAAAGGGGCGGCGCCGCCAGAGCTGGGAATAACCGTAGGTGACATTATGCGAGGAGTCATTCCTTTTGTGGTTCTCATTCTGGTTGGCATTGCCCTATGTATCGCTTTCCCGGAGCTTATTCTCTGGTTACCAAGCAAAATGATTAAATAGATAAGCCTTGTTCGCTTCAGGAAGGCAGTCCTGAAACTTCCTGGTTTGCTATGAGGCAAGCGGGTACTGTCACTACTGTTGCGGTAATATGGCATAACAGGTAATAATAAGCGCACGGCATTCTTAGGAGGCTGAATCAATGAAAATAGCTGAGCTTAAGACATACATTGTGGGGACTCCACCGCCTCATCACGGTGGATACAACTGGGTCTTCCTGAAAATCACCACAAACGATGGTATCTCAGGTTTCGGTGAGGCGTATGGAATACCATTTGACGCCAGAGCGGCAGTGCGATTGATTGAGGACATGGGTGAACGGCTGGTGATTGACACTGACCCGTTCCAGATAGAAAAACTCTGGAGAATACTATACGGTAGCGGGTACGGTCAGCATCCGGACATGGTCAAAATGGGAGTTATCAGCGCCTTTGAGATGGCATGCTGGGACATCATCGGAAAGGCGCTTGGTCAGCCAATCTATAACCTGCTGGGCGGGCAGTATCATGAAAAACTCAGGTCATATACTTACCTTTACCAGGCTCCTGACCATTCACCGAGCGGTGAGGCGGCTCTGCATTGCAGCCCGGAGCGAGCCGCAAAGAGAGCAGCAGAGTACGTGGCGCAGGGCTTTACGGCGGTAAAGCTGGACCCCATTATTAACCTCATGTCACCGCTGGACCCCCGGGAGCTTTCCCTACAAGCGCTGGAGAATGCGGAGGCGGTCGTTAAGAGTGTGCGGGAGGCGGTCGGCGGTGAGTGTGATATCCTCATCGGGACACACGGGCAGATGACCACCCATAGTGCCATCAGATTAGCCAGGAGACTGGAGAAATATGACCCGCTGTGGTTTGAGGAGCCGGTGCCTCCAGAGAATGTGGCGGAAATGGCAAGAGTTGCCCGCATGACCAGCATTCCCATCGCCACCGGGGAGCGTCTGTCAACAGTGTACGAGTTTGCTCATTTACTGGAGCAACAGGCGGCAGCAATTTTACAGCCGGCTCTGGGACGTGTGGGAGGCATACTGGAGGCTAAGACAATAGCCGGCATGGCTGAAGCACACTACGCCCAGATTGCACCACACCTGTTCTGTGGTCCCATAGAAGCCGCGGCGAATATCCAGATAGATACCTGCTGTCCTAACTTCCTGATTCAGGAGAGTATAGAGACATGGGGTGGTTTTCACGCCGAAATTCTGAAAAAGCCGCTTCAATGGGAGAACGGTTACATCATACCGCCCACTGAGCCCGGTCTGGGCGTTGAACTAAATGAAGAGGTGATTGCCAGGCATCCATATAACCCGGTCAAAGCAAAGACCTGGCACTGGGAAACAGCCACTGACCTGTAGTCCAGACGTGATGCCCTGAAAGTAGCGGTTCAGCGTGAACGTATGCCCTGCATCTTTTGCCCTTCCTTGTTAATAATATTGCTTTAGTGTATAATATAAATAATTAGTTCAGTTTAGGTTGTTAAGAGCTTTCAGATTACGTTAAGACTCAGATGACCTAACTCTAACTAAAATGTAAAAGAGAGGAGGTCATCTATGAGTTTTCAGGAGAAATCTCTCCAGTGCTCCGATTGCGGAACCACCTTCGTCTTCAGCGCTGAGGAACAGGAGCTTTTCCAGTCAAGAGGCTATACCAACGAGCCCAAGCGCTGCCCCTCATGCCGCCAGGCAAGAAAAGCTGAGCGTTACGGGAATTCCGGTTTTGGCACCCGGCGCCAGATGTTCCCGGTGAAATGCGCCGAATGCGGTAAAGACACTGAAGTCCCCTTTGAGCCTCGCGAGGACAGACCAGTTTACTGTAGCGATTGCTACCGCAAAGTCAGACCGACCAAGTAACGCCGGCTGACCTTTCAGGACATGCACAGGCTGGGATTTCCGGTCTGTGTATGTCCCTAGAATGTGATGTGATGTTATGGGATTAGAAGCAACACTGCGTGAAGGAGAATCCCAGGAATCTTTACTGAAACGCTTTCAGAAGATGATTCAGATGGATGGCATCCTGCGCGAAGCCAAAGCGCATCGCTTTTTCGTGTCCAGAGGTGAAGCCACCCGCATTAAAGCGCAGAATAGCGCCAGGCGGAGACGACGTCAGAAATAAATCAGGTACATGTGCTGACGATTATAATCGCCAGCAATATATAAAGGAGGCAATGCCATGAAACTCTATGTGGGCAACTTATCCTACGAGATAACTGAAGATGAACTGCGGGAAGCGTTCGTCCCTTATGGAGAGGTGAAATCAGTAAGCATACTCAGTGACCGGTATAGCGGACGACCCAAGGGATTTGGCTTCGTTGAGATGTCTTCCAAAGCTGAAGGAGAAGCAGCTATTGCCGGTCTTAACGGGAAACCTTTGAAAGAGCGGACTCTGGTGGTCAATGAAGCCCGTCCCCGTCCTGATAGCAGGAGCGGCGGCTATGGCGGCGGCGGCAGATACGGCGGCAAAAGAAGAGACCGCAGATATTAAACCACCCGCGCCACATAAGCTGATAATCTTTACATCATCCCTATTACCGCATCTCCATTGAGGAAAGCTCAACCAGCAAAGGTAGTCTTGCCTGCAAAACGGAGCAATAATGAATATCTATGTTGGTAACTTATCCCTTGAGATGACTGAAGAAGAACTGCGGCAGGAATTCTGCGCTTTTGGCAGTGTGGCATCGGTCAGCATCTTGAATGACAGGTATATTGGCAGTGGACAGCCCAGGGGCTACGGCTTTGTGGAAATGCCATCGCATTCAGAGGGACAGTCCGCCATCGCCGCTCTCAATGGAAAAATAATAAAAAATCACGTGATGAACGTTATTGAAGCACTACCCCTCTCACATAGTGAAAATGCCTGCCACTGCTACCGTCAAAAAAACAGCCGCCACACCGGCAAAGCAAGGCAGAGAAACAGACCCGGGTAACACCACCACAGGACTGCACCTGGCTTTCCGCGCTTTTCAACCGCCCCTGCTCTCAGCCAGGACATGTTCACGGTTTTGGCAGGGAGCGATATTTAGCATGTTCTCTGAGATGCGCCCGGATATCAAGAACCGTTTTAAGCACCAGAAGCAATAAAAGCCCGGCGATAGGCGATTGCAAAACCATTAACAGGAACCCGCCCAGGATAATGGTCACGTGCAATAGCACCACCCGCGCATAAGGCTGTGCCATCAGCTGTCCGGCGCGAACCTGGCGATACTCCCCGCGTCCGATGTAGTTCAGCACAAAAGAAAGCCCGTGACTGACTGCCAGCGCCAGTACTACCCACGCTACCTGCGCCTCACGGATAATCTGAAATACCACGGCAACATCTGCAGGGAACGGCATGTCTTCCCTGAAGTAACCTCCGAATACACCGAACAAAAACAAGCCATGCCCGAACGCGAACATGCCGTAGTGAACGCAGAAGAACGGGATGACAAAGAGTTTTTCTCCCCAGCCGGCAGATTCACCCGGTGCCGCTAAAAGCATTTTCAGCACGTTATATCCGCCGATGATAATGTTCTCCAGCCAGAACAGCATCAGCAGCGGGAATACCTCCCACCCCAGAAAAACCACGCCGTAAACCGGGAACAGATTCGCCGCGATGAGGGCAATGAGAGAAGGCCTGAGCAATTCAGAGGAGTCTACTTTCATGCCGGTTAATCTATTTAACATGCCCGCCTCCGGCGTTCATTGCCAGAACATTCAATAGGTTTGCTTGAACTATAGCAGACTCCACCTGTCATTTCCACCTTGAACAGCACATACCTGAGTATCTCCCGCTATTGCGAAGTTTTTTTGTTCGTTCTGGCTGGTGCCGTCATTGTCCCTTGCCACTCACTGCAGAATGGCAACCTCAATGGATTGATAGATACTGCTCCATCCTCATGCTGAAAAACGCGCAATGACATAGAATAAACTGAGGGCAAATAACATCCCATCCAAAAGCACTTTGACAAAAGCCCCAAATGTTATATAATTCATACAAACTCGCCAAACTGTGCTTTAGCTCACTTTTGAAGCAGAGGTTCTTCCTGAGAATCAGCAGAGGAACGAGGAGGTGAAAAGAAATAGGAGAGCTTAACCGCTATCAGTCAGACATTATTCACAGAAGGAGAACACAATTATGAAAAAAATTGTCGGAATCATAGTTATTTCTTTGGTCATTGTTTCACTGGCGCTGACCGCCTGTGCCAAACCAGCGCCAACTCCGTCACCATCGCCAGCACCCGCCCCTGCTCCCGCTCCGGCGCCGGCACAGCCCGCACAACCAATCAAATGGACCTTCCAGGCGGCATTCCCCGCCGGAGACCCGTGGTATGAAGATGCCGTAGAGATAATAAAGAAAAGAATCATGCCCGCCGCTGGAGGACGTCTGGTAATTGATATCTTCCCGGCTGGCGCAGTGGTGCCTGACACCCAGGAAGCTGACTCTCTGCGCACTGGCACACTGGATTACGCCTATACTGCCAACGGTTACAACAAGCACCTTAATCCCGCCTTCCCGCTCTTTGACCAGATGGCAGGCGGGTTGTCAACCACGCAGTTATACTACTGGCTGCAGGCGTACGGCGGCAATGAGCTGGCAGAAGCAGAATATGCTAAGTTTGATATCAAGTACCTCTGCTGCCAGCTAGGTCCCCCGGAAGACTTTGCTTACACTAAAGGGATTGAGCTCAAGACCCTGGACGATGTCAAGAAGCTCAAGATGCGCACTGCCGGTGTCGGCGGTGAAATCATGCAGAAGCTCGGTGCTTCTACTGTCTTCCTGCCGGGCGGAGAGCTTTACGAGTCCATGCAGAGAGGTGTCATCAACTCCTTTGAGTACAGTGGCGCGGCTTCTTTCTTGGATATGCACTTCAACGAAGTGGTCAGCCACCTCTATATCTCCTATTCCCGCGCCCCGTCAGACTCTAACGTGATGCTGGTAAGCATGAAGTCATGGAATGCTCTCCCTGACGACCTCAAGTCTATCGTTCTCTGGATTCAGCGCGGCGCCCAGCAATTGACCTGGGAGCGCACCATACCCAGGAACGGTGCGGCACTGCAGAAGATTAAGGAATACGGCATAAAGGTGGAGCGGCTCCCCAAGGAAATTGAGGACGCCGTCATCGCCACTGCCCAGGCATATTTTGATGCTGAGGTAGCCAAGTATGGACCTAACAGCCTGTATGCCAAGGTAGTCAAGTCCATGCGTGAATTCAAAGTGCTCTGCGAGGCTCAAGGCGTCTTCTAAAGAATAAGCCATCAAGCCCCGCCCTGAAATTCACCCTCGCTTCGGGACACTTCCCCGGAGCGAGGGTCTCCCTGAAGATAATTTAGTGAGTAATGCCAACCATGAAGAAAACAATACAGGTCTGCGAGTCTATCAGCGAGTGGACCGGGAAAATCTCCATGTGGTTTTGCCTGTTCCTGGTGCTCCTGCTCAGCTGGGAAGTCTTCATGCGCTATGTCCTCAACAGACCAACTATCTATTCTTATGAAATCTCCACAATGATGGGAGTGACTATTGCCGTCGGTGGGCTGGCGTTTGCCCACAAATACCATGGCCACGTAAGAGTGGATGTTTTCTGGAAAAACTTCTCACCTAAAGGTAAAGCCATCGCTGATATTGTCAGCGCAGTGCTCTTTTTTTTCCCTTTCGTAACCGTTATCGTTTACATCTCCTGGAAATGGATGGTGCGCTCTTTTATAGAGAATGAGATACTCATCCAGACCTACCTTTATCCTCCTGCCTGGCCCATCAGGGCAGTGATGATGCTCGGTTTTCTGCTGTTTTTGCCTCAGGGGCTGGCTAAGCTTCTGCGTGACTGGCACATGGTAAGAACAGGTGAAGAGCTATGATGACTCTCAGCCCGGAGATGGTCACCATCCTCATGCTGGGCGGCTTAATATTAACCGTTCTCACTGGCTTTCCCCTGGCAATGCCCATCGGCACCATCGCCATCGCGGTGGGCTTATTGGCTTTCGGCACGCCTGTTTTTGACCAGGTGTACCAGCAGATTTTTGCTATCCTGCATAACTATGTCCTTCTGGCGCTACCTCTATTTGTTTTCATGGGCGTGGTGCTGGAATATTCGCTCATCGCCGATAAAATGTATGACTCTCTTTTTCTGTTGTTTAGCGGTTTCAGGGGCGGGCTGGCAATCATCACCATCATCCTCGGCACGATTCTGGCCGCCTGCGTGGGCGTAATCACCGCTTCTGTCACCATGCTCACCACCGTAGCTTTGCCCGCCATGGTGAAACGGGGATATGACCGGAGTCTTGCCTGTGGTGTCATTTGCGCCGGCGGCTCGCTGGGCATACTCATTCCGCCCAGCGTGATGCTGGTCATCTACGGTCCCATGGCAAGGGTATCAGTAGGCAAGCTCTTCTTCGGAGCAATGGGACCCGGTGTTCTCCTAGCCCTGCTATACATCAGCTACGTGACCATCCGCTGTTATCTGGACCCAAAGCTTGCGCCCACTGTGCCGCCGGAAGAAAGAGCCGTGCCGCTTTCCCGCAAGTTAAAGATGGTTTTTGTCTCCTTGGTTCCGCCGGCTTTCATTATTCTATCAGTTCTCGGTGTCATCTACATGGGTATCGCTCCGCCCACGGAAGCCGCGGCAATCGGTAGCTTCGCCGCGTTAATCCTGACCATTGTCTACCGCCGCCTTACCTGGTCAACGCTGATTAAGATTCTGCGGCGTTCTTTAAATATCAGCAGTGTGGTGATGTTCATCGGCGCAGCCTCAGTTGCTTTTACCGGCGTATTTCTCAAAGCAGGTGGCGGGAAGGTAGTCCAGGAGGCAGTGCTGGCTACCCCCGGCGGACGCTGGGGCGTCTTTTTCATGGTCATGTTCATCTACTTCATCCTGGGGTTTTTTATTGAATGGCTGGGCATATTTTTCATTATGGTGCCCATACTGGCGCCCATCGCACCCCTACTGGGTTTTGACCCCATCTGGTTTGGCATCATGATTTGCGTCAATCTACAGATGTCCTTTTTGACGCCACCGTATGCCTTCGCCATATTCGTCCTGCGCGGCGTGGCGCCGCCGGAACTCAGGATAAATTCCGCTGAGATAATCCGGGGAGTCTGGCCCTTCGTCATCCTTATCATTGTGGCACTGGCGCTGTGCATCACCTTCCCGGAGATAATCACCTGGCTTCCGAGCAAGATGATAAAGTAGCCCGCTAAAAGACATTTAGCTCAAATTCACTGATGCGCCGATACTGGTGCTCTCACCGCACACTTCGCCTGCCAGAAAGAACAGCTCGCCGTATTACTTTGCTGAATTTCGTATGTTACAATTAATTGTAGAGGGTTAACGTCAAACATATAAAACTGAGGGAGGCGAGAATGACTATTAGACACGTTAGCGGCAGGAAAAAAGGCAAAGTGATGCTCTATGCCCTGAGCACCTGCGTCTGGTGCCAGAAAACCAAGGATTTGCTCAATAATCTGGGTGTGGACTACTCCTTCACCGATGTTGACCTCCTGTCAGAACCTGAAAAAAGTGATGCCAAGGAGCAAATAAAGAAATTCAATCCCGCCTGCACCTTCCCCACTCTGGTGATAAACGACGACAAGTGCATTGTCGGCTATCAGGAAAGTAAAATCCGTGAGGCTCTCAAGCTGTGAGCACCGAGATAACATCAGATGAGGTGGTCCGGCTTTATGACAGACTACGGAAGGAAGCAGAATCTGCCGGCTACCACCTCAATCCAGACAGGGAAAGAACCAAAGCCCTGATAAAAGGCTTGCTGGTCAATGAAAAGAGGTATGGCTACTGGTCCTGCCCCTGCCGTCTGGCTTCAGGCAATAAAGAGGAAGACCTTGACATCATCTGCCCCTGTGATTACCGCGACCCAGACCTTACCGCTTACGGCACATGCTATTGCGGGCTGTATGTCTCTCAGGCGGTGGTGAGGGGTGAAAAACAGATTGTTTCCATTCCTGAGCGCAGACCTCCGCCTGAAGAAAGAAGGAGAAGAAAGATGCAGGTACAGAAAACCGGAACATCCTCACTGCCTCTGCCGGTCTGGCGCTGCTCGGTCTGTGGTTATCTGTGTGCCCGGGAAGAACCGCCGGAAGTATGCCCCATCTGCAAAGCCAGAAAAGAGCGGTTCATTCAGTTCATGTAAATGCGCTGGTGATGAGACAAAAGTCGCTGACAGCCCGGCAGGTCTTGCCTAAACTGAAAAAGTAAAAGAAACTTATGAAGAGCAGAGTAATTATCGGAGTTACTGCCGGAGCCATTATCGGCATGGTTTTAGGATATCTCGCCAGTCAGGGTAATGCCGGCGCAAGCATAAGAGGCGTATTTATTGGAGGCGTCATCGGCGTCATTGTGGGTGTTTTCTTCATGTCTCTGTTTTCCCGCTCCGCTGATTCCTAGGCGGGCTCATCCGCCGCTCGCTCATCAGGACGCAAAGTCTGACTCTAACCTGATAGCGATTTTGTGAAGGGGCTGGAGGCATAAAAACCAGGGAACGCGGAGAAGTAGTAATGCTTTGCTGGGGGGAGGCTTTCATATGAAAGAAGTGGTAATTATCAATGAAGCACTCTGTCAGGGGTGCGGGTCATGCGTTGATATGTGCCCACAGCAGATTCTGTACATAGACCCAAAAACGAATACCGCCAGGGTAACTGACCACGCCCGCTGTGACCGCAGACGGGGCTGTGAAAAAGTCTGCCCGGTGAGAGCCATTAAAATACTTTAGAGGAAGCAGAAAAATGCCAATCTACGAATACGAATGTGAGAAATGCGGCAATAAATTTGAGGAACGGCGAAGCGTCAAAGACTGTGATGCCGAACTTAAATGCCCGAAGTGCGGGGAGCATGACACCAAACGGGTATTCACCGCCGCCAGCACCGCCATCTTGGGCAGTTGCAGCGCGTCCTTCGGGTCCACCTGAGGACCAAAGTGGTGAGGCAGTTGCCCCACAAAACGGGAAAATTTCTTCGTAGATGACTTTTTCACCTGACACGTGAAGTGTTTTTCTCTCTAGTAAGTGGTGCAGTTTTACCATATAATCTTAAACCGGATGGATAAAAGGAGAGACTGCCGTGAAAAAAAGGTTTCTATTGCTCATGACGGTTCTGGCGATAGTGCTCACCGCCTGCAGTGGCGCAGGTGGAGGCAAAGGTCCCATCACCATCGGCTCCAAGATTGACACTGAAGGCGCGCTCCTCTCCCAGATGATGATTCTCATGCTCCGGGCTAACGGCTTTGAGGTCATTGATAAGTCTTCCTTCGGTCCCACCAGCGTGGTCAAGAAAGCACTGGAAACCGGCGAACTTGACATGTACCCTGAGTACACCGGCAACGGCGCCTTCTTCTTTGATGAGACTGAATCTGACGTCTGGAATGACGCTCAGAAAGGCTACGCCCGGGTAAAACAGCTTGATTTGGAAAAGAACAACATCGTCTGGCTCAAGCCTGCTCCGGCGAACAATACCTGGGCAATTGCTGTGCCCAAAACCCTTGCGGATAAGGAGAATCTGAAGACGCTGGATGACTTCGCCGCCTACGTCAACCGTGGCGGTTATGTCAAGCTAATCGGCTCCGAGGAGTTTGTCACCAGCCCGGTGGCTCTCCCCAGGTTCCAGCAGGTATATGGCTTCACCCTCAAGCAGAACCAGCTTCTCACCGTCTCCAGTGGCGATACCGCGCAGACAGAGAAAGCGGCTTATGAGGGTACTGACGGCGTCAATGCGGCGATGGCATACGGCACTGATGGCGGTCTCAGCGCCTTCGGGCTGGTGGTACTTGAAGACCCGAAAGGTGCTCAGCCGGTCTATGAGCCTGCCCCCAGGGTCCGCGGGGAAATCATGGAGAAATATCCTGAAATCGCCGGTATCCTGGACCCGGTATTTCAATCTCTGAGCCTGGAAACGCTCCAGACCCTCAACGCAAAAATCGCTGTGGAAGGGCGCAACGCCGCTGACGTGGCGCAGGAATATCTCACCAGCAAGGGATTTCTGAAATAATCCCCTGGTGAAAGTCAGGGATGGCATGATTTTCCTCCGGGCAAAACCGGACAGCGTCGCTATTACGGGAGCAGTCATCGGTCTTTGGTCTCTCCTGCCCGGCTGGCTCACCCTGAAGCCGAGCCGCATCGCCACCGGGACGAGCCTGAGCCTGTGGGACAGCTTCACCTTGCCCGGCGCCCTCAGCATCATATTTCTCTGGCTGGTATGTTTCAGTTTTTCCTTCCGCCTGAAAAACGAGCGCCTGGCGCTCCTCACCGGCATCTGCGCCAACCTTATCGCTATCGCCAGTTTCCTGATGGCTGGACTATCGGCAGAGCGCTTGCTTGCAGGGGAAGAGGCAACCGCACGCGTATCGCTTGGCGCTGGCATCTGGCTGACGTTAATCGCCACATACATTGTCATCTTTGCCGCCCGCCAGAAGCTGGGGCAATCGCCTCTCTGGAAAAACCTCGTTTCCTGGAGCGGTCTGGCGGTCATCATCTTTCTCTTTGCCTCCGGCTGGCTCAATGAACTCTCCATCGTGAGGGAGTTCCTTGACCGTGAAGCCCGCTTTATGCAGGAGCTAGTTCATCACGTGATGCTGGTGGGTGTCAGCGTTTCCATCGGTGGGGTGCTAGGCATCATGCTCGGCATCTGGGCAACACGGAGCGGCGCCGCGGAGAAGCCTGTTTTCTTCTTCAGCAATATCACTCAGACCATCCCCAGTTTAGCCCTCTTCGGACTGCTCATCGCCCCACTCTCCATTCTTTCGTTTACCTTCCCCACCCTGCGTGAGCTTGGTATCAGAGGTGTAGGTGATACCCCCGCCATCATCGCCCTCATCATTTATTCGCTCCTGCCCGTTGTGCGCAATACCTATGTCGGTCTGAAACAGGTACCGCCAGCGGTGATAGACGCCGGGAGAGGCATGGGGATGAGCAGAGGTCAAATCTTCCGCCGCGTGGAAATGCCCCTCGCCGCCCCGATTGTCCTGGAAGGAGTGCGCACCGCCACGGTGCAATCGGTGGGGCTTGCCGCGGTGGCAGCCCTCATCGGCGCGGGCGGGCTCGGGTGGTTTATTTTCCAGGGACTGGGACAGGCGGCGAGCGACCTCATCCTGCTCGGCGCTCTGCCCATCATCATTTTAGCCATCATCGCGGACATCATTATGCGCACCATTGTTCGGCTGGCAACGCCAAAAGGCGTAGCCGGAGAAACGCCATGATACGCCTGGAGAACGTAACCAAGCGATTCGGGGACACCATCGCGGTGGACAATCTTTCTTTTGAAGTCAATCAAGGAGAAGTCTGTGTGCTCATCGGACCGTCCGGCTGTGGCAAGACGACCACCCTGCGCATGATTAACCGCATGACCGAGCCCACCTCCGGGCGCATCTTCATAAACGGCAAAGACACGAGCACTGAGAAGCCTGAGGTCCTGCGCCGTGCCATCGGCTACGCCATTCAAAGCGTGGGGCTTTTCCCCCACCTGACCGTGGCGCGGAACATCGCCACCGTGCCAGAGCTCCTGCACTGGGATGAAAAACGCATTGCCCGGCGGGTAGAGGAACTGCTTTTGCTGGTGGGGTTAAACCCGGCGCAGTATGCCCGGAAGTATCCGCACCAGCTTTCCGGCGGGGAGGCACAGCGCATCGGGGTGGCAAGAGCCCTCGCCGCTGACCCTTCCGTCCTGCTCATGGATGAGCCGTTCGGGGCGGTGGACCCTCTCACCCGGGAGCGACTTCAGACGCAGTTCGCCCGCATCCAGCAGGAGCTTAAGAAGACGGTCATCATGGTGACCCACGACCTTGATGAAGCCATCAGGCTTGCTGACCGCATCGCCATCATGAAGTCCGGCAGGCTGGTGCAGTATGATACGCCTGAAGCTCTGCTGACCAAGCCGGCAAACAAGTTCGTCCACGACTTCGTGGGCACAGACCGGGCGCTCAAACGTCTCTCCCGTCTGCCCATTATGCCTTATGTCCGGCAGGCGCCTTCAGTCACCATGAACGCTACCATGGATGAGGTTGAAGCCGTCTGCCGGCATTGCCAGTGGGTCTGGGTAGTCAATGACCAGAAGCGATTGCTGGGCTGGCTTGACCGGGGGAGCATTCCCAGTGCTTCCTCGGTTAGTGATGTAATCGTGCGGGGTACTCCTGAGGAAATCGCCGTGACCGGCAAAGCTACCCTGCGGGAAGCGCTATCACGGATGCTCGGCCAGGGACTGAGGAGCATCCCCGTGGTTGATGAAATGGGAATCTTGCTGGGAGAAATAACTCTGCGTGATATAGAAATGGCAACTGCCGGGACTGATACCGCGCCATGAAAAATAATCAGACAAGACGCTGGGCAATCTTCTCCCTGCTGGCTGTGGCGTTTCTTGTCCTCATCGCCAATGCCGGCTGGTGGGAAGCCGCCCTGCGCTTCCTCTTCCCCGGTGAGACTCAGGTGCTTCACCCCAGAGCCAGCCTCATCACGCTGGTGAAAGAGCACCTCACCCTCGTCAGCATCTCAAGCGGTCTCACCATCATCGTCGGTGTGCCGTTGGGCATCTGGGTCACCCGTCCCACGGGCAGACCGTTCCTGCCGCTTGTTGCTGACCTCACCTCCTTCGGGCAGACTTTTCCGCCGGTTGCCGTGCTCGCCCTCGCCGTGCCCATGTTCGGCTTTGGCTTGGTGCCCACCGTCCTCGCCCTTTTCTTTTACGGGCTTCTTCCTGTCGTGAGGAACACCATCGCCGGGCTACAGTCAGTATCAAAAGACACGCTTGATGCCGCTCTCGGTATCGGCATGAGCCGGGTGCAGGCACTGGTGCGCGTTGAACTACCCTTGGCGGCGAGGGTTATCATGGCAGGAGTACGTATCTCCGTCATTATCAATATCGGCACCGCCATGATTGGGGCGGTCATCGGGGCGGGGGGACTCGGCTCTCCCATTGTTGCCGGTCTGGTGCAGGATAATATCGCCTACATCGTAGAGGGGGCAGCCCCCGCCGCGCTCCTCGCCATACTGGCGGACCATTTCCTGGCTACCGTTGAAGGACATTTCGCCTGACTTCGCCCCATGTCATCACCATCCCCTAACTTTTCTGGCTCGCTAACGTTATACATTTACAGGCTTTTCAGAAAGAAAAGAGGTGATGACATGCCTGCGAAACGTTTAACACTTTCTCTGCTGATTCTCCTCCTTATGACTTCATCCTTGGCATTCGCAGGGTGCACTAAGAACCCGGCGGAAGCGGAGACCGCAGGAAGCCAGATAGTCACGGTTCAACGCGGTACGCTGACCATAGATATCACTGCCGCCGGAAATCTGGCGCTCTCCAAGACGGAGAACCTCGCTTTTGAGGCGGCCGGATATGTCAATAGCATTACCGTAAAGGAAGGCGATACGGTAACCCAGGGACAGGTACTGGCTGAGCTTGACCCCTCTGCCTGGAACGATAAAATCAATACTCTGCAAAGCCAGCTTGCCTCTGCCGAACAGCAACTGAGGTCAAAGCAACGCTCTCTTAAAACTGCCCAGGACAACCTTGCCACCGCCGAAATCAATGTCACCAAGGCTGAGCGCCAGGTCACCGCCAAGGAGTTTGCGGTGAGCCAGGCGGAGTACTCTTTGCAAGCGGCGCAGAACAGCCTGAACCAGATAGCCGATGTGAAAAAAGCTCAGGACGCCGTGGACGAAGCCGAAAATAATCTGAAGTTCGTCAAAAGAGTATTGAACGGCGAGCTCGGCGGGGGGTGGCAGACTGACTATACTTATTGGGTTCAGGCAAAGACCCGTGCTGAAGAAGACCTGGCGCAAGCTCAGGAAGCCCTGCGGCAAGTGCTGAATGGCACCAGCGTCAATATCACCAGCGGCGTCGCCCTGCAGGTGGCGCAAGCCCAGCTTCAGGTTCGGCAGAAACAGATGGACCTTGAAGACGCCCGTGTGGCGGTAGAAGACGCCAGGCTGGCGGTCCGCAATGCGCAGTCGGCCGTTGAAGACGCCAGGCTGGCTCTGGAAGATGCCAGAATCAACCTCGCAGACGCGCAGAAGAACGTGGAAAATGCGCGGAAAGCTCTTGAAGAAGCGGTAAATACCAGCCTGCAGGTCATTGCGCCCTTTGACGGGTTCGTCACTAGAGTCAATGTCTCAGGCGGTGATGAGGTGCAGAAGGGCACCATTGCCGTGCAGATAGCTGACCCGAACAAATTTGAAGTTAAGATACCAGTGAATGAACTGGATATCTTTAAAGTCCAGGCTGGTCTGGATGCGGCAGTAACCGCGAACGCCCTTTCCGGAGTAACCTTCCCGGCAAAGGTGACCCACATCTCGCCCACCGCCACCATCCAGTCAGGCGTGGTGAACTATACTGTGACTGTAGAGCTGGAAACACTGTCCTCACCCACCGGGAAACAGGCGACTTCCTCATTAGCCGCACCGGAGTCCGCTGAGGCAGGCAGTTCACAGACACAGGGCAAGACGTTCAGTGGCAGAAGCGGCTCATCGGCACGGACCGGCGCAGCGTCTTCTGCCGGCATTCCAAATATACAGCTCAAGGAAGGCTTGACCGTGACCGTACGCATCATCATCGCGGAAGAAAAAGATGTGCTGGTAGTGCCCATTCAGGCAATCAGCCGTGAAAACCAGCAGAGCTATGTCCAGGTGCAGAATGCGGACGGCACCGTGGAAAAACGGCGGGTCAGGACAGGCTTGACCAGCGGGCAGTCCATTCAAATCATAGAAGGCTTGAATGAAGGCGAGAAGATAATCGTCCCGAAGGTTGCGGCCACCTCCAGCAGTTCCTCATCATCTCAATCCAGACCGCCCGGAGGAATGATGATACCGCTTGCGCCGGGAGTCAGACCGAGATGATAACACTCCAGAATATCGTCAAGGTCTATCCCCTGGGCAAGCGTGAGCTCACCGTCCTGCGCGGTGTGAGCCTGACCATCGGGCAGGGAGAAATGGTAGCCATCATGGGACCCTCAGGCTCCGGAAAAACCACACTGCTCAACCTTCTCGGCTGCCTTGACAAGCCCACCTCCGGCAGATACCTTCTGGATGGAAATGAAGTCAGCCGTCTCAGCCGCAGTGAGCTTGCCCGCGTCAGGTCACAGAAAATCGGGTTCATCTTCCAGTCTTTTAATTTACTACCGCGCATCTCCGCCCTGGCAAACGTTGAGCTGGGCATGAGGTACGCCGATCTCCGTGACCGCAATCTGGCGCTTGAAGCTCTGGCGAAAGTGGGATTGGCAGAGCGCGCCAACCACCGTCCTACCGAGCTTTCCGGCGGCGAACAGCAAAGGGTGGCAATCGCCCGGGCAGTGGTGAAAAAACCACCGCTCATCCTGGCTGATGAGCCTACCGGTAATCTGGATAGCCGCACCAGCGCGGAGATAATGACCATCCTTACCAACCTGCGCAAAGAACAGAACATGACTCTGGTCATGGTCACCCATGAGCTTGATATCGCCCATTACTGCCAGCGCATCATCCGCCTGAAAGACGGAGAGGTGATAGCTGAGGAGAGGCTATGAAAAAATGGTTTGACCCGATGGTGTCTGCCCTGAGCGGCGTGGCGACCCATAAACTGCGCAGTTTCCTGACCATCTTGGGCATCGTCATCGGCGTGGCGGCGGTCATCACTCTTATGTCAATCGGCAGAGGAGCAGAGGCACAGATTATTTCACGCATTCAGAGCCTGGGCGCCAACCTCATCACCATCAGCCCGGGAGGAGGTTTTACCTTTGGCGGAGTCAGGACTGCGGCGGGTAGCGCCGCCACGCTCACCTTTGAAGATGCGCAGGCTATTGCCGCAGAGGTCCCCTATATTGACGCCGTAGCGCCTTCTTCACGTTCTTCACAACAGCTCATCGCCGGCAGGCAGAACATGAACGTGCAGGTAATCGGCGCCACGCCGGAATATGAGAAGGTATATAATCTGGAGACGACCAGCGGCATTTTCTTCAGCCAGGATGAATACCGGAGCGCCGCCAAGGTCGCCGTCATCGGCTCAGAAGTCGCCGCCACCCTGTTCCCGGACAGCAACCCCGTGGGACAGACCATCCGCATGGGCAATACCATCCTTCTGACCATCGGCGTCCTCAAGAGCAAAGGTGAAATGCCCGGCTCGGTGGACAACAACATTATTATCCCCCTGACTGCCATGCAACAGGTAGTCGCCCAGTCTCAGACCAGCCGCGGTGAAAAGGTAGTAGCATCAATCGCGCTGACCGTCACGGATAAAGACAAGGCTACTGTCGTCGCAGATAAGATTGAATCTCTGCTGAGGAGCCGGCACCGTCTCAGCGCCACGGCAGAAAATGATTTCAGAATCAGTTCCACAGAAGAGCTGGCGGCCACCGTCTCTGAAACGATGCAGACGATGACCCTGCTCCTGGGCGCTATAGCCGCCATCTCCCTGCTGGTGGGAGGTATAGGCGTGATGAACATCATGCTGGTCTCCGTGCTGGAGCGGACACGGGAAATCGGTATCCGCATGGCGCTGGGGGCGAGAGAGCGTGACATCTGGACACAGTTCATCCTTGAGGCGGCGTCCTTGACCTTCACCGGAGGCATCATCGGCATTGCCGTGGGCTGGGTGGCATCTTACATCATCGGACGTACCGGAACAGTTCCCACGCTGGTATCTGCAGACATCGTCATCCTTGCCGTATCGGTATCCGTGGGTATCGGGCTTTTCTTCGGCTTTTACCCGGCGTGGAATGCCTCACGTTTGAACCCGATAGAAGCATTGAGAGCGGAATAGAGCCGCCTTAATCTCCTCGCCGACCATCACACTTTCTGACCGGGGAAAGACAGGCAATGCCGACAATGGCAAAGCTGAGAAGCGAAGACAGGTAGAAAACCGCCGCCAGCCCCATCCTGTCAGCGATAAATCCGGATATGATGGGCCCGAGGAACATGCCTAAGGCGTAGGTAGCCTGATAGACGCCCATTGCCGTGGCGCGGTGAGAAGGTGCCACTGCCTGCACGCTCAGCACCATGAAAACGGTGATGAGTGTCCCTCTGCCCACGCCATTGACCAGCATCACTGCCTGAAGCAAAGGCACCGTGTTAATAAACGGGACTACCAGGATTGACCCGCCCATAGCGATTCCACCAAGTGCGATGGTGACGGCGCAGCCAAGGCGCTTCAGAAACCGAGCCACAAAAAGTGACGTCACGGCGGAAGAGCCGAGAGCCAGCATGCTGATGATACCGAGGTCAGCTTTAGAGGCACCAATTTGCGCCCCGTAGACAGGAATGAAGCCAAAGAGCCCGGACCAGTTGGCAAACTGCGCCAGTATACCCATGACTGACGCCGCAATAAGCAGGGGGCGAGACGCCACTTGAGCAAACCCGTGCCAGGAAAAACGCCCTGCAGTGGCAATATCAGGCTCACTGGTAGCTGAGAGCGTCACCAGCGCTGTCAGTCCCAGCAATGCCGCTCCCCAGAAGGTATAGCCAGAGCCAAAAGCCTCCGCGATAAACCCGCCGCTGAGAGTTGCCGCCACCACGGTGCCGCCCTGCACAAAATTGATGATGCCAATTGCCCTCTGGACACCGCCGGGAGGATAATAAGCCGTAAAATAGATAGTGAACATCACCCAGCCTGCCGCGCCAAGGCCAGTGAGCGCCCGGGCGAGAAAAAGTGCCCAGGGTCCGGGCGCCAGCCCCAGTCCCAGAGCCCCCAGCAGTGCCGCCGTCATCCCCAGCGCCAGGAGGAGCTTCCGCCGGGCGAAAATATCAAACAGTATGCCGATGGGTATGCGGAAAAGGAGCTGGGGTATGGCGTACGCGGAAATGATGATTCCCACCATGGACAGGCTGGCACCCAGCGATTGAGAATAGACCGGCAGGATGGGCACATAGAGATACAGAGATGCCCAGAAGAAGCCTGTACTGGCACAAAATAAAAGGATATTCCTGCGCCGAGTAGAATTATCTGCTATCTCTGACATGGTGTACTTTATTATAGCACGGCAGTTATAACCCTACCGCAGTACATCTTGCTGATAATGCTATAATGCTTGAGGGGGGATGCTTTGGACAGTGAAACAGCGTTCAGAATCATTCTGATTACTGAGTTCTCTCTTTTTTCCATCATCCGCATTCAGTCTTACCGTGTGGCTAAGAAAGCGGGCTTGCGGACGGTCATAGAGGAAAGCAAAAAATACCCAATTCTGCTCAGCATCCTCATCTGCTATGAAGTCTTCACCTTCTTCATCTATATCATTTACCCTCCGGCATTCATCTGGGCGGCATTGAGCATACCGCTGTGGATACGCTGGGTGGGAGCATCACTGGGGATTCTGGCGCTTCTCTGGTTCGTCTGGATTCACCGCAGTCTCGGCGTAAACTTCTCCGTCCACCTGAAAATAAAGGAAAAACAATCACTGGTCACCGGCGGACCTTACCGGTGGATTCGTCACCCCATGTATACTGCTTTCTACCTGCTCCACATCTCTGCCTTCTTTCTCACCGCAAACTGGTTCATTGGCATCACCTGGCTCGCCGGACTCACCGTCATCATCGCCCTCAGGGTGAAGCGGGAAGAAAAGATGATGGTGGCACAATTCGGAGAGGAGTATAACGCCTACATGAAGCGCACCGGCAGGTTCTTCCCGCCGCTAAAGCTTAAAAGGTCCCGGACAGAAAGAATGTTTCCCTTCAGGATTAAAGGAGGTGCAAAAATGAACAGGGCTCTGAGAGCAATCATCAGCATCCTCGCCTGTCAGTTTGCCGGGCTAATCGGGTCCGGGTTTACCATGAACGCCATCTCCACCTGGTACGCCGCGCTCAATAAACCCGCCTTCACCCCGCCCAACTGGCTCTTCTTTCCCGCCTGGACTACGCTGTACCTGCTGATGGGCACCGCCGCCTTCATCGTCTGGAATAAAGGGCTGGAGAAACCGGGTGTTAAAAAGTCGCTCGCTATCTTTCTGGCTCAACTAGTGCTGAATACCGTCTGGTCAGTTGTCTTCTTCGGCATGAAATCGCTCTGGGGCGGCGTGGCAATCATCGCGCTACTCTGGGTGGCGATTCTGCTGACAATCTTGAGGTTCTACCCGCTCTCACGCCCGGCGGCATGGCTGATGGCGCCCTATCTACTCTGGGTGACTTTTGCCACTGTGCTTAATATCTCGGTAGCAGTGCTTAATCCGTAAGACCCGGCGCAGCCGCACGGCACCGTGAAAGGCGGGCTTTATTTATTTATTTTGAATAGTCAGACTCTACCCTTGTTACCACTTCCACCAGCGCCGCCATGCCTTTTTTGTTCGCCTGCTTTGCCCGCTGGAGGGCAGGAATAATCTCCTCCGGTCTCCGCACTACCTCGCTATAACCCCCCAGCGCCGCGGCAATCTTGGCATAGTCACCGGAGACGGAAGTAAAGCGGTATTGCTTATGAGCCGTGGGATAATTGGCGGCGTGTCCGCTCAGCGTGGAGTTATGCAGGACAATGGTGATGATGGGGATTTGCTCCCTGACCGCAGTCTCAAAATCCATGCCCACCATGCCAAACGAGCCGTCGCCGATGAAGTGGACGCACGTTTTCTCCGGGCAGGCGAGCTTGGCGCCCATGGTCAAACCCAGGCTCTGTCCCATCGTGGTTGATTTTCCCCAGCCGATATAGCTTCCCGGCGTATCAGAAACATAGAAGGGGAGCAATTGCTCGCGTGGGTTGCCTGAGTCATGGGTGACGATGGTCTCCTTCTCATTAAACGCCTGCATCATGTCCCAAACGATACGGTAAGGGTTGATGGGGATTTCATCTGAGGTGAGCTTGGGCATCCAGTCCTTGAGCCAGGCTGTTTTTACTTCTTTAATCTCTCTGGACCAAGCACTGCCATCTCTTTTCCCGATGCCGAGCTGAGACTTTACTTCATCAATGAGCTGGCGAAGAACTAATTTCGCATCGCCGATGATGGCATGTTCCAGCGGGTAGTCTTTGCTCAGGTCGCGCTCATCAATGGTGGACTGAACCACCCGCTTGCCTGCGGGAATGGGAGTAGTGAAATGCTCAATGGTACAGCTTGAGCCGATAGCAAAGATGAGGTCAGCTTTCTCATGGAAATGGAGCACTGCGCGGGGTCTGCCTCTGCCGCCCGTGCCCAGGGACAAGGGATGGCTCTCCGGGAAAGCGCTCTTGCCGTTCATCGTGGTGTAGATTGGTATCTGGAGAAGCTCAACCAGCTCGCGGAGTTCTCTCCAGGCGCGGGCATAGTGGACGCCCTGTCCGGCGCGGATGACCGGGCACTCCGCCTTGAGCAAGAGCTGAGCCACTTTCTTCACATCGGCAGGGTCACCGCCACTGCGGTAGCTCCTCGCCGGCGTGTACCGGAAAAGGGCATCATCAAACTCCTCCTCCGCCACATCCACCGGCAGTTCCAGCATGACCGGCGCGGGGCGCCCGTTCTTGAGGTGATGAAAGGCGCGGCGCATCATCTCCGGCACACGGTCCGCAAAGTTAATCAGGTCCACCCACTTGGTGATTTCACGGTAGTTGAACATGGCAATGAAGTTCGGCGGGAGCAGGCGGCGTCTCTCCGGAGCGCCGGGTAGCAGCAGGATTGGTACCGAGTCCGCAAAGGCATGAGCTACGCCGGCAAAGGAATTTTCTATTCCCGGTCCATACTGCATAATGGAGACGCCGTGCCGTTCGCCAAAGGACGCCCGGGTGAAACCGTCAGCAATGTTGATTGCCACCCGCTCCGTGCGCGGTTGTATAGTCCTGATGCCCTCCTGAGCCACCGCCTCAAGCAGGGCGTTTGAGGGAAAGCCGGTGATGAAGTCAACCCCCTCCATCTTCAGGGCTTTAGCTACAGCACTTTTGCCTTTCATTTTTGCCTCCGAATCTGAATCTGGTCACAAAATGAGAAAGCCCCCTGTTTTCCGCCGGGGGCTTCACCATGCAAGTCCATTTTCATGTGCTCGCCTTACCGCCAAGTATAGCATACCACCTGCTTCTCCTGCAAAGATTCCTTTTTCTTTTTCTCAGGAAATCTTATGCGGTGAAATGAACTTCGTGACAGGTTATTTTCAGCGTGAATCGTGTCCTGTAATTGACGGAGGGAGAGGGGAAATCCATCACGTTTCCCTTAAATAAAATGGGGTGAACCGGGTTCTCAGGAGTCTTCTCACCTTTGGCAAAGAGAGAAAGACACCACAGGCAAAAGTGACACTCCCTTAACTGAGGCAGCGGGCATGCCTCTTTCGCCACAGCAACTTTTGATTGACCGCCAGCGTTTTATATGCTATTATAATTGAAAATAGTTTTCATTTATCACCCAGATGAAACTCACGGCGAACAGGATTGCCGGCATACTGCGAGAGCACGGCTATAAGCTCACCCCACAGCGCCATGCCGTGCTTGACGTCATCGCCCACACTCAAGGCCACCTCACCCCGGAAGCCATCCATGAAAAGGTGCTGGTTCACAAGCCCGGAGTGGGGCTGGTTACCGTTTACCGCACCCTCACCATACTGGCTGAGCTCGGCCTGGTCTGCCGCGTGCACGGTGGCGTCAACTGCCGTAGTTACCTCATGCGCCGTCCTACCGGACACCACCATCATTTAATCTGTTCCCGGTGTGGCAGAGTCGTAGATTTCACGGGATGCTCGCTAACTGAGCTGGAACAGAGGCTTTCTCAAGAAACCAGTTTTGATATTAACGGGCATCTGCTTGAGTTCTACGGGCTCTGTCCTGACTGCCGTCCAATCATCACATAAAAGCTACAGTATCAATACATGGGTGAAATTCTCCACTACATTGAAAACAATTACCAGTTGCAAGTACATATGACAGAAATTGCTTTTCAAATCGGACCCTTAACAGTCGGCTGGTACGGCATCATGATTGCCATCGGCGTTCTATCGGCGATAGGTATTGCTTTTATTGAAGCGAAGAGATGCGGGGAGAATACGGGACATATTGTCAACATAGCGCTATTAGTCATCCCCATGGGTGCTATTGGCGCCCGCTTGTATCACGTCATTGACCAGTGGGATTACTATCTGCAAAACCCCGGTCTGATTATCGGCGGCCGCGGGTTAGGCATCTTCGGAGCGATTATCGGCGGAGCACTGGGGCTGATAATCTATGCCCTCTGGAAAAAGCTCAGCACTCTGCGCTGGCTGGATATCATCGCCCCTGGGGTGATACTGGCACAAGCCATCGGGCGCTGGGGTAATTTTTTCAATCAGGAGCTTTACGGTTATCCCACGGACTTGCCCTGGGCAATTTATATTGACCCGGCACACAGGCTCCCCGGTTATGAGAGCTACAGCCATTTTCATCCCCTGTTTCTTTATGAATCACTCTGGAACCTGCTGGGTTTCTTTGTCCTCATGTCGCTGGGACGCAAGCTCCACAGCCGGCTCCGCGATGGAGACATATTCACACTGTACGTTATCTGGTACGGCATCGGGCGCTTCTTCCTGGAAGGGTTGAAGCCTGATGTCTGGACACTCGGAGGTATTCCGACCGCCCGCTGGATTACCGGCCTGGCCGTTCTGGCATCTATTGTTGTAATCATCATCCGGCACTATAAATATCGCGAGGAGTTAAAATAAATGAAACACTTTCTGTCCACTAGATTGCTCTCAATGTTCTTAATGCTATTGGCAACGGCTTCAATGATGATTGCCGTAACAGCCTGCGCCAGTGAGGCTGGTAAAACTGATAAAATCGGCGTGGTGGTCAGCATTCTGCCGCAGGCGGAGTTCGTGGAACGGGTAGGCGGCGACAGAGTTGATGTTACCGTCATGGTGCCACCGGGCGCTGACCCCCATACCTATGAAGTCCGTCCGGCTCAGATGACACGGCTGGCACAGGCTAAAATGTATGCCAAGGTCGGCTCCCCGGTGGAATTTGAGCTTGCCTGGATGGACAAGCTGATTGCCCAGAATAAGGAGATGCTCGTCGTGGATTGCTCAAAAGGAGTCCAGTTGATGGAAATCACCGGGCATGCACACGAGCACGAACATGAAGCCGAAAGCCAACATGAAAACGAACATGAGGGACTTGACCCCCACATCTGGCTATCTCTTGCCAATGCCCGCATTATGGTGCAGAATATCTATGAGGGGCTGGCGCAGGTTGACCCGGCACACAGAGACTACTACCAGCAGAACCGAGATGCCTACATACAGGAACTAGCTGAGCTGGACAATGCTATCAGGCAGAGTCTGGCAGAGGTCACCAACAGGAAGTTCATCGTCTATCACCCGTTTCTGGGCTACTTTGCGCGGGACTATAACTTGCAACAGATAGCCATAGAACAGGAGGGCAAAGAACCCACCGCCGCTTACCTTGCCCGCCTCATCACGGAGGCAAAAGAGCAGGGAATAAAAGCGGTATTCATTTCACCGCAGTTCAGCACTAAAAGCGCCGAGCTTATCGCTAAAGAAATCGGTGGGCAGGTGGTGACGCTTGACCCGCTGGCTAAGGATTACAGCGCCAATATGAAACGTATTGAAACCACATTACGAGAGGCATTGCGCTAGCGTGGCAACGCAGGAGATTGTCAGACTGGAAGACGTCTGGGTGCGTTACAACGGCACCCCGGTGCTGGAAGGAATTACCCTCTCCATCCTGGAGCATGATTTTCTGGGCATCATCGGTCCCAACGGCGGCGGCAAGACCACCCTGCTCAAAGTCATCCTCGGGCTGATAAAGCCACAACACGGCACGGTGCTGGTGCTCGGCAAGCCGCCGGAGCAGAGCCGCCGTTACATCGGCTACGTGCCGCAGTATTTCCTCTTTGACCGCAGTTTTCCGGCAAACGTCCTTGAGGTGGTGCTCATGGGACGCTACGGCAGGACAGGACCGTTCCACAGATACAGCCAGGAGGATGTGCACGCCGCGGAACAGGCGCTGGCGCGCATGGGCATGCTGAGCTTTCGTGACAGGCAGATTGGCGCCCTCTCTGGCGGCCAGCAACAGCGTGTCTTCATCGCCCGGGCGCTGGTCGCTGAGCCGAAGCTCCTCCTGCTGGACGAGCCCATGGCGAGCGTCGCCCAGGATGTCCAGACAGAATTCTATGAGCTTCTTGACGACCTCAAAAAGACCATCACCATCGTCATGGTGTCTCACGATATCGGCGCTATCTCAGTCTATGTTGATAAAATCGCCTGCCTGAACAGCCAGCTCTGCTACCACGGGTCAAAGGAGATTTCCGCCGAGGTGCTGGAAGCCACGTATAAGTGCCCCGTCCAGCTCATTGCCCACGGCACCGTCCCCCACCGCGTCCTCAAGGAGCATTAGCCCATGCTTGAAGCCCTCCAGTATGAGTTCATGCGCCATGCCCTCATCGCCGGTCTGCTGGCGGCGGTTGCCTGCGGCATCGTGGGGGTCTACGTGGTGGTCAAGCGGGTGGTCTCCCTCAGCGGCAGTATCGCCCACGCATCGTTTGGCGGCATCGGGCTGGGCTACTTTCTGGGCATCAGCCCCATCCTCGGCGCCACCTTCTTTGCCCTCGCCTCTGCCCTCACCATGGGATTGGTCATCCGCCGCACCAGGCTTCCGGAGGATACCGTCATCGGCATCCTGTGGGCAATCGGCATGGCGCTGGGCATCATCTTCATCGGACTCACGCCCGGGTATGCCCCGGACCTCATGAGCTACCTCTTCGGCAATATCCTCACTGTCCCTTTCTCGGATATCCTGCTCATGCTCCTCCTTGATGTCATCATCATTGGCGTCGTGATAACTCTTTACAAGGAGTTCCTCCTGCTCTCCTTTGATGAAGAGTTCGGCACAGTGGTGGGCATGCCGGTGGAAAGGCTTTACCTGCTCCTGCTGGGCATCATCGCCCTGACGGTGGTGGTGCTCATCCGCGTGGTGGGCATGATTCTGGTCATCGCCCTGCTCACCTTCCCGGCGGCGATGGCGCGACAGTTCACCCACAGCATGAAAAAGATGATGGTGCTGGCGACTGTCTTCGGCATGGCGTTCACCTTCGGCGGACTGTGGCTTTCGTTTGCGCTCAACCTGGCGTCCGGCGCCACCATCATCCTCCTGAGCGGTCTGGCGCTCCTCTGCTCATTTGCGCTCACTGGATTGCGGAAAAAGTCCGATAAATAGTCAAACAGTCCCCGGCTCCGGAGAATACTTCATCAGCCCGTACTGTCCACAAATAGGCTAACAGTACCAATTTCATTCTTCAGATGTATTGACTATATGACTCTAAAGACGTAGCATAGTGCCATAAGGCAAGAAAAAGCCAGAATGAGCACAAATACGATTCCCGTAATAAATCTCTTACACCAGCGCAACTCAGACGGATGGATTCTGGGGGCAAATAATATGAATACCCCAAAGGTCCTCATTGTGGATGATGATGCATCAATCGTCAAGTTCATCCAGGCTAACCTGAAGGCTGATGGCTATGAAACATTAGTCGCCGCAGACGGCGAGACAGCCATCCAGATGATTGAAAAAGAACTGCCAGACCTCGTCCTGCTGGACATCATGATGCCCAGGATATACGGCTTTGAGGTCCTGCGCCGCCTGCGCGAGTGGTCAACCATCCCCGTCATCATGCTCAGCGCCCGCGGAGATGAACGGGACAAGGTCAGAAGCCTTGACCTGGGAGCAGATGATTACCTGACCAAGCCCTTCGGCGTCCAGGAGCTTCTGGCGCGGGTCAGGGCGGTGCTACGCCGGGCGAAGCC
>DAOTYE010000049.1:0-37771 GCA_034434915.1 Dehalococcoidales bacterium
TCTTCCACATAGCCACGGTCGGCATTTGAGGGCAGTTTAACACCCTTTGGATACCATTCTTTTAGTTCATATTTGTTCAGTTCTTCCGGTGTGGCGCGGCGCACGAAGTCAACAATCGGCGCCATTTCCTCTTCCACCTGACGGTATGCGTCCCAGTATGCGCTGAGGTCAACGGGAGCAATACAGGTCTGTCTGGTAATGAAAACTGCCAGCGGGTCCAGGTCAAGACAGACGGTGCGCCTTCTGTTAGTTAATGCTTCTACGGCAGTAACGCCGCTCCCGCAGAACGGGTCAACCACCAAGTCACCCTCAGAGGAGAAGTGGCGGATATACTCGCCCACCACATTGGAAGGTTGCTTAGTGTAATATGGATGTATCTTATAGTGCCACGCTTTTGATTTTTCGGCGGGGAAAGCGCGGGTAATCGGCTGAGCTACTTTTGTCGCAGTTGCCATTGTATTTTATTTGAATTAATTTAATTTATACCTCTTTACCCCAAACCTGTAAAGCTTAATAACTTCTTCTACGCCGCGGAAATCCCCCCGTCTACTACGATTGTCTGCCCGGTGACATAAGCTGACATATCGGAGGCAAGATAGAGCGCGGCATTGGCGATGTCAGACAGCTCGCCCCACTTTTTCATCGGCACCGTGGCGAGGATTTCGGCGGAGGCGGTGGGATTCTTCCAGAAACGTTCGGTGAGCCGGGTCTTTATCCAGCCGGGCGCGATGGCATTCACCCGTATATTGTGGTCAACAAGCTCCAGAGCCAGCACGCGGGTGAGCATGATGACCGCCGCCTTGGAGACGCTGTAGCTCACCCTGCCCGTCGCCGCCACCAGGCCGCGCATAGAGGCAATGCTGATGATGTTCCCGCCTTTCTTCCGCGCAATCATCAGCTTGCCCACTTCCCGCGAGCAGATATAGTAGCCGCGCAGGTTCACATCCATCACCTTGTCCCAGTCCTCCGCGCTATGCTCGGCGAACGATTTCACAATGGTGGTGCCGGCGTTGTTCACCAGTATATCAATGCCGCCGAATTCATCCGCCACCTTCTTCACCATGTCTTCAATCTCTTCTTTGCGGGAAACGTCCGCTCTGACCGCCAGCGATTTCCTGCCCAGCGCACGGATTTCCTTCGCCACCTGCTCAATTTCCTCCTGAGTACGGCTCGCCACCGCCACGTCTGCGCCGGCTTCCGCGAAGGTCAGGGCAATGGCTTTCCCGATTCCCCTCCCACCCCCGGTAACAAGGGCTACTTTTCCAGAGAGAGATAAATCCGGCAAGCTCATTTTTTTACCTCCTTTTTCTTTTCACCGCTCTTTTCTTTGTCCTCGGTGAAAGCTGTGATTGCCACCACTTTATCATCCCCGTCCAGCTTCATAACCCGCACCCCCTGGGTGCTCCTGCCCATACAGGTAATGCCTTTCCTGGGGTCTTTCTCTTTCACCGGCGTGCAGGTCATGATGCCTTCTGCGGAAATTATCATCACCAGTTCCTGCGCCGTGACCACCCGTGCCGCAGCCACTTCTCCAGTCTTCTCCACCACCTTGAACGTCTTAACTCCTTTGCCGCCGCGGTGCTGTCTGGGGTATTCTGATAGTGCCGTCAGCTTGCCATAGCCGCCGCTGGTCATGACCAGCAGGAACGCCTCTGGGTCCACCCTGTCCATACTGACGACATGGTCCCCCTGAACCAGGCGTATGGCGCGCACGCCGCCGCTCGTCCTTGAGGCCGGCCGCAGGCTTTTGACCGGAAAGCGGATGGACATACCCTTCTGCGTTACCAGAATCACGTCATCCTGGTCCGTGGCTAAGCATGAGGCGACCAGCTCATCACCCTCCGGCAAGTCTGTGGCGATGAGACCACTGCTACGCACCGCCGCAAAATGCGTCACCGCCGTCTTTTTGATTTCCCCCTGATAAGTTGCCATCAGGATGAAGGTGCCTTCTTTGAACTCAGTCACATCAACCATGGCGGTCACCCGCTCCCCTTCTGAAGTGGGGAAGAGGTTAATAACTGCTGTCCCGCGGGAAACACGGGAGGTGTCCACAGGAAGCTCATGACATTTGAGGCTATACACCTTGCCTCTATTGGTGAAGAAAAGGATGCTGTCATGGGTATCAGCTACCGCCAACAGCTTGACGGCGTCCTCCTCCCTGGTCACCATGCCGATGATGCCCTTGCCGCCGCGGTGCTGGGGGGTGAAGAGGCGGGCGGGCACACTTTTGACATAGCCGCGGTTGCTCAGGGTGACTACCATCCGCTCGTGGGGGATGAGGTCTTCTTTGTGGAAATCTCCCGCCTCCTCGGCGGTAATCTGGGTACGGCGCGCATCGCCATACTTTGACTTAAGGTCAGCCACGTCCTCTTTGATGAGGAAGTAAATCCGCTTGGGGTTGGCGAGCAGGTCCTCCAGATAGGAAATGTTCTTCAAGACCCCGGCATACTCATCCAGAATCTTCTGCCGCTCCAGATTGGCAAGCCGCCGCAACTGCATGTCAAGAATTGCCTGTGCCTGAAGCTGGGACAGGCCGAACTCCGCCATGAGGTGCTGGCGCGCCACCTCCGCCGTCTCTGATTTTCTGATGGTGGAAATGATGCGGTCCAGGTTGTCCAGCGCAATTTTAAGGCCTTCAAGGATGTGGGCACGCTCCTTAGCCACCTTAAGCTCAAACTTTGAGCGGCGGGTGATGACCTTATGACGGAAATCTATGTAGTACTGGAGCGCCTCTTTCAGGCTGATGACCCTGGGCTGTCCGTCAACCAGGGCAAGCATATTGACGAAAAAGGCGGACTGCATGGCGGTGTGCTTGAACAGGTTATTGAGCACCTGCTCCGGATAGGACTCCCGTTTAAGCTCCACGACGATGCGCATACCCTGGCGGTCAGACTCATCACGCAGGTCGCTGATGCCTGTGATTTTCTTCTCCTTGACCAGCTCCGCAATGTTCTCCAGCAGGTCAGCTTTATTTATCTGGTACGGAAGCTCAGTGACGATAATCTGGCGCCTTCCTGTGCCGGGTATATCCTCAATGCGCGCCTTAGCCCGCACCACCACCTTGCCATGTCCGGTGGCATAGGCATTCCTGATGCCTTCCTGCCCCATGATAATGCCCGCGGTGGGGAAATCAGGACCTTTGATGAACTGGAGCAGGTCATCAACCATCACATCCGGATTATCAATAAGGTGGGAGATGGCGTCACACACCTCGCTGAGGTTATGCGGTGGGATATTGGTCGCCATGCCCACGGCGATTCCGGAGCTCCCGTTGAGCAGGAGATTGGGGATGCGCGATGGCAGGACTCTCGGCTCCTTCAGGCTGTCATCAAAGTTGGGCATGAAGTCCACGGTGTCTTTGTCAATGTCAACGAGCATTTCCGTGGCGATTTTTGAGAGGCGGGCTTCAGTATAGCGCATCGCCGCCGGCGGGTCATTATCTATACTGCCGAAGTTGCCCTGCCCGTCAATGAGCGGGTAGCGCATGGAAAAGTCCTGCGCCATGCGCACCATGGCGTCATATACTGAGGCATCACCATGCGGGTGATATTTGCCCAGCACCTCACCGACAATGCGGGCGCTCTTGCGGTGAGGTGAATCAGGACCCAGTCCCATGTCATTCATGGCGTACAGAATGCGCCGGTGTACTGGCTTCAGCCCATCACGCACATCAGGTAAGGCGCGGGAAACAATCACGCTCATGGCGTAGTCAAGGTATGAGCTACGCATCTCATCTTCAATATGTATTGGCTTGACGGTGCCTGTGACCATAATTAAGGGAACCTCCTAATCCTCCTCATTTTCCATGTCATCGCCGAAGTCTTCTGCTTCTTCCGCCAGAAAATCACTTTCCTGCCCGCCAATGATGGTATAGCCAGGCTCTCCAGCCAGCTCATCAGCCAGCTCAGATTCCATGCGGAAGACGCGCTCCTCTACGTATGGCTTAACCTCCTCCAGACCCTTGGTGGGGAAGGATTGCTTGCCTGCCAGGTTCGGGTGCTGGTATGTCTCCCGG
Source organism: Dehalococcoidales bacterium (assembly GCA_034434915.1). Taxonomy (GTDB): domain Bacteria; phylum Chloroflexota; class Dehalococcoidia; order Dehalococcoidales; family RBG-16-60-22; genus DAOTYE01. The sequence continues at coordinate 4,016 of DAOTYE010000049.1, forward strand.
ATGATAACCGTCATCCCCTCCTCAGTGGAGCTGACCACAGAGGCGGCATACTGGTTGCCGCCTTCTATGAGCTTGACCAGGCGCTGGGCGTGCTTGGGCTCAACCTTCCCCAGATACTCACCGTAGGCATTCTCCACGATAAGGTTGTGGTTTTCCACTCTCAGCGTTACCCGGTCGCCAGCAATCATCTTTGCCCGGATTTCCTGCGGCGCCAGAGACTCAAGGTTCACCACGCCCGCTTTGCCGATTTCCTCAATGAACTTATGAGGCTCTACCTTGCGGTAGCCGCCTTCAAGGTTCACCGGCGCGGCTTTGCTCAGATAGTTCAGGCGCTGCAGGTTTTTCTGGGCGATGGTGTTATACTGGTCAATTTCAAGGGCTTTGCGGTACGCCTCTTTTGCCCGGTTATACTCACCCAGTTCCATGTAAGCCCGTCCCAGACGATTATAGGAATCCACATCGTTCGGGAAGTTCTCTATGATGACTTCATTTGCCGCAATAGCCTCACGCCAGCGACCCTGCATGGCAAGCTCAATCGCCTGCTTACTGCGCTGACGTTTCAAGCGTGTCAATTTTTCTTCTTGATAGGTCATGTGTATCCCGACTCCCCGAGTTACTTCACTCAATTTAAAGACTTCCCATTCTACTCTAACTTTTCTCAAGACACAAGCGAGCTCAAGTTCAGGTCATACCTCGCCTGAAAATTATTTCTTTGGCGCTTCTGCCACCGCGTTTTCCGCCGCTATCCGCCCGAAGGCGATGCATTCCCCCAGGTTGCCCCCTCCCGCCGGATAGAGCATACCATACACTGAGCCGCACTCTCCTGCCGCATAAAGTCCGGGAATGGGTACGCCGAAGGGCGTCACCACCTGTGACCGGCTGTTCCGGCGCGGTCCTCCCTGAGTATTTGAGCCGCCGGGGAATAACCTGACGGCATAAAACGGCGGTTTGTCCAGAGGCACAAGTTCCAGATGGCTCCTGCCGTAGTCCGGGTCTTCCCCTGCCTGACAGTGCTCATTCCACCGCCGCACCGTGCTCTCAAGAGCCGCCGCCGGCACACCTATTTTCCCCGCCAGCTCGGCGATTGTCTCACCGCGGATAATCCACCCCTTCTCCAATTCCACCGAGTTGTCCCGGCTCCATTTATAAAGCTGTTCCGGACCTGAGGGACCGCTGGTGAGCTGAGCGAGACAGCCACAATCCATCCGCCTCTGGTCACAGATATAATAGCTGGGTACTCTGGGATATTCCAGCTTATGTGAGTCATACCATGCCAGCTCATAATAGGCGGCGTGCGGCTTCAACTGCTCATTCAAATAGCGCCTGCCGTATTTATCAACAATGATGAACCCCACCGTTAGCTTTTCTTTTTTTGCCCGCATCTGTTGCTGGCTCCAGCCCCCGCCGCTGAAATCAATGAAAAAGGCTACCGGGAAATCAGGGAATTTAGCGCACAGGCGGGCTGAGGCACAGTTCATATGCCACAGGTCAGCGCCCGCTTCCTGCGCCATCCTGATGCCATCGCCGGTATTGGCGGTGCCGCCGGTAAAATAAACCGGGTATGGTCTGAGATACTGCAGTTTCATCTCCTCATTCTCTTCAAAGCCGCCGGTGCACAGCAAAACCGCCCGCGATGCTTTAATATGCACTTCCTTTGGCTTTCCCTTGCTGAAATCAATCGCCCTCACGCCGATGATTTGTCCCCGCTCATCAGTCAGCAGGCGTTCTGCGGCCGTCTGATACCTGATTCCAATCTTGCGGGATTTCACCTGCTCATACATGAACTGCATCAGGCGCCTGCCGTTCCCCTGGTACTTCCATGACGCCATGCTCTCTGCGCCGGGAAGCTGGGGGAACTCTCCCCCCTTAGTAAAGAACGCAATCTTACCACCCAGGTTCTGCATCCAGTCCTTGTTCTGGACACAGTATTCCGCCCAGGCACGTATTGTTTCTGCATCAGTCCACGCCATTTCATGCGGGTTTACCGCGCATAGCGCCGTCATGTATGTTAGCGCACCATTGACATCAGAGGGAGACAGGAATATCCCCATGGAGATGCTACTGCATGAGCAGTGGGAGTCAGCACTCTGCTTTTCCAGTATCAGGGCGCTGGCGCCAAGGTCATGCGCAGTGATGGCAGATACCGCCCCGGCAAGCCCGTAGCCCAGGACAGCTATCTCTGTCTCAGTATCCCATTTCACCCGCTCCGGAACCAGCATTGCTCCCTCCTTTGCTGACCCCAATAATTTTATCGCTTCTGGTGCGGATTGTAACAATAAAAGACCTTATCTGCAATATGTTTCTGACGGGACAACCGCCAGATAATTTGACTGCTATCTCCGCTCAAGGTTACAATGAAGTAGAGACAATAATTGTTAAGGAGCTTATCATGCGTGAGAAAGTTGAAGCCACCCTCAATAAGATACGCCCGGCGCTCACCCGCGATGGTGGCGATGTGGAACTCGTGGCGGTGGAAGATGGCACGGTGAAAGTGCGCCTGACCGGTGCCTGCGCCGGATGCCCCATGTCCACCATGACCCTGCAAATGGGGATTGAGCGTATCCTGAAGCAGGAAATTCCTGAAGTCAAAAAAGTGGTGGCAGTCTAATTTCTCCCTACTCCTTCGTTTCTACCTCAAACGCCCGGTGCAGGGCACGGACAGCCTCTTTCACCTGACTTTCATCAATGATGCAGGTAATGCGTATCTCTGACGTCGTGATAAGCTGGATATTGATGCCTTTCTCCGCCAGCGTCTGGAACATCCTTGCCGCATAGCCGGGAGTGTTCTGCATTCCGGTGCCGATGATGCTCACCTTGCCGAGCTTGGCATCGCTTATCACGTCTTTCGCCCCTATCTGTTTCACAATCGGCTGGACCACTTCCAGGGCTTTCGCCAGCTGACCTCTGGAAACGGTGAAGGTCAGGTCAGTCACATTGCCGGCAACGCCCACGTTCTGGACAATGGTGTCCACGCTGACGCCGGCTTTCGCCAGTGGTCCAAAAATCGCCGCCGCCACGCCCGGACGGTCAGGTACGCTGACCATGGTCACCTTAGCCACATCCAGGTCATAGGCGACGCTCCTCACCTTATTTCTTACTTCCATTGAAACCCCTCCGTGAATCAGTGTGCCGGGATTGTCTGTAAAGCTTGATGCCACCAGGATGGGTATATTATACAACTGCCCGAGCTCTATTGCACGCGGGTGCATCACCTTCGTGCCGTAGGTCGCCAGCTCAAGCATCTCCTCATAGCCTATCTCGTCAAGCCGGCGCGCCTCAGGCACCACCCGCGGGTCAGCGGTGAAGATGCCTTCCACGTCAGTGTAGCGTTCGCAGACCTTTGCCTTGAGCACCGCGGCAAGAGCCACGGCTGAGGTGTCTGAGCCACCTCTTCCCAGTGTAGTGATATCCATGCCATCCGTAATGCCCTGGAACCCAGCGACGATGACGATTTTCCCCGCCTGAAGCTCCTGCTTGAGACGCCGCGTGTCAATCTTCAGAATGCGGGCGCGGCTGAAGTCAGCATCAGTCCTGATTCCCGCCTGGGCGCCGGTAAGGCTGACGGCGGGATAGCCCATATCATGGAGCGCCATGGCAAGCAGGGCGGCAGAGACAATCTCTCCCGTTGAGAGGAGCAGGTCAAGCTCGCGGTTATCCGGCTTGGCCGTAACCTGCTTTGCCAGCTTGATTAAATCATCAGTGGTATCACCCATGGCAGAGACGACGACGACGACGTTATCACCGCGGTCCTTCACCCGCGCAATGCGCCGGGCGACGCTTTTGATTTTCTCCGCGTCTGCCACCGATGTGCCACCGTATTTCTGGACGATAAGCGCCACAGGACTACCTCCCTACCAGCTTTGCCATTATTTTATATCCCGCCGGGATGAAAACGCCAGTCTTTTTAGCTTCATTTTCAGTATATCTCAGTGCCCCGTTTCCCACAAATCCGGGACCCCAGAGCAGGAAGGGGACGGGGTCATCAGTATGGGTCTGCACTTTAATAGGGGTGCAGTGGTCCGGAATGATGAGGGCGCGTAAGTCCTTTCCCCACCCCCGGATGCGCCCCACCACCTCTTTATCAATCTTCTCCAGAGCATCTATTTTTTCATCAATGAGCGCGGAGTGTGCCGCCTCATCCGGCGCTTCAATATGCATGACTACCATGTCATAGCCCTCCAGCGCCCTGAGCGCCCCCTCTGCCTGAGCGCGGTAGTCATTGTCCAGCCCATCCGTCACGCCGGGGATTTCCAGGATGTCCATCTGCGCCATCTTGGCAAGTCCCTTGAGCAGGTCAACGGCGGAGTTCATCACCGCGCGGAGCCCGGTCTTCTTCTGGAACGCAGGCATATCAGGAACGGCACCCGTGCCCCAGAAAAGCCAGATTTGGGTCGCCGGTATTTCCCCGCGCTCCCGCCGCCTGGCGTTGACCGGGTGGTCCTGCAAAACCGCCTCCGAACGTGCCATAAGGTCGCGCAGAAGCTCGCTCCCCTTGCCCCTTGGCAAGTATTCTGCGATTGGTCTGTCTGGAATATCGTGCGGCGGCGTGCAGACCGCCCTGAGTGTTTCTTCATGGTTTCTTATCTTGCAGATGTGGCGGTAGCTCACCCCGGGATAGAAGCTGACCTCATCGCTCCCAAGCTTCTCCTGCACCGCGGCAATCAGCTCTTTAGCCTCATCAGTGCTGATATAGCCCGCGCTGTAGCTCCACATCTTCCCGTCTTTCACCGCCACCAGGTTACAGCGGAAGACCACCTCCCCTTTGCCGATGGGTATATCCAGACTGCGGGCTTCAATGCCACCCCTCCCCTTATAATAGGTGCGCGGGTCATAGCCGATTACGGACATGCAGGCGCAGGCACTGCTGGGCTCCATCCCCTTTGGCACATTGCGGGCAAGCCCCAGCATACCCTGCGGCGTCATGGCGTCAAGGTTCGGCGTGCGGGCAAGCTCAAGCGTGGTTTTATTTCCCCGCTCCGGGAGGGGATAGCCTGACCCGCCGTCAATGATAAGCACACAGTATTTCATGGTTTTCACTGAAATTTCATACCATTCTAGCAAGCGCAACACCGGGAAGCAACCTTTACCAGCTTGAGTTTGCTGAAAGCTATTCGTCAGTGTATTTCCGGCATTACTCGCTTTGCTCGCAATCCATATCACTTCTCCGGGATTGTCACGTGCCGGCTTCAGCGGGCCGCAATGACAACCGGCCGCAACCAAAAAGGATCTGAGCTTCTGCCTATTGACAGTGATAAAGCGCAGTCTTAAAATGGTGTCAGCGCACCAGGAGCACTCCTGGGCGCGTAAATTATGTCTGGAAGGAGGACCCGAATGAAGGACAAAATGATAACAGCCATGGAGAGGTCAGGCATGCCGAAAGGCGACCTCTATGAACTGCCTGCCTCTCCGAAAACTTTTCCGGACGGTGCCCACTACCGAGTTGAAATCTCCGGCATTGAAACCACCAAGGTATTAGAAGCCACTATTGATGAAGCCCTCAAACAGAAAATCCCCTTCCACCGCGCCATCTCCCTCGTGCGCGGCGCCACCCTCTTCACTAAAGAAGAACTGAAAGAGTTCGCCAGAGTCGCCCACGAAGGCAAAGTTGAAGTCATTGCCACCCCGGGACCGAGGCCCACGTGGGACATTGGCCGCCAGGCTGCCACTCCTGAAGGTCTTATTTCCGGCTTGCGTTTAAGAGGCATGGACTCTGTCAAAGCCTATATTAAAGATGTGATGAGATGTATTGATGCCGGCTTGCGCGGCTTCCTGGTCTGGGATGAAGGCGTCCTCTCCCTCCTGACCACGATGAAGCAGAACGGGGACCTGCCCCAAGACACCGTCTTTAAGGTGTCCATCTTCGCCGGGCACGCTAACCCGGCGGGCTTCAAGCTGGTAGAATCGCTCGGCGCAGGGAGCTGTAACCCCGTAGCAGACCTCAGTCTGCCCATGCTGGCAGCCATCAGGAGCGTGGCGAACATCCCTATGGACATCCACATCCAGCTCTGGACCTCCATGGGAGGTTATAACCGCATCTATGAAACACCGCAGATTGTTCGGGTGGCTTCTCCCTGCTACCTTAAAATGGAGCCCGGACCGGGCTTGGTCATGTATATGCCCTGGGGCATGTCTGAAGATGCCCTCGCCCAGTGTGGCAGAGAGAAAATCCGCTCGATGAAGAATATCATTGAACTGGTAACTGAGACCTATCCTGAGCTAAAATTATCCCAGCAGGGTGCAAAAGACCTGAAAATACCGTTTGTGAAATAAAATGAGGAGGGTTAGATGAAAAAAACGGTCTTGGATTTCCTGGAGATGAAAAAGAGAGGGGAAAAAATTTCCTACATCACGGCGTATGACTTCCCCACCGCCCAGCTCGTGGAAAAGGCGGGCATTGAGATGATACTGGTGGGGGACAGCGCCGGCATGGTGGTTCATGGCTTGAAGGGCACCGTCCCCATGACCATGGACCAGATGATTGACCATGCCCAGTCAGTAAGAAGAGGCGCACCGAATACTTTCATCATCGGTGACCTGCCGTTCCTCTCCTATCAGACCTCCGTAAGCGATGCCATCTATAACGCCGGACGCTTCCATAAAGAGGCGGAGGTGGACGCAGTGAAGCTGGAGGGAGGTAGAAGAGTGGTGCCCATGCTGGAAGGCATTGCCAACTCAGGCATGGCGGTGATGGGGCACATCGGGCTTACTCCCCAGAGCTCCGGACAGCTGGGCGGCTTCAAAGCCCAGGGCAGAACGGCAGAAAGCGCCATGGAGATTATTGAGGACGCCATTGCCGTAGAGAAAGCCGGCGTCTTCGCCATCCTGGTGGAAGCGGTGCCTCCAGAGGTGGGCAAAATCATCGCGGAAATCTGCAAGGTGCCGGTGCTGGGCATCGGCGCCGGTCCGGACGTTGACGGGCAGGTGCTCATCATCGGGGATATGCTGGGCTACTTTGAAGCCTTCACCCCAAAGTTCGTCAAAAAGTATGCCAATCTCAGCGAGGTGATTGAGAAGGCGGTCAGGGAGTTCATTGCAGACGTAAAAGGCGTCAAGTTCCCGGAGGAAAAGCACTGCTACCGCATGGTTGAGGGTGAGGCAGACAAACTCAAGGCGCTGGTAGAAAAGAGATTGAAGAAAAAGTAGCTGAAAATCAGCCGCTGGTTTCATGGAGAGGGGGATGCTGACCACGGTATCCCCCTCTATTTGTGGGCTAAGGTGTAACTGTTAATAAGCTCATTGAACGTCTTCTGGGTGATTTCCTGCCCCGGCGGGATGATGATGAACTCGTCGCTGTTCCAGTTGCCCTTTACCATCTTCTCAAAAAAGCCCAGTGAACCTTCCACCCCTTCATATGCCAACCCCAGAAAGTCCGCATCAGCCTTTGCCCGCGCGCGGTAGGTAGCCGGGTCAAAGAGGGGGGTAGTCACCAGGACAATCCGCTTGTAGTTTTTGAACTCCTCCCTGATGACCCATTCCGCCGTCTGGCGCCCGTACTTCTGGGTGTATTCCTCAAGCACGCCCAGCGGGTCTTTGGCTTCATCAATCCACCCTTTGTTCAGATAGTAAGTGCCCGGGGCTTTCTTATGTTCCTTCAGATGGGCTTCCAGCGAGCCGAGGAAGAAGGTGATACAGTCCGGCGCCTTGGGAATCACCAGCGGCTGTTTCCCTGCCTTCACGCCAATGATGCCGTTGCCGCAGGTGCCATAGCCCAGGACAACGTAGTCAATGTCTTTACCTGCCTGATTGATTTTCTCCTGGACGGCGGCGGGCATCTTCACCGGAGTGCGGTGCAGGCTCTGCTCTAAGAACTCAAAGTGCGCTCCGGACGTGCCGTTGACCGCCATCAGCTCGTTCTTCATGATGTTGCAGGCAATAACGAGAATGTTCGGGTGCTTTTTCACCGCAGACCTCCCTCACCCCCGAAGATGGTTCACTTTTTAAATTATATTATATTTCCCGGTGGAGACCAAATCACCGTTCCGCCGGGTTCTTTTTCACAGGCAGGCTCATCCTGCTAGCGGCAGCCTGCCGTAGCGGTCAATGAGCTCAACCACCCGCCCCACCCGCTCAATATCCCCGTCAAAGGGCAGGTTGTCCCCCATCCCCACGATGAAGCGGTAGCCCGGCGCCATCTCCCGGAACATGTTCTTGATGAAATCATCAAACTGCGCATCGGTGTATTGCGGCTCAAAGAGGATTGAGGGTATGCCGCCCCAGATGGTCACGCCATCGCCTAACTGCTCACGGAACTCCTTCATGGTGACTTTCGTCTGGGGGAAGGGCGTGATTGCCTCCGCCACGTCAATCCCGGTCTCTTTGAACATCGGGTTAAGCCGCTTCATCTCGCCGTCAACGTGCGCCATCGCCAGCCGCCCGTGGGAATGGAGAAAATCACAGGTCTCCTGGAACCAGGGGATGAAGTATTTGCGGAAGACTGGCGTGTGGATGTCATCGCTCCAGTTGGCGCAGATATTGAAGATTTCCAGGTCAGACTTGATTGCCAGCTCCAGCTTGCGGCGGGACAGGTCCTTCATCACCTCAATAAGGGACTCAACCTCGGCGGGGCGGTCGGCAAGCTCGTAAAAGAAGACCTCATAGCCCATAATCTCACGCATCACCCGCTGGACGGGCGACCAGAAGGTGCCGCCGGTGCCCACCAGCCCATCCTCACCGACCTCTGCCTTCATCCTGTGGTAAGTGGCGAAATCGTCCACGGGAACGGCGTGCTCGTAGACATACCTGATGATGGGGTAGTCTTTTGCGCTCTTGAACAGCTTCTCCATCTCATATTTGACCAGGACGCCTTCTGATGTATCCAGCACCTCTTTCTTGGACACCGTGCCGATGGGGGTGCGGTACTCAGTGGTAGTGTAGGGACCGTCAATCTTCTCAATTACCTCCATATCGGTGAACTTCTCTTTGACGATGGCGTAGCCCCGGTAGAGGATGCCGGCGCCCTGGTCGCGCAGTATGTCCACCAGGCTCCAGTCTCGGTATTTCTCAGGCAGGGTGCCGTGCGCTTTGTGATAGCCATACCACAGGTCAATGCGCGCCCCGAAGGGTAGCTTGTCCGTTTTTTCGCCGCGCGCCGTGGCTAATATCCTCTCTCTATGCGTCATCGCCATGGTGTTAGACCTCCCTTCTATCATGAAACTATTTACCTACCAGCTTTTTGCAAACCGGTATAGCTTCGCCACCATCGCGGGCATAGGCGTCCGCGCCGATGAGCCGGGCATAATGCGCCGTGACCGGCGCCCCGCCCACAATCACCTTCACCCCTGCCCGTAAGCCTTCCTCTTCCAGCGTCTTGATAATACGCCCCATATTGGGCATGGTGGTGGTCAGCAGGGCGGAGAGACCCAGGATATGGGGTTTTTTCTCTCTCACCGCGTCAATGAATTTTTGATTTGGCACATTCAAGCCGAGGTCAAAGACCTCAAAGCCACCGCCGCTGAGGAAGGTGGCGACGATGTTTTTGCCGATGTCATGCATATCCCCTTCCACCGTGCCGATAATCACCCTGCCGATGGTGGGCATGCCCGTCCTGGTTAGCAGGGGCTTCAGCACCTCTAGTGATGCCTTCATCGCCCGCGCCGCCAGAAGCATGTCCGGCAGGAAGTATTCCCCGCTGGAGAACTTCTCACCCACCATCCCCATCCCCACCTGAAGTCCCTTAATGATTATCTGCTCCGGGCTTACGCCGGCGTCAAGGGCTTTCTCGGTTTCCTTTACAGCGGCATCACGGTCTCCTTTTTCAATCGTTTTTGCCAGTTCTGACAGGTCAGCCATGTCAACATTCCTCCTCTTTCACTGGTAAAGGTTATGTTTCTTAATATACTCTGCTACCGGCGCGGGTACAAGGTGGCGGATGTCTTCCCCCTTCCTTACCCGCTCTCTGATGTCTGTGGCGCTGATATCCTCACTGGGACTATCCAGAACAATAACCCTACCGGAAGCGCCGGGAATTTTGTCATCCAGCGCTGTCAGGTCAGGGCGCGGCACGCCGGGACGGTGCACCGCCACCAGAGTGCAGAGAGTGATGAGACGCGCCGGCTCATGCCACCTGGGAAGCTGGTTCAGGTTGTCCCAGCCCAGGATAAAATAGAACTCTGTCTTCTCTCCAAGCGCGCCCATCAGCTCAGCCACAGTGTCCACAGAATAAGAAGGACCCGCACGCTCAAGCTCCACCTCAGAAATGGTGAAGCCGGGCTTTTCTGCCAGCGCCAGACGTAACATGGCAAGCCGGTGTTCGGCAGGGGTGATGGGGTGGTCAGTCTTGAGCCAGGGCTGACCGGCGGGCACGAAGATAACGGTCCTGAGAGCAAGCCTCTTTTTGACTTCTTCAGCGATGATGAGATGCGCATTGTGCACCGGGTCAAAAGTGCCGCCCAGAATGCCGATTTTCATGCTAGGACCACTCCCACTCAATACTGCCACAGCGCACTTTATCTCCCGGCTTGATGCCTGCCCTCACCAATGCCCTGTTCACACCCAGCCGGTTGAGGCGGTTCTTTAGTTCCATCATAACCTCGGAGTCAGGCTCCCCTCGCCTCGTTGTAAGTCGGTCAAGCCCGGAGGCTTCTATGATAAAGACATTGCCATCCTTATGCACCTTCACTCCTTCTGAGACAGGCTGAGGTCGGAATACTTTTACAGGCGACTCTGCCTTTTTCTCTTCCGTCCCCGCAAGCAGGCTCAGCCGACGTGCTGTCTCAGCAATGACTTCCGGCAGACCTTCCCCGCTTTTAGCCGAGACAAAGAAGACGTCCACGCCCGCTTCACGGAAAGCCTGTCTGATTTCAGACTGACGTTCTCTGACAGCGGGCACGTCAATCTTGTTGACGACGACAATCTGCGGCTTGCGCGACAGGGAAGAATCAAACAGCGCCAGCTCATTGTTCACCTGAATCATATTGTCCACGGGTGATTCCGCCGTGCCGTCAATGAGGTGCAGGAACATCTTGGTGCGCATAGCATGGCGTAGAAAATCATGCCCCAGTCCCTTCCCAAGGTGCGCGCCGGCTATCAAACCGGGGATTTCCGCCAGGATGAAACCCCGCCCGCCGGATTCAGCGGCGCCCAGCACCGGCTCAAGGGTGGTGAACGGGTAATCAGCGATTTTAGGTCTGGCGGCGGTCACCGCCGAGAGAAAAGTTGATTTGCCCGCATTGGGATAGCCGATTATCCCCACATCAGCAATGAGCCTGAGCTCTAAAATAATGGTTTGTTCTTCTCCCGGCTCTCCTCGCTGGGCGATGCGTGGCGCCTGATGGGTGGCTGAGGTGTAGTGCGCATTGCCGAAACCGCCCCGGCCGCCTTTAGCGACGATTACTTCCTGCCCCGGCTCAGCCAGGTCAGCCAACAAGGCACTTTCACCAAATGGCGTCTTGCTAAATACTGCGGTTCCCACCGGCACCGCCAGCACCAGGTCCGCTCCGTGGGCGCCGTGTTTCTTTTTGTTCCCGCCGTTTTTACCATCTTCAGCACGGTAGATTTTTTTCCGACTATACATCTTCAGGCTGGTAATTGATGGGTCAGCTTTTATGATGACATCACCACCTTTACCACCATTGCCCCCCGCCGGACCACCAAACGGAACAAATTTCTCCCGGAGGAAGCTGATGATGCCATTTCCTCCATTGCCTGCTTTGACGGTAATGATTGCCCGGTCAAACATCTCACAGTCCTCTGATGGTTACTATCTTACAATAACTGGATAATCTCTTAAATAGTCAAAGTATCCGTAATAGTATTCTTTTGAATGATTGAATTAACGGTTTGTGAGCGCGGAAGAGTTAAAAGAATAAGCAAAAAGGTATCATATATTTGCAAAAAACGGTCAGAATGGCAATGTAAGAGAGGTAATGACAGGGGGGCGGCGACTGGCGTTAGCCAAAGATGGAGATTGTTCGCTATGCTCAGAAAGAGGGCGTCAGCCAGAACCGGGTAACTCCCGGAAGGCTATGATTTGAGCTTTTTTTGAATGTCTTGCAGAACGCGCCGGAGATGTTGATTGCCTTCAAGTTCGGCTGCCAGTTTTTTGCAGGCATGGGTGACGGAGGACGGGTCCCTGCCACCGAGCTCCTGTGCAATTTGAGTGATGGAGTAAGTGGTCTCCTGGCGGAGAAGGTACATGGCTACCCGCCTTGCTAGCACTGCTTCCTTGTCCCGACGGCTGCCTTTGAGGTCTTCCGGGGTGAGATGGAAGCTGTCTGCCACCGCTTGAAGCAGAAAAGACGGGCTCGGGAGCTGGGTCTTTTCACCGCCGGTGCTGCCCATGTTTTTCAGGGCTTCCTGTGCCATGGTAAGCGTGGGAGAGGCGCGCAGTAGCCTGGCGTAGGCGATAACCCGGTTGAGAGAGCCTTCCAGTTCCCGGATATTGTTTTTTATTTGCTGGGCGATGAGCTCTAAAATGTCCGGGGCAAGGCTGGCGCCTTTTTGCTCCGCCTTCGCCTTCAGAACAGCGAGCCTGGTCTCAAAGTCCGGCGGCTGGATATCCGCCACGAGCCCCCATTGCAGGCGGGAACGTAGCCTCTCCTCAACCAGCGGAATCTCATTAGGCGCCTGGTTGCTGGTGATGACTATCTGCTTGTCCGCATTGTGCAGGTCATTGAAGGTATGGAAGAAGCACTCTTCCGTCTGTTCTTTGCCACTGATGAAGGAGATGTCATCAATGAGAAGCATGTCCACCTGGCGGTAGCGGGCACGGAAGTCATCCATCCGGCGCTCACGGACGGCGGTGATGAACTCATTGGTGAACTGCTCCGCGCTGAGACAGCAGACTAGCATGCGGTTGGCGATGGCTTCATGCCCGATGGCGTGGAGCAGATGGGTCTTGCCGAGTCCGACTCCCCCATGGATGAAGAGCGGGTTGAAGCTCTGCCCGGCATGGGCGGCAACCTCCCGCGCCGCTTCAAAGGCGATGCGGTTATTATTGCCCACGACGAAGTTACGGAAGACATAGTTAGGGTTCAGGTTAGAAGGTGCCGGCGTGAGCGGGCTTTTGCGGTGAGAGGGCACCTCCAGATGTCCATTGACCTGGAAAGAGACCCTGATGTCAGCGGAAGAGGTGATGCCCATGAGCGTTTTCTCAATGAGCGCCCTCTGGCTTTTGTCCAGATATTCAGCAACAAAGGTATTGGGCACGCTGACGATGAGGTGATTGTCCTGAAGGCTGGAACCTTCCGTTTTCTCAAACCAGGTGCGGTAGTTGGGGCGGCTGACCTGAATTTGCAATTCACCTAAGGCGGTTTCCCAGAGTTCACGGGCTGACAGGTTTTTCATGTATCTCAAATTCCTGACTAGGCACAGCTATCCCCCTTAAGGCACAAATCATCCCAAGGCTTGTGGAAAGTCTTTGAAAACCGCTGGGGGGAAAATGCTAGTTAATTAACGGTTAATAGTATATAATACAGAAACCTTGTCAGCGCAAGGTTTTCTAGGAAAATCAATGGACATTGTCAGCCCATGTTATCCCTTACCAGGTCTTCAGGGCTCTTTATTTTGCTTAAAATTGAAGTGATACATAGGAAAAGGCGGTTGTGGTAGAAAATTTAAGGTGTTAGAATTTAGTACTGGGAGCACCGTTTTGCGCATTGTGTTCATGGGCACCCCTGAGTTCGCCGTTCCCCCGCTTGAGGAGCTTATCCGCCAAAAGCACCAGGTGGTGGCAGTCTATACCCGGCCGGATAAGCCCGCGGGCAGAAGCCGCCAGCTCATGGCTTCCCCGGTCAAGAGAGTTGCCCTGAGGTACGGTCTGCCCGTGGTGCAACCGCTCAGCTTGAAGTCACCTGAGGAGGCGGCAACACTGGTTTCTTTTCAGCCGGAGGTCATTGTCGTTGCCGCCTATGGGCAGATTCTGCCGCCGTCCATCCTGGATATTCCAGAGTACGGCTGTGTCAATATCCATCCCTCGCTTCTTCCCAGGCACCGTGGGCCCTCTCCCGTGGCGGCGGCCATCCTCGCCGGGGATGAGGTCAGTGGCGTTACCTTCATGCTCATGGACGCGGGCATGGATACCGGACCGATAATCGCCCAGGAAAAGGTGGCGGTTTCTCCTCAGGATACTACGGGGTCGCTCACCATGAAGCTGGCAGAGGTATCTGCGAAACTGCTCCCTCATGTCCTGAAGCGTCTGGTGGCAGGAGAACTGCCGCCCCAGCCCCAGAATCACGCGGAAGCTAGTTACTCCAGGCTAATCACCAAAGAGGACGGCGAGATTGACTGGCGTCTGCCTGCGGTGGTGCTGTGGCGGAGGGTGCGGGCTTTCCAGCCCTGGCCCGGGGCATACACCCGCTGGCGCAAGAAGAAGCTGGAGATTATTGAGGCAGTGCCTGTGCTCGGGCAGGCTAACGCCGGCGTGGGACAGGTGGTGGCGCTGGAGCAGGGAGATGCGGCGTTCGGCGTGGGCACCGGTGAAGGAATACTGGGCGTATTGAAAGTCCAGATGGAAGGCAAGCAGGAAATTACGGCGGCGGAATTCCTGCGGGGACAGAGGCAGTTTGTGGGATCAATTCTGCCATCATGAGAGGAGATACCTTGTCAGCACCGGAAAACCTGAATAAATTTGAAACACTGGTCAGCATCATGGCACGTCTGCGCGGGAAACAGGGCTGTCCCTGGGACCGGCAGCAGACGCATGCTTCTCTGCGGCCTTATCTTTTGCTGGAATGCTATGAGGCGCTGGAAGCCCTTGACGAAAGCGATGCGGAGAAGCTCCGTGATGAGCTGGGTGACCTGTTACTGCAGATTGTCTTTCAGGCGCAGATAGCGGCAGAAGCCGGCGAATTCACCATTGAGGATGTCATCAAGCGCATTAACGCCAAGCTGGTGTACCGCCATCCCCACATCTTCGGCTCAGCTCAGGCGGCAAGCGCAGAAGAGGTCGCCCACAACTGGGAGGAGCTTAAGAAAGAGGAAAGGGGCGCTGGCTATTCGGTGATTGAGGGCGTGCCCAGGGAAATGCCAGCTCTGGGGTATAGCCAGGAGATTCAGCGCCGTGTGGCGCAGGTGGGCTTTGACTGGGATGATGTGAGCGGCGTGATTGAGAAGCTGGTGGAGGAAGTGAAAGAGCTGGCGCAGGCGCAAGGTCAGCAGAAAAAGGAGCAGGAGTTCGGCGATATACTCTTTACGCTGGTGAACATCGCGCGGCGGCTTGACGTCAATGCGGAGGCGGCGCTGAGGGAAGCCAACCGCCGCTTTTACCGCCGCTTCGCTTATATGGAAGACGTCTGCCGGAAGCGCGGCGTAAATGTCAGAGAGCTGTCATTTGACGAACAGAACCGGCTGTGGGAAGAGGCAAAGCGGCATGTGCAGTAAATGGTCGGGGCGGGCAGGTTTGAACTGCCGACCTCTTGGTCCCGAACCAAGCGCGCTACCGGGCTGCGCTACGCCCCGTGAACGTTTCTATTATAAGCGGATTCACATTTTATAGCAAGGAGAGGAGACTGGCGCGAGCCTTGCCCCCGAGATTCTTCCCGGTGCTCAGAATGGCAAAGAGAAAACATCAGCATGACAGAGAAAGATTGCCATTCAGGCAGGCGATAACCGTTTGGCTTGCTTAACGGGAGGCGCAGTCGTATAATGCAAGGTGGCTAATAGCAAGAGATAAGAGGAGGGAAGCTCATATGAAAATGAAAGCACTCATGAAGACAGAAAAAGCGCCGGGCGCTAAAGTAATGCAGACTGATGTGCCCAAGATTGGACCGCGTGACCTGCTCATCAAAGTGAAAGCCACGGCAATCTGCGGCACTGACATCCACATCTATAACTGGAATGCCTACGCGCAGGCGAGAATCAAGCCGCCCATGGTCTTCGGGCATGAAAGCTGTGGTGAGGTGGTGGAGGTGGGCAGCCTGGTGACCAATTTTAAAGTGGGCGATTTGGTTGCGGTGGAGACACACATTCCTGATGAGACCTGCTATATGTGCCAGACTGGCTTGCCGCATATCTGTGAAAATATGAAAATCATCGGCGTGCATGTTGACGGCACGTTTGCTGAGTATGCCAAAATACCCGCCGTCTGCGCCTGGAAGTTACCTAAAGGCACTGACCCTGAGCTGGGCGCTATCCTTGAGCCAATGGGGGTCGCCGTGAATGGCGCGCTCAAAGGTGAAATCAATAACCGGAGCGTTGCCGTCTTCGGTTGCGGTCCCATCGGGCTGTGCGGCATCGGCGCCTGCCATGCCTGGGGCGCTTCCAAAATCTTCGCTGTTGAGGTCAGCGAGGACCGCCTGAAGATGGTCAAGCAGTTTGCCCCCGAGGCTATCTTGGTCAATCCCACCAAAGTTGACGCGGTGAAAACTATTATGGATGGCACCGAGGGCAGAGGCGTGGATGTCTCCCTGGAAATCAGCGGCAACGCCAAAGCCGCCCAGATGGCGTTTAAGGTCATCCGCCGCGCCGGCAGAGTGAGCCTCATTGGCTTGCATGGTGGTCCGGTTGAGCTGAGCCTGAATGAGGATATTATCTACAAGGAAGCCAGAGTCTACGGCAGTACCGGCAGAATGATGTGGCAGACGTGGTGGGATATGAAAGCCCTCCTTGAGTCCGGCAGGTTCAATCCCCTGCCCGTCATAACTCACCGCATGAAGATGGAGGAGTTTGACCAGGCAATCAAACTGGCGGAGAGCGGCAAAGCGGGCAAGATTCTCATTTACGCTTAAGGAGAGTGCGTGACGGGGAAGCTGGGCATAGTTGCTGACGACCTGACCGGCGCCATGGACAGCAGCGGTTACTTCGCCAGCTTGGGCCATGGCACCATCGTTGTCCTTGACCTGAGCTATCCTGCTGAGGCTGAGGTCAAGGTCATCACCACGAACAGCCGCGCTGAAGCGCCTGAGTTTGCCCGGGAGCAGGTGACGGCGGCGGTCAGCAGTCTTGCCGGCAGAGTGGTCTATAAAAAGATTGATTCCACGCTGAGGGGCAACGTGGGCGTTGAGCTGGCGGCGGCGATGGCGGCAATGAAGAGCCAGAAAGCTATCGTCGCCCCGGCGTTCCCGGCGGTGGGGCGGACGACGGTGGGCGGAGTACTGCTAGTTAACGGCGTCCCCGTGGCTGAGACCCAGTTCTCCCGCGACCCCATCCTGCCGGTGAAGGAATCTCATATCCCCACCCTGCTGGAAAAAGCTCTGGGGAGGAAGGTGGGCAGTCTTTCTGTCAGGGATATTGAGGCGGGCGCAGAAGCCCTCTATGAGAAAGTGATTTCCCTGCCGCAGGAGGTGCTGGTGGCGGATGTGACTGACCAGTCTCACCTCGCTGGCATCGCCCGGGCGGCGGTGCAGGCAAAAGGACGCTGGCTTCTCTGCGGGTCAGGTGGCATGGCGCGGGAACTGCATGTCTTTCTCCCCAAACCGGCTAATGCGAAAAAGAAAGCAGAAAAGGGAGCGGCGGGAAAAGCGCTCGTGGTGGTGGGGAGCCAGAACCAGGTTTCCGGGAAACAGCTGATGAAAGCAAAAGAAGATTGCGGTCTGACCATCCTTAACCTGGATGCGGAGCGTATTAACACGGATGAACTGCTGGCTGAAGCCAGCAGACTATTGAGAGCTGGCAGGAGCGTGGCGATTTCTTCCACCTTTACGCCGTATGTGCCAGCCCTGAAGCAGTCCGTTTCCTCCATTCTGGCGGAGACAGCCGCCAGGATTCTCAAAAACCATAAAGTCGCCGGGCTGTTCCTGTCCGGCGGGGACATTGCTCTTGCCGTCTGCCGTACGCTCGCCGTGTCAGCGATTGAAGTGGATGGAGAGGTGGAAGCGGGCATACCATCGGGCAGACTTATCGGCGGCATGGGGGAAGGAATGCGGGTGGTGACCAAAGCGGGCGGGTTCGGCAGCGAGCAGGCGCTGGTTAAGGCATTATCATATCTTGAGGGAAGGGGTTGAGCATGAGCGCAGAGTATAAGCCACTGCTGGCAATCACCATGGGAGATGCCGCAGGCTCCGGGCCGGAGATTGTCGCCAAGGCGCTGGCAAATGCGGAAATGTATGATATTTCGCGCCCGGTGGTCATCGGTGATGCGGCCACCATGATTGAAGCTCAGAAAATCACGAAGGCTCCGGTGAGAATCAGGGGGATTACGAAACTGTCAGAAGCGGAGTATGAGCCGGGCGTCATTGACGTCATTGACCTGAGGAACATTCAGCTTGATAAGCTCACGCGCGGCAAAGTTGACCCCATGGCAGGCAAAGCCGCCTACGAGTATATAAAGCTTGCCGTGGAGCTGGCGCTGAAGAAGGAGTGCGATGCCATAGTCACATCTGCCATCAATAAAGAAGCCCTGAACAAAGCGGGCTATCACTATGACGGGCATACCCAGCTCCTCGCCGAGCTGTGTGGTGCTAAGAATGTGGCAATGATGCTGGTCACCGGTAACCTGAGGGTGAGCCATGTCACCACCCACGTTTCACTGCTCCAGGCAATCGCGCGGATAAAGACGGAGCGCATCCTCACCGTGCTCAGGCTGACCAATGCGGCAGTCAAAGAGATGGGCATAGATAGCCCGCGCCTCGCGGTGGCAGGGCTCAATCCTCACGCCGGGGAAGGCGGACTGTTCGGGGACGAGGAGCAGAGATTCATTGTCCCGGCAATTGAGCAGGCGCGCCAGGAGGGTATGAACGTCACCGGTCCCCTCCCGCCTGATTCCGCGTTCCTCCGCGCCCATCAGGGACAATTTGATGCGGCGGTTGCCATGTACCATGACCAGGGGCACATCGCGGTCAAGATGCTCGGCATTACGGAAGGGGTCAATGTGACGCTCGGCTTGCCCATCATCCGCACATCCGTTGACCACGGGACGGTCTTCGGGAAGGCGGGAAAGGGCACGGCTGACCCGCTGAGCCTTATCCAGTCCATCAGGCTGGCGGCAGTCATGGTGCGCAATCGGCGGCGCTTCGCCGGAATCCAGTAAAAGAACGCCATGGCTAGTGTTAATCGTATTGTCATTATCGGGGGGAATGCCTGCGGTCCGAAGGCGGCGGCGCGGGCGCGGCGCTGTGACCCGCATGCCCGCATCACCATCGTTGAGCAGGGCGATTACGTTTCCACCGCCACCTGCGGCTTTCCTTACTATGTCTCCGGTGTTATTGCGCAGAAGAAGAGCCTCTTCGGGCGGGAGCTGGACTATTTCACCAATGTTTTCGGCGTGGATGTCCTGACCGGCACGCGGGCAGTGGCTATTGACCGCAGGGCGCATCAGGTTGAGATAGTTAACCTCAAGACGAACGAAAAAGCGTCCCTGCCTTATGATAAACTCGTCCTGGCGACCGGCAGTCTCCCCGCGGTGCCGAATTTGCCGGGGAAAGACCTGAATGGCATCTTCACCATGACCCGCATCGGGGATGCGCTCGCCCTGCGGGACCTGCTGGCGAACTATGAGCGGAAGCAGGCGGCGGTGGTGGGTGCCGGGCTCATCGGGCTGGAGATGGCGGAGGCGCTCAAAGTACTGGGGTTTGAAGTGACCGTCATTGAGGCGCTGAATTGGGCACTGCCCACGCTTCTTGATGTTGAGATTGCGGCGCAGGTGGAAAAGCACCTGAGAGATAAAGGCGTGAAAGTGATTTTCGGTCAGCGCGTTGCCGGCTTTGAAGGCGATGAAAACAATAAGGTGAAAAGGGTTATGACTAAGGACGGCGGGTTTGAAGCCGGTCTTGTCCTGATGGCGCTGGGGGTGAAACCTAACGTGACGCTGGCGCGTGAGGCAGGAATAACAATCGGCAAAACGGGCGGAATCGCAGTCAATGAATATCTCCAGACGAATGATAAAGATATTTATGCCGGCGGCGACTGCGTGGAAAATGTTCACCTGATTACAAAGCAGAAGGTGCTGGTGCCGCTGGGCTCCACGGCGAACAAGCATGGTAGGGTTATCGGCACCAATGTCACCGGCGGCAGGGAGACCTTCCCCGGGGTGGCGGGGACGGCGGCAATTAAAGTATTTGATTTCAATGTGGCGCGGACCGGCTTGAGCGAAACACAGGCACGCGAGGCTGGCTATGAGGTGGTAACCTCCCTGGTGCCGAACTATGACCACGCCACCTATTACCCGGGCTATAAAGAGATTACCGTCAAGCTTATCGCGGAGAAGAAGACGGGCAGGTTGCTCGGCGGTCAGGCGGTTGGTCCCGGCGATACAGCGAAACGCATTGATGTAGTGGCGACAGCCATCTCCTTTGGTGCCTCTGTGGACGATTTGGCTAATACTGACCTTGCCTATGCGCCTCCCTATAACAGCGCCCTTGACCCGCTCCACAGCGCGGCTAACGTCATCCGCAACAAGCGGGCAGGCCTGGCTAAATCCCTCACGCCGATGGAAGTCAGGGCGAAGCTGGACGGTGGGGATGACTTCATCCTCCTTGACGTGCGCACGAAGAAAGAGTGGGATGAAAAGCGCATAGAAGCGCCACAGGTGAAGTTCCTGCCCGTTCAGGAGCTAAGAGCACGGCTTGATGAGCTACCGAAGGACGCGGAGATTGTGGTGTTCTGCCGCTCAAGCGTGCGCGCCTATCAGTCCCAGCGCATCCTGGAGGGCGCCGGCTTCAAGAAGGTGAAATTCATGGACGGGAGCATCGCCGGCTGGCCCTACGGGGTGGACGTGGCTAAGCCCTCCTGATTGTGGTATAATAATTAAAAATTCATGATATAGATTGCATGGTCGGCTTCAGCCGGCCTTACTTATTATGTTTTCTATTATCATTCTGCTTATTGTCTTTGCCCTCATCGCTGTCCGGCGCATAGGAAGCATCAGGTTCCAGATATGGCAGGTGATGCTGTTTGGTGCCGTGGCGGCGCTGGCTACCGGAGAGATTTCCCCAAGAAATGCCCTCAAAGCGATTGACCCTGACGTGATGCTATTCCTGTTCGGCATGTTTGTCATCGGGCAGGCGCTGGAGGAGAGCGGCTATCTTTCCAGGCTGTCCTATCTTTTGTTCAGTCGGGCGCGGTCTCTCAGCGGTCTTGTTCTGCTGGTACTCTTCGGCATGGGATTGCTCGCCGCGCTTCTGATGAATGATACCATCGCCATCATCGGCACGCCCCTCATGGTGCTCCTGGCAAGGAAAAACGGCATTCCGGGGAAGATTTTGCTGTTAGCCCTCGCCTTTGCGGTGACCATCGGCAGTGTGATGAGCCCCATCGGCAACCCGCAGAACCTGCTCATCGCCATCAATGGCGGGGTAGCCGCGCCTTTTATTACCTTCTTGAAGTTCCTGTTTTTGCCCACGGTGCTAAACCTTTTCATCGCCTACGGATTTCTGCGCCTGTACTACCGCCGCCACTTCAATGGCGTTTTGCTCGCCCAGGACCCCGGAGTAATTCAGGACAGAAGACTGGCACGGGTGTCTCAGGTATCGCTCGGTCTGCTGGTCCTTCTCATCATCGCCAAGATAGCCGTGGCGCTGAGCGGTCTGGCAATTGATTTCAGATTGACTTATATTGCGCTTATTTCTGCCCTGCCCGTTTTGCTGTTCAGTCCCAATCGCCTGTCCATCATCCGGGGGGTTGACTGGCATACGCTCGTTTTCTTTGCCGCAATGTTTGTGCTGATGGAAAGCGTGTGGGACGGCGGCGTGTTTCAATCCCTGCTCAACGGCTCACAGGCGAACCTGACATCGGTGAGCATGATTCTACTGGTGAGCGTGGTGCTGAGCCAGTTCATCTCCAATGTGCCTTTGGTAGCGCTCTATCTGCCCATGCTCATGCAACTTGGTGCGGCAACAAAGGGGCTCATGGCGCTTGCCGCCGGGAGCACCATCGCCGGTAACTTCTCCATCCTCGGCGCGGCGAGCAATGTCATCATCATCCAGAACGCGGAGAAGAAAGCAAAGGAAACAGTCACCTTCCTGGAATTTATCAAAATAGGGGTGCCGCTGACGGTCGCCAATATCCTGGTGTACTGGCTCTTCCTGTGGCTGATGTAGAGACATCCTGAATAAATCCCCCCTCCTCTGGATTCTCCTTCACAGGTGAAGGGCTGGAATGATGGCAGAAATCTCAGATATTGGCACGTCGCCACGCTCCGCGCAATGATAGGAGAGGCTTACTTCACCCTGACGGTGATGAAAATATCCCCCGGGTAGCCATCAGTGGTCTGGAGGGCGTTTCTCAGGCGTATTCTTGTGCCGTCCTTGACGCGAGCGGGGATTTTGACGCGGAGCTTCTTCCCCCGCCGGATGAGGTCTTTTTCCAGACCCTTTTTCGCCTGGTCAGCGGTCAGGGTGATTTCATAGTTCACCTCCGGACGGGGTGGCGCCTGTGTCTGCGCCTGCCGGAAAAGGTCATTAAGGTTCATGCCGCCTCCCCCGGTGCCGCCGCGGAAGACCCGGAAAGAAAAGCCCCGCCCCTTGAGGAAATCGCCGAAGATGCTGTCCAGGAAGTCAACACCCAGCCCTGAGCTATTGAAGTCTCGCATCATCTCCTCAAAGGTGGTCCGCGTATACGGGCTGCCGAAGATGTCTCCTGCGCTTCCCGCCGTGCCGAACTGGTCATACTGGCGGCGTTTCTCCGGGTCACCGAGGACGCTGAAAGCCTCATTGATTTCTTTGAACTTCTCGTTCGCCCACTTTTCCCTGCCCGGATTGCGGTCAGGGTGGAACTGCATGGCGAGCCTGCGGTAGGCTTTCTTTATGTCATCATCAGAGGCGCCCTTCGGCACGCCTAAGATTTGATAGTAGTCTTTATTGGGCATAGCTTTTCCCGTCTATTGCGCACTTAACGGGGCGATGTATCTGGAGTAGAGCTCCTTAGCCAGTGTCTGGTCCAGGGTGTTCTTGATAATGGCTCTGCCGTCCGGGAAGACGATTATTTCATAGCCGCCGGTGGCAAAGCTGAGCATGAATTCATTATAGTTCACCTTCCCAAGTTTTCTGAGCTTCTCTGCCAGCTTCACCAGGTCAATGCTTTTCATGGCGGTATTAACCACTTGCACTCCCCTGGTCTGGCCGCAGAGGGAAGAAATCTTAACGGCGAACTTTTCTTCAAGGAACTCATACTTTCCGTGGCAGGCGGGGCAATCTTCCTGAGGCGCTGTGGTAATATGCTCAAAAGTATCAGTCCAGACGTCAATGATGACCAGTTCCCGGCTGGTCTCAGCGCCGACGAGTATCTTTATGGCTTCCGTAGCCTGTAGCGCGCCGATAATAGCGGGAGCGGTGGCGACAATTCCCGCCGTCTCGCAGGTGAGGGTGGGCTGGCGGCTGGTTAAAACCGGAGAAATACACCTGAGGCATGCCGTTCTGCCGGGGATGATGGTCATGGTCATGCCGTTGGCGGCAATGGCACCGCCATAGACCCAGGGTATTCTGTGTTTCAGGGCGACATCATTTATCAGGAAACGGGTCTCAAAGTTGTCCAGCCCGTCCAGAATGACGTCAGCGCCGCGGCAGAAGTGCTCTATGTTAGTGTAATTGACATCAGCGACAATGCCCTCAATCTCAATGGCAGAGTTTACTTTTTTCAGGTGGCGTTCTGCGGCAATTGCTTTGGGCAAGCCGTTCTTTATGTCCTCTTCATTAAATAAGGTCTGACGCTGAAGGTTATGGTATTCAATGAAGTCACGGTCCACGATTCTGACTCTGCCCACGCCGGCGCGGACAAGGAATGTGGTGCTCGCGCACCCGAGCGCTCCACATCCGATGATGACCGCTGTGCTCTCGCCCAGCTTCTTCTGCCCCTCTTCCCCGATGCCGGGGAACATGGTCTGCCGGGAATACCTGTCTCTCAGGCGTCTGTCAATCATACCGTTCTCTCTGATGGGGACCTGTTTTATGCCTATCTCTTGAATGAAAAGTATAGCATACTGTAACGGTGGCTGTAAGCTTATTTGCCATCAGAATTACCGGAGGGTGGGCAGAAAAAGAAAGAGGTGCCTTCAAGGATACCCGGTTGAGCCGGAAAAAGTCACCAAGCCTGAGCATGTGGCTCTCCTTTCCCTTTCTGAAGCACCTTCATTGAAAGTATAAAGCCTCCAGTAACGGGAGAGTCAAGAGGGTCTTTCGCGCTATACTTGTTCACACCGCGTTGAAAAGCTAAAATAAGAAGGAAGGAGATTTTATGTCAGCAACACTGGGCAAAATGGAGAAACCGGAAGCTAAAGATTTCACAAGCAAGCGGAAGCTTTACCTTGTCCCGCTGATTTTCTCAGGCAAGGACGCGCCGCCTGACTACCATGAAAAATTCACGCGCTACTGGGCTGAGGTGAGCCAGCACATCGCCAATCTTGAAGAGAAACTGGGGAAAGTGAGCCATGTCTATCATGAGGTAGTCTATCAGGCAGGGGAGGAGGGGCTGAAAGCCGTAGAGAAGCTGAACCCCGCCAGCCACCGGATTGCGAAAGAAAAAACCGGCAATGGCGCCGTATTTGAAGCCACGGAACAGAGGGAAGTGGCAGAAGAGTGCATGGACTGGGAGCGGTTTATCCTCATCGGTTTTTTGAGCCAGAAGGTGGCGGACCTGGTTTCTGAACTTTATACTGACGCGGTGAGAAAGCGTTATGAGCACATCGCCCGTGCCATAGACCAGACGCTGAAGGGAGGAGAATCCGGTCTGCTCTTCATCCGTGAGGGGCACATGGTGCAGTTCCCCAGGGATATTGAGGTCTTCAGCGTGGCGCCGCCGGCGCTGGATGATATCCACCGCTGGCAGAGGGAACGCGCCGCCAAGCCGCAAGAGGACAGGCCGTAAAAGAGCTACGCCGGTTTAAGCTCCTTGAGCCCCTTATAGAGCATATCCAGCATCACGTCCGCCTCTTTTTCCGTGGTGGTAATGGGCGGATTGAAGCGTATTCTGGCATAATACTTTGCCATTGCCGGGCGGACGTATAAGCCGTTCTTCAGCATGTTGCGCTGCCATCTGCTTATTACTGCCGCGTCAAAGGGGGCTTTCGTCCTCTTGTTTTGCACCACCTCAATGCCAATCATGAGACCCAGACCACTGATATCATTCACGATGGGCAATGAAGAGAACTCTTGATTCAGACGCTCCATGACGTACTTGCCCACCTTTGCCCCGTTTTCCACCAGCTTATCCCGGAGGATGAGTTTGAGGGCGGCTTTCGCCGCCGCCGCGCCGATGGGATTGCCGTGCTGGGTCCAGCCATGCCAGAGCATGGCGCCTTTCAATCCGTCATAGACGCGGTCGCTCACCAGCGTGGCGCCAAAGGGCAAGTAAGAGCCGGTAATGGCTTTGGCAGTAGTCATAAGGTCCCAGGTGACGTCCCAGTGCTCCATCGCCCACAGTTTCCCTGTCCTGCCAAAGGCGGTCTGCACCTCGTCGCCGATGAGGAGGACATCATAGTCATTGCAGATTTTCCTGATGATGGGGAAGTATTCCGGCGGCGGGACAATGTTGCCCGCGGCGCCGAGCACCGGCTCGGCGATATAGGCGGCGACGCTGTCCGGACCCTCTGATTGTATAATTTCCTCCACGTAGCGGGCGCAGAGGATATTGCAAGAGGGATACTTCAAATGGAACGGGCAGCGGACGCAGTAAAAATACGGCGCGGCAACAAACCCGGAGGCGAGCGGCGCATAACCTGCCCAGAACGCCCCGCTCCCCGCCCTGGTGGCGGCGGCGGAGCCCATGCCTGCACCATGATAGCCGTTCTCTAGGCTGATGATTTTATACTTGCCTTTTCCCTGCTTTGACCAGTAGAGGCGGGCGAGCTTGAATGAGGTCTCCACTGATTCTGACCCGCCGCTGGTGAAGAAGAAGTGGGTCAGCCCCTTGGGGGCGACCTTGGCTAAATCTCGGGCGAACTCAATGATGGGCACGTTTGACTGCTTGCCCAGGATGTGGGCAAACTGCAATTTCTGCGCCTGCTGGCAGATGGCGTCAATGATGTCTTTCTGCCCGTGCCCCAGCGTATTGCTCGTCTGCTGGGAGCCGGCGTCATAGTAGAAATTGCCTTCGGTGTCCCATAGTTTGATGCCTTCAGCTCTTTCAATAATCGGTCCGATGTCTTCATCGCCGATGACATTGAAGCCGTGGATGATGTGCTTCCGGTCAATGTTGAGCAGTTCCTGCGTCCGTTTTCCTGGCATGGTGTCCTCCTGCTTTTATTTCTAGTTCTTATTCTGCTATGCCGCACCAGTTCATGAGGAAGAGGGCGATGGTCTTGCTATACGTGGCAAGCGCAGACAGTTCAATACGCTCGTCAATGCGGTGCGCCCAGTAAGCATCTCCCGGGCCGTAGGTCATTGCCGGGATGCCCGCCTGAGCGAACCATCCCGTGTCCACAATGCCGCCCCGCCCGCCCACTACCAGTTCTTTCCCGGATACCTGCTTATACGCCTCCATCATAGTTTTCACCCCTGCCTGGTTAACGTCCAGGTCAAAGGGAATGAACTGGTACTGGTCAGGGTTAGTCTCCCAGTCAATCCTGGGCGGGTATTTACGTAGCCAGAAATCAGCCTGGGCGGCGCGGTTTACCTGGTCTACCACCTCTTTCTGCACTGCCTCTTTGGTCTCTCCGGGGAGACAGTAAACTGAAAAGTCAATGGTGCAGCGGTCCGGGATGATGAAGGTATTGCCGCCGCCGGAGATGCTGAAAACGTTAATCATCGCCTGTCCGGGGGGCATGAGGGGGTGTTTCTTAAAGATGCTCCACTGCTTTTCCAGCTCGTTCAGAGCGGGGATGATGACCTGCGCCATTTTTTCAATGCAGTTGGCGCCTTCCCTGCCGCCTCCAGCCTGGAGGAAGAACCGCCTCTCCTGGAGATGGAGAGTATAGGGGCTTTCTAAGGTGAGGCGGCCATTGATGATGCCCACGGCGGGATAGGTGCCGGTGCCGCCGTAGGTGGGCTCGCCGACGACGGCGAAGTCAGCTTTATAGCCTTTTTCTATGAGACGTTTGGTGCCGGGTTCGCCGCATTCCTCGCCCATGACGCTGGCGATGGTCACATCGCCCTTTAGCCTGACGCCGATTTGCCTGAAGCAGGACAGGAGGAAGATGTAGGTGGCGAGGGCGCCTTTCATGTCAGTGCTGCCTTTGCCAAAGAGGGCGCCGCCGTCAATATACGGCTCATAGGGGTCGCGGCGCCACTTCTCATTCATGCGGTCTTCAAAGACGTCAATATGCCCGCTGAGGATGACAGACCTGCCGCCGCCGGACCCTGGCAGTTTTCCCACCGCATCCGGTCTGCCGGGCAGGGCGTCAAAAACCTCTACTTTACAGCCGAGCTTCTTGAGCTGTGCCGCAATCCATAGCTGTGCTTCACGTTCATTTCCGCCGGGCGGGTTGGGGGTGCGGAAGCGGATGAGGCTCATCAGTATCTCGTGGAGCTCACCCTGGCGTTTCTGCACCTCTTTCAGAACGCGGTCAATCGTCGTCATAGTAGCATTTCTGCCTGTGCAGGAAAGAAGTGTTATTTGACATCAGTGGCGTGGGTGATTGCCTGGACGCTCTTCTTCACGTTCTCCGGCTTGAGGATTTTCTTCCAGTCCGGCTGGAAGATTTCCTGCTTTGCCATGCTTATTGCCAGCTTGGCGCCGTCAGAGACGGGGAATGGTGCAAAGCCGAAGACGATGGCGATGGTGGTGCGGATATGCCCGTACAGGAAGTCCTCCACCGCCGCCCTGGGGATGCCCATATTGATAACCTCATCCATCGCCTCTTTCATGATGGTGAAGCAGGTCAGCGCCAGCGTTTCCACCAGCGCGGGCTCAAGGATTGCCATCTGCTCCGTGGTGACGCGGTGGGTGCGCATGATGGGGGCAAAGATGACGCGGGCAATCGCCTCGCCTTTTTGATAGTCCTTTTCCGGACCCTGATGCAGGGCACAGACGGCGTTCTGGGCTATCTTTTCCCCACCAAACCAGTCGCCATATGCTTTGGGGTCGCGCTCCTCCACGAAGAGCGGCGCATGGCAGGGATGGCTGATAAAGTAGGTGATGTCTTTCCGTTCTGGCAGGACGCCGGCATAAGCCGCGGCCGGGTCAAGGCTGAAAATCATGGTGCCGCTCCTGACTTTGGGCACAATATCGCGGCAGATTTTGCCGATGAGTCTATCCGGCACGGCGAGGATGACCACGTCCGCCTGTTTGATGGCTTCATCCTGCGGGGTCACCTTCAATCCTTGCTTGGCCAGCCAGGCGATGCCTTCCGGGGAAATCTCAACATAGAGCGTTTTATATTCTTTGTTGCCTTTCAGATTTTGGGTACAGCGCTGTCCCATTTTTCCACCGGCTCCCATAACTGCAATGGTTGTCATCATGCCTCCTTTACTTTTTACTTTTTGATGCCCTGGTGAATTGCGGGTCTAGTGTATAGTAAGACTTTGAGGCAATGTTGTCAATTGGCGGAACTGGCTTTATTTCTGACGCTTCACGTTTATGGTAACACATTCAAATAAAAGCTACTTCACCGGGCGGTAGAGGTGCCCGGAGGTATAGCCTTTCCTCAGCCGTCTGTCAGGCACTTCTTCTTTTAGCATCCGGCGGTAAAGGGAGACAAACTGCGCTCCTCTGCCCTGCTGGTCAATGAAGAACTGGCGGAAGCCGGCATCATACAGCCTGCGGATGTCATTAAACAGGCCGAAGCGGCGACTGTTCAAAATCTGCCAGCAGGTGTGCTCTTTTCGCACCGGGAAGATGAGCCCTTTAGCATCAATGAGCTTTTTAGCTTCAAGCTCAATCATGGTATTGACCAGCACAATATCTCCGTGACAGAAAATCACGGCATCTTTGTTCTTGAAATGAGCCATTTCATTGAGGGAAAGCTCAGGGGAGAGCATAGGAATGACGTCATAAGCCTGAAAGAAGAGCAGGTCAAGGTCATTAAACGTGTTCAGAGAGTAGTCCAGGTACACCGGCGCGTCATAGCCTTTCCTGTGGGGCAGAAAGCCGAGGTTGCCGGCAAGAATCGCCTGAGGCTTTTTTCTGTCCAGCAGAGAGAGGGATTGAGACAGCTCAGCATCAGTCATGATTCTGGGCAGGTAAGCGCCCAGCAGGGATTTCTCGCGCCACTCATGGCGTTCCGGAAAATCAGGGGCAAAAACATGGTAAAAGACAATATCTGCATCTGCCTGAGCTGATTCTTTTGCCTCTGCCAGAGAGTAAGCTTTGACCAGGAATTTCAGCGCGGGTGCGGCACGGAGGGTGATTTCCGGCAGTTTCAGCCGGGGCGTCTTCCTTTCCGGCGTGGTAATGGCTGTCCTTGAGATGGGAAAATCTGGTTTGAGGCTGATGCGTGGCGAGGAAGTGAGGTAAATCTTTGTGCCGTTTTTTACCCTGATGCCGAGGTCAACTTTATCTCCGGTCTCTGCGGAATCCACCTTCTTTCCGTCTTTCATTATTTCTCGGATGATGGCTCCCCTCACCCCGCCGCCTTCCCAGATGCCGATGCCGTCTCCCACCGCCACCGGTCTCCGCACGATTATTTTCCCATCTTCAACCGTCCCCAGGAACGCACCGCGATTCATCGGCTTCTCAGGAGAAATTGGGCGACTGTCCCCGCCGAGAAAGCCTTCCGTGAACTCGCGGTTGAAGACCACCTCTATTTCTGCCAGCTCCTTCTGCGGGATTTCAAACCTGCCGGCGAGGTAGGAATCTATCGCCTTGCGGTAGAGCCTGGTTGCCACCGCCACGTAGAGTGGGGAGCGCATCCTGCCTTCAATTTTGAATCCGCTCACTCCCGCCTCAATCAGGTCCGGGATGCGCCGCACCAGGCATAGCTCTCTGGTGCTGAGAGGATAAGCATCATTGTATTTCTGGCGGCAGAGCTGAGCGCAACAGCCCCGGTTGCCACTGCGGTTGTCCACGAAGCTGGAAAATAGGCACAAGCCACTGTAACTGAAGCACAGGGCTCCATGGATGAAGACCTCCGCTTTCACGCCGGCGTTCACCAGGCGCCTGACCTCAGCCAGGGGCAGTTCCCGGGGCAGGATGATTCTGTCCGCGGCTTTCAGCAGTGAGGCAGAACTGACGTTCCCTATTGCCCCCTGGGTGGAAATGAAGACTGCCAGCCCGGGGAAGCTTTTCTTGATGGGCTCAAGGAAGCTGATGTGCTGGATGATGACGCCGTCAATGCCGGTCATATAAGCCTGCGTGAGGACATTGAAGAAACGGTCAAGCTCATGGTTCTTGACCAGGGTATTGAAGGTGACGTAGACGCGGACACCGGCGTTGTGGCAATAGCGCACGACCTTCCCCAGCTCTGCCAGAGAGAAATTGCGGGCATTTATGCGCGCGTTGAACTCCCTGGTGCCCAGATAAACGGCATCAGCCCCGTTCTCCACCGCCGCAGGCAGGCTCTCCCAGTTGCCGACAGGTGAGAGAAGCTCCGGTCTCATGGGCGCGTGCTTATTCTTCACCATTTTAAGTGTACCCAGGGGCTGTTTGATTTGCAACTGGGTTCTGGGGTGATGTTGAAAAAGGAAAAGCGTGTGCTATAATACACTGATTGAGCCAAGAAGACATAAAATGAGACATGGCTATTCCCTGGTCGATGGGATTCACCGGACTAAGGCGGAGAAGGAGGTGGTTACTGAAGCAACAAGTTGAGAGGAAAGTTTTCAATGAAGGTCAGTTTACCATTGTTAGCACAAAGGAGATTATTCAATGAAGACAAAGATTATACTGTCAGTGGTGGCGTTGCTGACCATTATCAGTCTGATTGCCACGAGCTGTGCCAAGCCGGCGCCTGCTCCGGCTCCGGCGCCGGCACCGAAGCCGGCCCAGCCGGCTAAGGTCATCAAGTGGCAGGGACAGCCAATCTCCCCGCCGGGCACCATTGAGACTGAGAACATGCAGGATATTGCAGACCGAATCAAGGTTGCCAGCAACGGCCGCTTGGAAATCATCCTGAACGCACATGGCAGTGTGGTGCCGGGCGCCAAGGAGTTTGATGGCGTTGATTCCGGCGCCCTTGACTATGGGAATGTCGCTCCCAGCTACCTGGTGGATAAGTGGCCCGCGGCTAATCCGCTGGCATACATGGTAGGCGGTCTCACCGGTATGGAGTATGCGCTCTGGATGTGGGTGGGCGGTGGCAACGAGATTGTTAACAAGATGATTGCCGGCAAGAACATCAAGATGCTCACCAATGCGCTGGTCACGCCGCCGGAGGTCTTTCTACAGTCAAAGAAAGAGCTGAAAAGCGTTGCTGATATCAAAGGTTTGAAGATACGCACCACGGGTGATGATGGTGAAATCTTCACCACCATGGGTGCTTCTGTCATCTTCCTGCCCGGTGGTGAAGTCTACCAGGCGCTCCAGAGGGGCGTCATTGATGCCACCCAGCTGAGCACGCCGGCAGTGGACTGGACGTTCGCCCTCCATGAGGTGTGCAAGTATGAGTATCTCTCACCGGTGCGTCAGCCCACAGACCCGACATGGGTATTCGTCCATCCCAAGAAATGGGCAGAGCTTACGGATGACCTGAAGAAGATTGTAGAGGAAGTCCATTACTCTCAGGGTTATCGGTGGTATGCCCGTCTGACTCAGGAAGACCTCATCGCCATCCAGAAACAGAAAGATTATGGGGTCATTGTCCAGCCCATCCCGAAGGACATTGAAGATGAAATGATAAGGCTCGCCAAGGAGCTCTACGCCAAGAAATCAAAGGAAGACGCTCTCTACGCTGAAGTAGTTAAGTCACAGCAGGCTTTCATGGACAAGTATCGCGCGGCTTGGCCCAGGCTCTAGGCATATCGCCCCCTGCTCGGAGCTATCTTCCGGGCGGGGGGCTTTTCACATATTAAAAAGTTAAAAAGAAAGGGCAGCAATACTGGTGAAGAAAGTTCTGGATAAAATTGACTCTGTAGTTCGCTACACCGGTGAGATGGACAAGTTCTTTGCCCTCGCTCTTGTCCTGGTCATGACGCAAGAGGTCATCAGGCGCTATTTCTTTAATGCCGCCTCAATCTATGGCTATGATACTGCTGTCATGATAGGTCTGACCATCTATATTTTGGCGTGGTCTTATGCTGACCTGCATAACCAGCATGTGCGTGTTGATGTGCTGTACCTACGCCAATCCCCGGCGGTAAAAGCGATTATTGATATTTGCGGAGCGGTCTTTTTCTTCTTTCCTTTTGTTGCCATGCTTCTCTATGTCTCCTATGGCTGGATGATAAAGGCATGGGTGACCCATGAGGTGAGGTCTGAGACATACTGGTACCCACCCGCCGCGCCAATACGCACCGTTTTCTTCCTGGGTGTGGTTCTGTTCACCTTGAGAGGTCTGGTGCGTTTCATCCGTGATGTCTACACATTAAGGGGCAAACCTCTATGATTGAACTGAGTCCACAGCTTACTGCCGCCATTCTTATGGGCGTTTTCATTCTTGGCGTATTTGCCGGGTATCCGCTGGCGCTGGTGGCGGGCGGCACGGGAATCGTCATCGGTTTTCTGCTCTTCGGACCGCCGGTGGGACAGATTGTTTACCTGCAAATATATACCATTCTATCTGACTATATCCTTCTGGCGATGCCGCTCTTTATTTATATGGGGCTTATCGTCCAGCAGTCCGGCATCGCGGACAAGATGTACCAGGCGCTTTACGTTTGGCTGGGTGGTTTCAGGGGCGGTCTGGGCATTGCCACGATTATACTGGGCACTATCGTCGCCTGCACCGTAGGGCTGGTAGCGGCGGCAACTACCATGATAACGGTCATTTCTATCAGGTCTATGCTCAGCCGGGGCTATGATAAAAGCCTGGCGACCGGCTGTTGCTGTGCCGGTGGAAGCCTGGGCATTCTTATTCCGCCCAGCACCCTGCTCATTGTCTATGGTCCCATGGCAAGACTGTCCGTAGGCAAGCTCTATTTTGGCGCTTTTATGCCGGGCTTCCTCCTCGCCGCGCTCTACTGCGCTTACGTGGCTATACGCTGTTTCCTTGAGCCCAGACTGGGACCACCGGTACCACTTGCAGACAGGAATGTTCCCTTCCTCAAAAAAATCTTGATGCTGATGACCTCCGTCGTGCCTATAGGCATTATTATTTTGGGTGTTCTGGGGGTGATTTTCTTCGGCATCGCCGCACCCACTGAGGCGGCGGCTACCGGTGCTTTCACTGCTACCCTGCTCGCCGCCGCATACCGTCGGCTGAACTGGAAGGTGCTGATGAATGCCGCCCGTGAGACGGTGAAAGGGTCCGGGCTTATCTTTCTCATTGCCGGCTGTTCTGTCGCCTTTAATGCGGTCTTCGTGCGGAGCGGAAGCGGAGAGGTGGTGCGCGCGCTCATCCTCGGCATGCCTTTTGGCAAATGGGGCGCTTTCCTGCTCATCATGTTTCTCTGTTTCATACTGGGCTTCTTCATTATAGACCTGGGCATCATCTTTCTCCTGGTGCCCATCATCACTCCCATCTTCAAGACGCTGGGCTTTGACCCCATCTGGGCGGCAATCATGATAAACGTGAATATCCAGATGTCTTATATGACACCGCCCCTTGCCGTGGCAATTTTCTTCGTGAAAGGTACGGCACCGCCGGAACTGGGCATCAAGATGACGGATATTATTAAGGGCGTCTGGCCCTTTGTCATCCTCATCATGGTAGCGCTGGCTTTATGCGCGGCATTTCCGCAAATTATCCTCTGGCTCCCAAATCAGATGATTCAATAGAGCAACCGGTGATGGCTCAGGCGGGATGGCGATAGCGCGTCCCGCCTCCACTATTTCTCCTGCCCTCTTATTTTTCAGGCATAAAAACACTACGTATTGCGTCAATAGAAACTGTTACCGAAAGGGTCTTAGCTGCCTCATAAATCATGTTACTAACACCTTTTGGGTCATAGCTTTCCTCTGTTCATGAGCAGGAAGTACCGC
>DAOTYE010000050.1:0-3263 GCA_034434915.1 Dehalococcoidales bacterium
ATGTCGGCTCGTCGCATCCTGGGGCTGGACAAGGTCCCAAGGGTTGGGCTGTTCGCCCATTAAAGCGATACGTGAGCTGGGTTCAGACCGTCGTGAGACAGGTCGGTCTCTATCCTTCGTGGGCGTCCGGAGATTTGAGGGGAGCTCTCTCTAGTACGAGAGGACCGAGAGGGACAGACATATGGTGTGCCAGTTGTCCCGCCAGGGGCACTGTTGCTGGGTAGCTATGTCTGGATGGGATAAGCGCTGAAAGCATCTAAGTGCGAAGCCCACCCCAAGATAAGATCTCCTATCCCTCTGCCCGTAAGGGTGGAGGGAGTAAGACCGCAGGTAGACTACCTGCTTGATAGGCTGCATGTGTACGCGCAGTAATGCGCTTAGCTAAGCAGTACTAATGGTCGAGGGCTTGACCTGCTTCAGACTTGGTAGTAACGAAAGTAAGAAAGACCTGTGACGGTTTAATGCCGGCGCAGGTCTTTTTGTTTCCCCGTTTTTGGGCGATTTTTTCACCTTGTAAATGGTCTCGGCGTAGTGGAGGCCTGCGAGTTTGATGTCCTGCCCCGCTTTGAGATTTCTTCGCTTCGCTCAGAATGACAGTCATAATTCGTGTTTTGAGGCGGGTTCTGGTAAAATTATTGCCGGGAAAACTTGAAGCTGTTTTGCCTTTAGTGTATTATATCCGTTTAGTGTGCTATGGAGGGTTAATGATACATGTATAAAATTCTGGAAAGAAAAGACATGGTGCCCATCATCCATCTGTTTAAAATTCAGGCACCGCGGGTGGCCCAAAAAGCCCAGCCCGGTCAGTTCGTGATGTTGCGCATTGACGAGAAGGGCGAACGTATCCCGGTAACGGTGGCGGGCTGGGATGCCAAGGAAGGGAGTGTGACCATCGTCTTCCAGGAGGTGGGGACGACCACGCGCCGCCTGGCGAAATTGAAAGCGGGTGATTTCATCCAGGACTTTGTGGGACCGCTGGGCATACCCACTCATATTGACAATTATGGCACGGTGGTGTGCGTGGCGGGCGGCTTTGCTGTTGCCGTCATCAGGCCCATTGCGGAAGCGCTCAAAAAGAAGGGCAACAGGGTCATTTCCATCCTCGGCGCGCGCAATAAAGACCTGCTCTTCTGGGAAGATGAACTGCGCAGTGTCAGCGATGAGCTCATCGTTACCACGGATGACGGCTCGTACGGGCGCAAGGGTGTGGTCACCGAGCCGCTGAAAGAACTGCTCACCAATAGCAAAGTGGACCGTGTTATCGCCATCGGCCCGAGCATCATGATGAAGTTCTGCGCGCTGACCACCAAGCCCTTCGGGGTGAAGACTATCGTCAGTCTGAATCCCATCATGGTGGACGGCACCGGCATGTGCGGGTGCTGCCGCGTATCAGTGGGCGGGGTGACCAAGTTCGCCTGCGTTGACGGTCCGGATTTTGACGGACACCAGGTGGACTGGGACCTGCTTTTTGCCCGCCAGAAGACCTATCTTGATGAAGAGAAGCGGTCACTGGAGCAATGGCAGCATTCCTGCCAGTGCGGGAACAAGACATAGTAAGAGAGGTGTGAAGATATGCCGCAGCTTAATTTAAACCGTGTTGAGATGCCCCGCCAGGAGCCAAAAGAGCGGGCAAAGAACTTTAATGAAGTCGCCCTGGGGTATACGCATGAGCAGGCGATGGAAGAGGCGATGCGCTGTATCCAGTGTCCCAAGCGACCCTGCGTGGGCGGTTGTCCGGTCAATATTGACATCCCGGACTTCATCCTCGCTTTGAAGGAAGGCAGGATGGAGGACGCGGTGAAAATTCTCAAGAGCAAAAATGCCCTGCCCGGCATCTGCGGGCGGGTCTGTCCGCAGGAGACGCAGTGCGAGGAGGTCTGCACCCTGGCAAAGAAGAAGGCGCCGGTTGCCATCGGGAGGCTGGAAAGGTATGTCGCTGACTGGGAGCGGATGAACCTGGTGGGCAAAAAAAAGTCAGTGAGCCCTGCGCCGTCCACCGGTAAGAAAGTGGCCGTGGTGGGCTCCGGACCGGCGGGCTTGACGGCGGCGGCGGAACTGGCGATGCGGGGGCATAACGTTACCATCTTTGAAGCTCTTCATACTGCCGGCGGCGTGCTGATGTACGGCATCCCGGAGTTCAGACTGCCCAAAGTGATTGTCCAGGGTGAAGTGGATTATGTGCGCTCGCTAGGGGTGACTATTGAGCTTGACTCAGTCATCGGCAGGCTGTTGACCCTTGACGAGCTTTTAGCGGATGGCTATGATGCGATTTTCCTGGGCACAGGCGCCGGTCTGCCTACATTCCTGGGCATTCCGGGAGAGAACCTGAACGGCATCTACTCTGCCAATGAGTTTCTTACCCGCGTCAATCTGATGAAAGCCTATCTTTTTCCGTCATATGATACTCCGGTGCGGATAGGTAAGAAGGTGGCTGTGTTTGGCGGGGGGAACGTGGCAATGGACTCAGCGCGGTGTGCTCTGAGATTGGGGGCGGATGTGGTCTATATCATTTATCGCCGGTCTGAGGCAGAGATGCCAGCAAGGAAAGAGGAGGTGGAAAACGCCAAGGAAGAGGGCATCCAGTTCAAACTCCTGACCGCGCCCAAGAGATTCATCGGCGATGAGAGGAACAATGTCAAAGCGGTGGAATGCTACCAGATGGAGCTCGGCGAGCCGGACGAGAGCGGGAGGCGCCGCCCCGTCATCAAGCCGGGCAGTGAGTTCACCATAGAGATTGACGTGGCGATTGTCGCCATCGGCACGTCTCCCAATCCGCTCATCGCGCAGACCACCAAAGGGCTGGAGACGACCAAGCACGGCACGGTGGTGGTGAAAGATGAGAGCACCGGCCGTACGGTGAAGGACAGGGTGTGGGCGGGTGGGGACATCGTTACCGGCGCGGCGACGGTTATCAGCGCCATGGGCGCTGGCAAAAGAGCGGCGGCGGATATTGATGCGTTCTTAAGAAGCTGATGTTGCGCACTCGTCAAGACCACGGGGGGCGGAAGCCCCCCTTTTGTTTAGACGGGTTTAATTTGCTGGCGGGGGCTGTAACCAGCTCCATAAGGCGTTAATACCGGCTTGGTCAGTTGCCGGCGACAATTGTGATGCCACCTTATTTGTTTTGCTATTTTTAAGCAACTGGTATGCCTTTTCAGAAGATTTTAATGAGGGCAGTCTTAATGCAGTATTACACCAGTATTGACAAACGGCAGAAAATTTTTATAAATTTCCCATTGCCAGATGGCATAAAAGTACTACCT
>DAOTYE010000051.1:0-26425 GCA_034434915.1 Dehalococcoidales bacterium
GCCAGGAAACGGCTCAACCGCCTTAAAATCGTCAGGAAAGTCAAAAAACATAACCCACCTCCTCTGAAAGTCCCTATTTTAGCATGTTTTTTCACGCGAGACCAGCTTTTGCCACCGAGGCTTTTACTAATTCTTTGTTGTAGTATAATTGGGATATGTCAGCATGGGAATGGTTCTTTGCTATTATCGGATTGGTGGCATTTGTAATGGCTGTTTCACCTTACATATGGGGTAGACCAAAGTTAGACATCAGTTTTGAGGTAAAAACTGTGAACCAATGCGAAGTTCTTTATTGCCTTATTCAAAATATACCTATTAAAAGCAAAATGTTGGATTGGCTAAACATATATAGAAGACAAGTAGACGACTTAGTTGTTGACTTTGACATATCAAAATGGACAGACAAAGGTATACAGAAAATTAGCCCTTTATTCAGAGCCAAACTAAAAACACAACAAGGACAAGAAGCAGAGCGAATATCACTACCAGCATCCAAATTCCCAGCCGGTTTTCCAGTTGTAGCCTACGACAAAATCAAAGGTGTAGCTTTCACTATGGGCACTATGGAGGCTGATAAGGACATTTGGCTTAAAGGCGGTGTATTTCGCATAGAAATTAGAATCAATTATGGTGCTAGAGTAAAAACAATACTAAAGGACTTCATAATAGCATCATCTCCCCGATATATTAGACTTGGAGAACAAAATGAGTCTGAGCAATAAGAACATGACAACGCAACGAAGATTGAGTAAAACCCCACTGAGCCAGCTCTCTTGCTAGAATTAGAGTTAGATGAAATCAGCCCTGCTTCATTGCTGTTGTGCCCACTGCGCCGCTTACTCCATAGACCACTGGCGACGGGCAGGCTATGAGATAACTGCCTTCTGGTATAACCCCAATATCCACCCCCTCACCGAGCACGAGCACCGCCTGTCCGCTATGAAATCCCTGGCTCAGCAGATGAATACGCCACTCATCATCGCTGAAGGGTATGATATCGCTTCATATCTCCGTGCCGTCAGCGGACATGAAGATGAACGCTGTCAACACTGCTTCAGATTGCGTCTCTCCAGGACGGCTGCCGCCGCCTGCGAAGGGAGCTTCACCGCCTTCACCACCACCCTGCTCATCAGCCCCCACCAGAAACATGAGCTTATTAAAGAAATCGGCGCGGAAATGGCGAAAAGCACTGACACCGAATTTCTCTATGCTGACCTCAGGAAACGCTATTCAGACAGTCGCCATATCACCAAGCCACTGAACCTTTACCGCCAGCAGTATTGCGGCTGTGTTTACAGCAAATGGGAGCGCCATGCGGCAGAGATAAAAGAAAAAGGGGGAGTTTGAATCTCCCCCCTCTTAAGTCACGGAGAAGACCGTTTATTGAGCTGGCTGATTTGGCGCTTGCCCCCTCCAGCCACCCATACCACCACGCCCCTGCCATTTGCCCATCATACCTTTTATTTTTGGCAGCTTGCCGGCTGGACCTAGCGGTGCAAGCTTGTTCAGAGCTTCCGGACGCTGTGCCCACCACTCTCTGATTTGAGCGGCTTCCTCCTCAGTGATAAGCCCTTTATTTACCGCCTCCGTCAGCCGCTCCTCACAGCGCTCCTGCCACCGTTGCCGTATCTGCTGTTGCCAGCTCTGCATCAGCTCATTGCGCGCCTGATTGAAGGCACTGGTCAACTCATCCTGAGAAATACCAAGGATTTCAGCCATTCTTTCCCAAATGGCTCCGCCAGGTTGAGGCGGTGTGGGCTCCTTCTCTTCCTGTGCCAGCGCCGTGGCGGCAAAACCTACAGTCAGCAGAAGCACCGCAATGATTACTGCTACCAGAACTTTCATCTTTTTAGACACTCTCTTTCACCTCCTTCTTCGTTTTATTCACTTAATTTAAAATGGAATAGACCACCTGGACATTGACGGTCAGGTCAAGTTCGCCGGGAGCGATGGGGGTTTCCATCGCCGGGGCGGCGGCTTTATCAAGAAACCCCTGCCGGTAAACCGGCCCCGGGGAATAAGAGCTTTCAGAGATATAGGTCGGCTTGCCCAGCTTCACGCCGCTGAGCTCAGCCATCTGCTTAGCTTTGGCTTCAGCGTCTGCCATTGCCTTCTGCCGGGCAGCCGTTTGAAAAGGCGTCGGGTCTTCCACAGAGAAGCTCACGCCTTCAATACGGGTGAGGTCACCACCCGCGATAGCCACCGCGTCAATAATGGCACCCACCTTGTCCATCATCCTGATTTGGGCGATAACCATATTTGTCACGCGGTAGCCGATGACAACCTCCTGCTGGCTCTTCTCATCCCAGCGGGTAATCCGGCTGATATTGAAGAACTGGGTCTGGATATCTTTTCTGGCGACCCCGCTATTCGTAAGCGCTTTCATGACCGTGTCCATTGCCACTGATG
Source organism: Dehalococcoidales bacterium (assembly GCA_034434915.1). GTDB lineage: Bacteria > Chloroflexota > Dehalococcoidia > Dehalococcoidales > RBG-16-60-22 > DAOTYE01. Next base: position 2,410 of record DAOTYE010000051.1, read on the forward strand.
CCTGCGCCTGGGCATCTGCCACGCTGGTTGACTGTGCCTGAATACCAAGCCTTAATGCCGCCACATCCGGGACCACAGAAACCTTGCCCGTGCCGCTCACCCAGATGCCTTCCTGTTGACCACTCACACTGAGTTTGAGACCCGCCGGAATAGTGCCTGTTACGGCACTACCCTGCGTACATCCGGTGAAGCCCACTGCCAGCAGAAGCAGTGCCAGCCCCACCGTGAGTAAACCGATTTTCTTATTCACAACTTGCCTCCGTTTGTTTGAATCACTTCCTTAAGATATAACGAAAGAAGCCGCCTTAAAGTTAGGGACGGCTTCTGGTGAAAGCATTTATTTAATTATGCGCGGTCAATCATCCACGGCTCTCAGTGCCTTTTCATAGCCGTCATCAGCTTCTTCAAGTGCCCGGCGCAATGCTGGTTTCACCTGCTCCGGCGCCTTCATGAGCGCCGCCTTAAGCGTTTCCGGATGAGTTATGGCTTTCTGGGCAATTATCGCCTTCAATTTTGCCCGCCGTGATTCTTTTTTATCATCTCCACCACCTCTGCCCTCCTGCTGTATTTCAGGAGGCTTTTGCATTGCCCACGGCGATGCCGCCTCTAGTTCCGGCGTCTCCGCTGATGTAGTTGCCGGGGCAACCCTGACTGCTGGCGCAGGCTGTGGGCCAAAAGTAGGACGTGGTGCTGGTACCGGATGGGGTGCCATTGTTGGCTGGGGCACTGGTACCGGATGAGGTGCCGGTGCCGGCTGGAGCGCTGATGTTGGCCGGGGTGCCGGTGTCGGCTGGGGCACCGGTATCGGCTCGGGCGCCGGTGTTGGCTCGGGCACGGGTGCCGGAGTTGACTTCACAACCGGTGGTTCAGCAGGCACTGACACCACCGTGGGAGATGTAGCTTCCTGTGCTGGCGCCTTCAAAATAGCCTCCTGCGGGACTGCTTCAGTTAGTTGGGCAACCCGCACCAGATGGGCATTGAGCCTTACCGCCACTCTCTCCACGTGCTCAGATTCACCTTTATCTGCCATATGCACCATTTCCGCAACTCTTCTATCAGCTAACCTCAGGTAAAGCTCAGCCTTAGCGAGCGCGGATGGAGTAAACGTGACACGCACCGTCTCAGCAGCCAGCTTCACCGGATATAGCGGCTCGTCCGGCATGCTGTTGCTTGCCGCGGCTACCGTACCGCCACCGGCAAGGACAAGGGCGACTATTACACTTATGGCGACTGTCGCCCAGCGAGGGCTCCAGCGGAAGAATCCATGAGACCTTCTCTCCTCCCTCTTACGGAGCGCCGCCTGGAACTGGTAACGGGCACGCGCTTTGAACTCTGGAGCAGGTTCAATGTTCGCCGCCTTTCTGGCCATCACGGCAACCCTGAGCAGAGGCTCAAGCTCACGCGCCATGCCAGGATAAAGCGCCAGGCATTGCTCCAGCGTTTCACCCCTGACAAACATCCGCTCCAGACAATCATTCAATACTTCATTAAACTGCTTCTGGTTCCCCATTGTCTTATCCCGTCGCCATAATCTTGCGCAGGGAAATGATGGCACTGTGCTGTAACGCCTTTACCGCCCCCTCACTTCTCCCCATCATCCTCGCCACTTCAGCGATGGGCAGGTCTCCGGCGAACCGGAGGCAGATAACTTCCTGCTGTGCCCTGGTCAATCTTTTCATCGCTTCTGCTAGCGCCTCCATCTCTATGTTCAACTCGGCGGTATGAACAGGGTCATCAACCTTGCTTGGCACAGTTTCCTCTATCGGCACCGTGCGCCGCTTTGATTTCCTCCTCAAATAGTCCACTATCTGGTTGTGCGCAATTCGGAACAGCCAGGCAGAAAAGGATATCCCCTTCCAATTGAAGCTGGAGATGGACTCAATAGCTTTGAGGAAAACCTGCTGGGTAACATCCTCTGCCTCCGTCCTGTCCCCTATTTTGAGAGCGATGTAGCGGTAGATTTTATCAAAGTTCGCTTCATATAGCTGAGTTAAAGCCTCCTCATCTCTTTGCTTCGCCCTGCGGATGAGGCTTTCCTCATCATGCACCTGACAACTCCCTCTGCCAGTCTGGCATGTCTGGGGTAATCAGCAGAACTGGACTGTGAAGTTACCCTGTGCATATAGTATAACGAATAGTCTGTTAAAAAGATAGCTGAAAACTGGCGAAAAACCGGGGAATACGGTGAAAAGCCGGGGCTTGCCATCGCCTTTTTAATTGACAAAACGGCAGATAAGTAGCGATAATAGCACATTACCATTTCTGCTAGAAAAGGAAAAACATATGCCAGACCGATTGGAGAAAGCTCAGAAAGCCAGGACTAAGATTTTCGGCGTGCTCTCTGCCCTGCCGCCAGACCTCGTGTGCGACCACGGTGAAGGCGTTTATATCTTTGACCAGAACGGAAGAAAATACCTTGACTTTTCCGGCAGTCCCCAGGCGTGCAGTATCGGACACGGAGACCAGCGCGTGACGGAAGCAGTCGCCGCACAGATGAAGAAAATAGCCCTCTGTTTCCAGACTTTCTTTATCAATGAAAAGGAGGGTGAGCTTGCCGAACGCATTTTGCGCCGCGCCCCCAAAAACATGGCACGCATCCAGTTCGTGAATAGCGGCTCTGAAGCCACGGAATCAGCCATAAAGCTGGCGCACCAGTTCCACATTGAAAACGGCAAGCCCATGAAACACCTCGTCATCTCGCGCTGGCAGGGCTATCACGGCATGACGGTTGCCGCACTTTCTGCGTCAGGATATACCAGCCGCCGCGCCAAGTTCGGCACCCTGCTCCACTCCTGGCCCAAGATTGATGCCCCTCTGTGCTACCGCTGTCCTTACGAATTGACCTACCCCAGATGCAAAGTACTCTGCGCCCGGGCTCTGGACCGGCTTATCAACCAGCTTGGCGCGGACTATGTCTCTGCCTTTATCGCCGAGCCGATTGGCGGGGCAGGGAGCGGCGCCATGGTACCCGTCCCTGAGTACTACCCGATGATACGTGAAATCTGCGATAAACACGATGTCCTGTTTATTGATGATGAGGTCATCTGCGGCTTCGGCAGGACGGGAAAATGGTTCGGCATTGACCACTGGAACATGCAACCGGACATCATCACCACGGCAAAAGGCATGAGCGGCGCCTATACCCCCATCGCCGCCGTCATGCTGTCTAACCGCATCGCCGGTGTCTTTGAGAAGAAAGGCGGCAGGTTCATCAATGCCTATACCACCGCCGGTAATCCTGTATCCTGCGCCGCCGCACTCGCTGTGGTGGACATCATAGAAAAAGGAAAGCTGGTGGAAAGAAGCGCCACGCTGGGAGACTACTTGCATAAACAGGCTAAGAAGAAGCTAGCCAACCATCCCACCGTGGGAGATATCCGTGGCAGGGGCCTTCACATGGGAATAGAAATCGTAAAAGATAAAAAGACCAGAGAGCCGTTTGAGCCATCAGTCATGGCGGCTTCCCGGATAAACAAGCTGGCAATGCAGAAGGGGTGCATGGTCTTCCCCACCACCGGCACAGTGGAGGGGGTCAAAGGCGATGTTATCATGATGGCACCGCCGTATATCATCACCAAAGAAGAGATTGATTTAGGTCTGGATATGGTGGATGAAGCCATCACAGAATTTGAGAAACAGGCTCTAAAATAGCCGGGGACTATCCCAGGAGACTACCATGACAAAGGCAATTAAGCCAGGAACGGCGGAACCCAATCCCTTTACTGAAGTGCAGAAAAAAATTGCCTCAATCTGCCGCCAGCTTAATATCCCGGAAGGCATAAGCGCCCGTCTTCAGGTCTGCGAAAGCGAATTCATCGTCAACTTTCCTTTGCTCATGGATGACGGCTCGTATAAAATCTTCACCGGCTACCGCATCCAGCACAATGACAAGGCACAATTGACGTCAGTCATGGAGAATGCCTTTGCTGAAGTTCTTGATGTAAGTGAACGCCGTGATGTGGAAATGAGGGACGCCGCTTACATGCTTGCCATCCAGCGCGTCGCCAGCGCGATGATGATTCGCGGCATTTACCCGTAAGACAGGCAGGAGATACGCCGTGTCTTATTATGTCCGCCCCATGCGCCCGGAAGACGTCTCTCAGGTCAATGCCATTGACCGAGAAGCCTTTCCCACCCAGTGGCCCCCGCTGGATTACCGGCGTGAGCTTCAAGCGCAGTTGACCCGCCACATCGTCGTCTGCGAGGATGTGTCACCACCTCCACTGCCAGAAATGGGACAGCCACCGCAAAAGAAAAAGCGCGGCCTTTTCACCACCGTGATGAAGAGGCTGAATTTCAGCCACCTTTTCCACCATCGCCTGCCCCGGGTGGCTCCACAGCGTGTCCTCGGTTTTGCCAGCCTATGGGTCATCGCTGATGAAGCCCACCTGACCAATATCGCCGTGCGCAAGGATTTTCAGCGCCGTGGGCTGGGCGACCTTTTGCTTATCGCAATTATTGAACTCGCCGCTACTCTCAAAGCTGACTTTGTAACTCTTGAGGTGCGCGTCTCTAACCTGGTGGCGCAAAATCTCTATAAGAAATACGGCTTCACGCAGGTGGGGCTACGCCATGGCTATTACACCGATAACCGTGAAGACGCCGTCCTCATGTCCACAGAGAGCTTAAACTCTCCTTCATTTCAGAAGCGGTTCGCAGAATTGAAGCAAGCTTACCAGCAGAAATACGGAAGCATCGCTATTAAGTTAGACTAGCTGGAAGTAAGTGCGCCTCTCCCGCTTTACCATAAGCACGCTAAATGCTACAATGAAAGTCGTGCATGGTTGGACCTGTGGTCAAGGAGGGTAGGTACACATTATGTCCGGTCATTCTAAATGGGCAAACATTAAACATCAGAAAGGCGCCGCTGACGCCAAGCGCGGCAGAATCTTCACCAAGCTCATCCGCGAGATGACGGTAGCGGTTCGTGAGGGTGGTCCCAATCCAGAAGCCAACTTCAAACTAAGACTTGCCATCCAGAAAGCGCGTGATAACAACATGCCGCTGGACCACATTGAGCGAACAATTAAACGAGCCAGCGGTGCTGAAGAAGGCGCCGCCCTCATTGAGATGGTGCTGGAGGGCTACGGTCCGGGTGGCACCGCCATCATGGTGCAGGCCACCACAGATAATCGCAATCGCACGGTGCAGGATATCCGCAGTCTTTTCACCAAATACGGCGGCAACCTGGGTGAGACCGGCTGTGTTTCCTGGCTCTTTGAGAACAAGGGCGTCATCACGGTGAAAACAGACAGCATGAATCAGGATGACCTGATGCTAAACGCCATTGACGCCGGGGCAGAGGATGTCCAGCCGGCGGGTCCGGGCTTTGTTGAGATTTACACCAAGCCAGAGGAACTGGAAAAAGTCAAAGCCGCCCTTGAAGCAAAGAAAATCATCATTGAGCGTGCAGAAGTCTCCCTTCAGCCCAAGCAAATGGTCCAGCTTGATGAAAAAGCCGCCCTGACCACATTGAAACTGCTGGACAAGCTGGAGGAGCATGACGATGTCCAGAGCGTCGCCAGCAATGCTGATTTCTCAGATGCCGTGCTGGAGAAATACCAGCTTGAGGCGTCCAGCGGACGATGATTGTCTTAGGGATTGACCCGGGCACCATACGGATGGGCTACGGGGTGGTGGAAGAAAAAAACGGCGATATCGCCTTCATGGGCTGTGGCGCGCTGGACACGCCCAGACGCTCCTCAATCGGGGAGCGTCTGTATTTTCTGTACCGGGAACTTCTCAAGATTATGACGCGTTACCACCCGGAGGCGGTTGCCGTGGAGACCCCGTTTGTCTCAGAGAATATCCGCACTGCACTGGCGATTGGCAGAGCCCAGGCGATTGCCCTCCTCGCCGCGGCGGCTCAGCATATCCCCTGCTACGAATATACCCCCGCCCACATCAAGCAGATGATAACCAGCCATGGCGCCAGCACCAAAGAGCAGGTGCAGGAAATGGTGCGGCTCCACCTCAACCTGCCAGAAGCCCCCCAGCCCCATGACGCCGCTGATGCCTTGGCAGTCGCCATCTGCCATTTTCTTGAGATGCGCCTGAGCAACCTCATCGCCAGAGAAAAGGAGAACGTATGATTGCAAGCGTGCGCGGCAGAGTGGAAGCTTTCAGCAGCGGCTGGGCGGTGGTCAATGTTAACGGCATCGGCTTGCAGGTCTATGTGCCCACCCCCACCCTAGCCTCCATCGCCAGCATCGGCAAAGAGGTCCAGCTTTACACCCATCTCCAGCTCCGCGAGGACGGAGCCACCCTTTATGGCTTCGCTTCTCCGGAGGAGCTTTCCCTTTTTCAGACCTTGCTCAGCGTATCAGGCATCGGTCCCAAGCTGGCGATGGCGATGCTCTCCGCTATGAATGCGAACGAGCTTGCCGCGGCGATTGCCACCGGCAATATGGAGATGCTCACCAGCGTCCCCGGCATCGGCAAAAAGATAGCCAGCCGCATCATACTGGAACTGAAAGAAAAAGTGGGCACGGCATGGATAAGCGCGCCCGCCACCAGGCTTGCCCAGGAGAACACAGAGGTCATCTCCGCCCTCACTGCGCTGGGCTACTCCGCGGCAGAAGCCACCCGCGCCGTCTCCACCCTGCCGGCAGACTCCACCCTCACCCTTGAGGAAAAGGTGAAGCTGGCACTGCAGTATTTCGGTAAGTAAAAATGGTAAGATGAAACTAATATTGAAAGAATTATTTCAATTTCACTCATATTTTATTGCTCTACTTACAAAAATGCTAGCGAATAATTCTGCGCCCATGCTAATACGGCTGTTATTGCTTGTCAATATTTTGTAGTGAGTGCCCTTCCCTCATTCTTGTTTCAGGTTTTAGATTTGTGGTATAATGAGCAGTAATTTTGTCAAGGGAAGATTATGACCACTGAAAAAACTATAGCTGAAAAAAAGAAACCGGAAACTAAAGGCGCTAAAGCTCATAACTATGAACTGCTCTATATCATCAAGCCAGAGCTTGAGGCTGATGCCCTGGATGCCGTGGTGAGTAAAGTGAACCAGCTCATCACCGGCAAGGGCGGCACCATCACCGCAGAAGACCGCTGGGGAAAGCGCAAACTAGCCTACCCCATCAAGAAATTCTCGGAAGGCACGTATGTCCTGACCAAATTCAGCATGGCGCCGCAGTGGAGCCGGGAGCTTGAGTCCAGCCTGCGCATCACAGAGGAGGTCCTGCGCCATCTCCTGGTGAAGATTGAAAGCTAATCATTGCCCGGCGCGCACGGTCGTGTGGTGAGGGTAAGAGGAGGCAGAAAATGCCAAGCTTAAATAAAGTCATCATCATCGGCAATGTGGGAGGAGAGCCTGAAATGCGCTTCACTCCCAGCGGCAAGCCGGTGACCTCTTTCCGTGTCGCCACCAACTGGGTATCTCAGACGCCGGACGGCGAACGCAAACAGGAGACGGAATGGTTTACCGTAGTCGCCTGGAACAAGCTTGCCGAGCAATGCAACCAGTTCCTGGCAAAAGGACGCCTGGTATATGCTGAAGGCAGACTGCGCACCCGCACCTGGGAAGACCAGGAAAAGCAAACGCACAGCCGCATGGAAGTGATTGCCAATAAGGTCATCTTCCTTGACCGCCGCGGCACCGCGCCTGCGGGCGAAGGAAAAGCGGAAGAGAGCGGTGATTTAGAACCGGACGATATTCCATTCAACCAGTAACGCATAACTAGAAACTGAAGGGGTTAACTGCATGGCAGAAACAACGAGAGAAATCAAAGGCAAAAAGTGGGCCAAATCCAGATACGCGCCCCGGCGCAAAGTATGCACCTTCTGTAAAGAGAAGGTGAAGACCATTGATTATAAAGACGCGGCAAAACTGCGCTCCTATATTTCTGACCGGAGCAAGATTGACCCCCGCCGCCGCACCGGCACCTGCGCCAAACACCAGCGTCTGCTGGCAACCGCCATCAAACGGGCGAGAATCATCGCCCTGCTCCCATTTGTGCCGTCATTTGAGCGCCAGGCAGAAGCTCCGCCCGCACCGAAAGAGAAAGCCTGACGCCGCCTACCCCCTGACCTGAAGATTATTCACTGGAGAGCTAACGTGCCGAAAAGGACTTATCAACCGAAGAAACTGACCAGAAAGCGGGAACACGGCTTCCTGAAGCGCATGAGCACAAAAGGCGGCCGTGAGGTGCTCAGCGCCAGAAGGCGCAGAGGGCGCAAACGGCTGACTGTGGTTTAGCGGCAGGCAATAAGAGAAAACCGGGGGTGGTACGTGAGGGGAAAACAGTACCTTACCCGGGAGGCGCAATTCAGCGCCGTATTCAAGGAAGGAAAGACCTGGGTAAGCAATCTTGCCGTGATGAAAGCAATGCCTAACGGACTCGCTCTGTCACGATACGGCTTCGCGGTAAGCCGGAAGACAGGTAAGGCAGTGGTAAGGAATACCGTGAAACGCAGACTCAGAGAGATTCTGCGGTCGTCCAGAATACAGCCCGGCTGGGACATTGTTTTCATCGCCCGTCCTGCCTCAGCCAGTGTCAAATATGCCATCCTGGAAAAGGCAGTCAGGGGCTTGCTTTCCCGGGCAGGTCTGCTGGCAGAAGAATATGAAAAAGCTTGCCTTGGCACTAATTAAACTGTACCAGACAGCGCTATCCCCGTTCATGATGAAATCATGCCGTTTTATCCCCACCTGCTCTGACTATACCTATGAGGCAATCCTCAGATACGGCGCGGTCAAAGGCATCTGGCTGGGAATAAAGCGGCTTGCCCGCTGTCACCCCCTCCACAAATGCGATTATGACCCCGTGCCGTGATGTGAAAAACCATATGATGTCAATGCTAAGTAAAAGAAAAAGAATAGCTCTGCTGGCAATAGCGCTGATGCTGACAGGCATTCTCGCCTTTGCTGGCTGCACCGGACAAACGGTCCCGCGCGGGTGGTCAGGAGTGACTATCGCTGAAGGAGCGGCTTTCGTGGGCACGATGGGCGGGAAGCTCACCGCCATAAACGTTTCCACCCACCAGCGCCTGTGGCAAGATGTGAAGTTTGAGGGCAAAAAAGCCTCCGGGGGCTTTGGCTGTAGCCAGACCACGCTACCCGTAGTAATCTACGGTACACCGGCAGTAGCAAACAGGCTGGTCTATGTGACCGGCTATAACGGCAAAGTATACGCTCTGAACACCGCCACCGGCGCCCTGCGCTGGGTATATCCACGGGAAGGTGAGCTTGAGCCAATTGTTGGCGGCATCACTATCGCCCAGAACAAAGCCTATTTCGGCAGTGCTAATGGCATACTCTATGCTCTTGACGCTGAGACCGGCGACCGATTGTGGGAGTTCCGCACCGGCGCTAAAATCTGGTCACAGCCAGCAGTGAGTGAGGATACCGTTTACATTGGTTCATTTGATAAGAAGCTATATGCGCTGAACGCCGCCACAGGCCAGAGCAAGTGGTCCTTTGAAACTAAAGGCGCCATCGCCGCCACACCTCTGGTTGATGGTGATACGGTTTACATCGGCTCCTTTGACCGCAATCTTTATGCCCTCAATGCCGGAGATGGCTCCCTCAAATGGAAATTCTCGGCAAATAACTTCTTCTGGGCTAAACCCCTGGTTAATGACGGACTGGTCTACGCCGCGTCACTTGATGGCAATGTCTATGCCTTAGATGCAGACACCGGTGAAAAAGTGACTGAGTTCTCTCTGGGCAGTCCTGTCAGTTCATCGCCGGTCGTCGTAGGTAATAAAGTCATCGCCGCATCAGAAGCAGGCACGCTTTACTCTCTGGATGGCAGGAGCAATCAAAAGACACAGCTAACGAAGCTTGCCGAAACAGTTTACGCGCCGCTTGCCGCCAGCGACGGCGTCATCTATGTTCACACGGTGAAAGACATGTTTTACGCCATTGAAGCACGTTCCGGCGCTACGCTGTGGAGCTTAACATTAAAGGAGTGAGGTAGCTCTTTTGAGTATTGGTGACATCTGGAATATCGTCATCCTGGCGCCGATGATTAATGTCCTCATCATCGTGTCCCAGTATTTGTTCCATAACTTCGGGCTGGCGATTATCGCACTCACCATCGTCATCCGGCTGGCAACTCTGCCGCTTACCACCAAACAGGCTAAGGCGACCAAGTCAATCCAGGAGCTTCAGCCCAAGCTGGCTGAGCTTCAGAAGAAATACGCCCGTGACCGTCAGAAGCTGGCACAGGAGCAGATGCGCCTTTATAAAGAATCAGGGGTCAATCCCGCCGGCTGTATGCTCCCCATGCTCATCCAGATGCCCATCTGGATTGCCCTCTTCCAGTCAATCATCAAGGTGCTGGCGGTCATCCCGGAAGACTTCCTCAGCCTGTCAAAGTTCCTCTACCCCACCTGGTCTTCAGTTTTCACCCTTGTGCCGCTGGAAAGCAGGTTTCTCTGGCTTGACCTGGCGGTCCCGGATAGATTCCTAATTTTGCCTATTTTAGTCGGCGGCACCATGTGGCTCCAGCAGAAGATGTCCATGCCAGCAGTAGCTGACCCGCGCCAGCAGGCGCAGAGCCAGATGATGCTCTGGATGATGCCCCTCATGTTCGCCTTCTTTACCCTCCAGTTCCCCAGCGGGCTGGCGCTATACTGGGTAGCTTCTAACATCATCAGCATTATTATTCAGTACCGGGTGAGTGGATGGGGAGGTCTCATCACGCCGAAGCCGACCAAGCCAGTGAAGACCCCTTTCAAGCTGGTGAGCCGGGAGGAGACAAAACGGGAGGTAACCAGCTCAGAATCCGCCCCGTCTGAGACTAAGTCCGCAGAAACCACGCCCGCTGAACTGCCCGGGAAAAAGTCCATCTTCAGCTATCTGCCCTGGAAGAGCCGTGCGCAACATAAGAAAAAGTAAAGTAACTTTCTTATTTACTTAACCTTTGACGCCGTGAGAAATTTGCAGTATAGTGTTTTTATTATATGGAAGGTGATTACAATAGCGATATAGCCAGCGCCGCTAAAAGCGTCCTGGAGAAATTGCTTGACCTGATGGGGGTGCCTGCCACGGTTGAACTGCTGGCAGAAGCGCCGTTTCCTGAAGACATGGGCGGTGGCGAAAAGGCGCTCGCCTTTGACGTCAAGGGCGATGACCTGGGCATACTCATCGGGCGGCGGGGACAAACGCTTGCCTGCCTGCAATACATCGTCCGGCTCATCGTCACCCAGCAGACGAAATCGTGGGTGCCCATCATCGTTGACATAGAGGGCTACAGGCGCCGCCGCTATGAATCGCTCCAGGCACTAGCCTGGCGCATGGCGGAGCAGGTAAAAGCCAAGCGCATGCCCTTCGCATTGGAGCCCATGCCCGCCTTTGACCGCCGCGTCATCCATCTCTCCCTCGCCGACCATCCTGAGGTGACCACGCAGAGCACGGGCGAAGGAGAATCACGACGGGTGGTGATTTTACCTAAAGAAAAACTTGTCTGAGAGGTTTCACATAGCACAAAGCGATGACGGAGACGAGTAAGGGCAAAAGAGCCAGCCAAGCGAGTCTGGTACAGTGCAAGCAGATGCGCCTCTGCCCTGAAAATCACTCCTGAGCTGTCAGCAGAAATCCTTCAGTGAAGGAAAGTAGACCTGACCGGCAGTGTCCGCCCGTTACTGCGGACAAAAGCACAATAGCGTGCTTTAATGAGTGCCCCGCCGCAGGTGGGGAATGAGGGTGGTACCACGGGCAAAATGTTCCCGTCCTTCACTAAAGGGCGGGATTTTTATTTGAGAGGGGATAAAACATGTTTCATCCGGTGAGTGAAAAGTTCAACCTGCCACAGATTGAGGAGAAAATCCTGAAATGGTGGCAGGAAAATAAGATTTTTGAGAAAAGCGTGGACAACCGCAAAGGCGGTCCCCGCTTCACTCTCTATGAAGGACCGCCCACCGCCAACGGCAGACCCGGCATCCATCACGTCCTCTCCCGCATCTTCAAAGACATCATCCCGCGCTACAAGGCGATGAAAGGCTACTATACGCCGCGTATCGGCGGATGGGACACACACGGCCTACCGGTGGAACTGGAGATAGAAAAGGAGCTGGGTATCACCACCAAGACCCAGATTGAAGAGTACGGGGTCGCCCGCTTCAATGCCAAGTGCCGCGAAAGCGTCTTCCGCTATCTGAAAGACTGGAACGCCCTCACTGAACGCATCGGCTTCTGGATTGACCTGAAAAACGCTTACATTACCATGAAGAACGATTATATTGAGACGGTATGGTGGGCAATCAAGCAGATGTGGGACAAGGGACTGGTTTACCAGGGCTATAAGACCGCCGCCCACTGCCCCCGCTGCGGCACCTCACTCAGCTCCCACGAGGTCGCCCTCGGCTACGAGGACAACGTGGCAGACCCATCCGTCTATATCAAGTTCAAGGTGGCGAAAGCGCTTTACGCCAGACCTGATTTCCTCAAAAAAATTGAGAACCTCTACAGCCAAAAGGTTGCTGACTTCGCCCGCTGGCTGGTACAAACAACAGGCGATAAGCCCGTTTACCTTCTCGCCTGGACGACTACCCCCTGGACTCTCCCCGGCAACACAGCGCTCGCCGTCGCTGCGGAAGCAGAATACGCCCTTGTGGAACTGGAAGAGGGCTATCTCATCCTTGCCGCGGCACGGCTATCTGCGCTGGGAATGGAAAATGAGAAGGTAATAGCCAGAATCAAAGGCGCTGACCTGGTTGACCTGCGCTATGAACCACTCTATGACCCCCATGAATTCAATGCCAGAGTAGAAATAATGGGCGGCGATGAAAAAGATGGCAAGCTCACCTCAAATGCAAAGTGGAGACAGACCGGCTCATTCAATTATCCCGTCATCGCCACAGACTTCGTTTCACTGGAAGACGGCACCGGCATCGTCCATGTGGCGCCTGCCTTCGGCGAGGTTGACTTTGAAGCCGGCAAGGCGCTCGGACTGGACTTCGTCCAGCCGGTAGACCTGCAGGGGAACGTCACCGGGAGCTATACCTTTGCCGGCAAATTCGTGAAAGAAGCTGACCCGCTCGTGATTGAGGAACTGAAGAAGACCGGCAAGCTCTTCCGCGCTGAGACCATCCATCACACCTACCCCTTCTGCTGGCGCTGTGCCACGCCGCTCCTCTATTATGTGAAAAAGAGCTGGTATATCCGAACGACCGCCGTAAAAGACCAGCTCATCAAAGGCAATAGAGAGATAAACTGGTACCCGGAGCATATCAAATTCGGCAGGTTTGGCGATTGGCTGGAGAACAACGTGGACTGGGCTTTCTCCCGCGAGCGCTACTGGGGCACGCCGCTCCCGGTCTGGCTCTGTGAAGCCTGTGGCACGTACGAATGCATTGGCGGGCTGGATGAGTTAAGGAAAAAACCGGATTTCTCCGGATTCAAAGAGCCCCTTGACCTGCACCGCCCTCACGTTGATGAGCTAACATACTCCTGCGCCAAATGCGGCGGGAAAATGAAACGCGTGCCGGAAGTAATTGACTGCTGGTTTGACTCAGGAGCGATGCCCATCGCGCAAAACCATTACCCGTTTGAGAACCAGACCATGTTTGAGGACGGACGCTTCCCTGCGGACTATATCTGCGAGGCGGTTGACCAGACCCGCGGCTGGTTTTATAGCCTCCATGCCATCTCCACCCTCCTCTTCGGTCGCCCCTGCTTCCGCAACGTCATCTGCCTGGGTCTCATCCTTGACGCCAAGGGCGAAAAGATGAGCAAAGCAAAGGGAAATGTCGTTGAACCTAACCAGATAATCAATAAGTACGGTGCGGACGCCCTCCGCTGGTATTTCTTCACCGCGGCTCCGCCCGGCAACGTGCGCCGTTTTGATGAAGCCATGCTTACTGAGGTCACACGGCGCTTCCTGCTGATGCTCTGGAACGTCTATTCCTTCTTCATCAACTACGCTAACATTGACAATTTCACGCCCAGCGGCGAAGAAGTACCCGTTCAATCTGAGCTTGACCGCTGGATTCTGTCCGAGCTTAACGAACTTATCGCCGATGTGGACTCCAGACTTGAGAAATATGACCCCACTGACGCCGGCAGAAGGATTGAAAGCTTCGTTAATGACCTATCCAACTGGTACGTACGGAGAAGCCGGCGCCGCTTCTGGAAGAGTGAAAATGACGCAGATAAGCAGTCAGCCTATGCCACCCTTTACCAGTGCCTTGTGACGCTGTCTAAGCTCATCGCACCCTTCATGCCGTTCCTGGCGGAAGAGCTATATCAAAATCTCGTCGTCTCGGTGAACCCGGACGCGCCGGAAAGCGTCCACCTCACTGACTTCCCCGCGGCAGACACAGGCAAAATTGATAAAAAGCTGGCATCAGAAGTGCGCCTTGCCATGCGTGTTTCCAGCCTCGGGCGGGCGGCACGGAGCGAAGCCGGCATCAAAGTGCGCCAGCCGCTGAAACAGCTCCTGGTCAAACTGAGCTCCGCCGACCAGAGAAAAGCCCTCCAGCGGCTTTCCGCCCAGGTCATGGAAGAGGTGAACGTTAAAGAGGTAACCGCCATTGATACTCTGCCGCAAGAAAGCTTCCCCTCAGCCACGGAGGGTGACATCACGGTGATGCTCAACACTGAGATTCCGCCCGAGCTGGCAACTGAGGGCATGGCGCGGGAGATTGTGCGCCGAATCCAGACCATGCGCCGCGCCGCGGGCTTTGAAATCACAGACCATATCATCACTTACTATCAGGGTGATGACTACATCAAGCAGGTCATTGCAGAATTCAGTGATTACATCAAACAGGAAACGCTCTCAGATAAGCTCACTGAAAGTATGCCCGCAGAAGATATCTTCACAGCAAGCTATAAGCTGTCCGGGCATGACCTCACGCTGGGAATAAGGAAACAGGGCTAGGCTCAGAATTTCTCTTAGCCGGTCGGGCGCGGGCTTTCTGCAAGAGTAACGGTAACCGTGTTTTCAGCCGTGCCCCTGATATAGGTGACCACCATCTGCTGACCGATTTGGGCACTGCGGATGGCAAGTATCAGGTCCTCCGTAGTTGACACCTCTTTGCCATCAATCTTGGTGATGACATCACCTGTCCTGAGCCCGGCTTTTGCCGCTGGGCTCCCGGCAACAACACCAGTAACAAGAACGCCTTTTTCCACAGATAACCCGTATCTCATCACCGCGAACCGGTCCACAGTATAGAGGGATACCCCCATCCAGGGCCGGGTGACATAGCCTTTCTGCACCAGTTCTCTGATAATGGGAATGGCAGTCTCCGTACTGATGGCATAGCCCATGCCTTCAACGCCTGAGGCGGCAATCTTGGCACTAGTGATGCCGATGACCTCCCCCGCAAGATTGACCAGCGGACCGCCACTGTTTCCGGGATTGATGGCGGCACTGGTCTCAATAAGGTCATAAAGTGTCTGCCCCTGGCCAACCGGTATGGAAACACCTTTATTGCTGATGATGCCCTCTGTTGCCCGGATGCCCTGACCGAGTGCATTGCCTATTGCAATTACCCAGTCCCCTACCCTCATCTTCGCTGAATTACCCACCTTCAAAGCCGGCAGATTATGGGCGTCAATTTTCATTATCGCCAGGTCGGCGAGTGGGTCAGTGAAAACTTTCTTTGCGTCCACATCAAACGTACGGCCGTCCTCCAGTGTGGCGCTGATGGTGGTGGCACCTTCAACCACATGATTATTGGTGACGATGATGCCATTGCTATCAATAATCCATCCTGAGCCAGCGCCTTTCTCGGTAAACCGCCGATTGAAGAAGTCAAAAGCCACCGCTTCAGTATTAATAGCCACCACTGACGGCTTCACCATCGCCACCACATCAGCAATATTGGGTAGGACAGCCGTCTGATTGTTTGGTGACGGAGACACAGGCGGCGTCCAGCTCGGGTTAATTGGCACAGAAGGAGTGCCCGGGAGAGGCGTGGACGGCGCTGGCACCGGCTGAAAACTGGGAACGGCGGGAGTGGGCAGAGTAATCTCAGGCAGGGCACAGCTTGCCGTAAGCAAGAGAGAAAGAGTGACAGCCAAAGAAAGAATTAAAGAGAATATGCTTACCTTTTTCATGTTCACGGTTTATTGTAACACGATATAAAAGAAAGGGTCAAAGAAATTCTTTATTTGCGTTTTCGTTTCCTGGCTCCTCTTTTTGGAAAACGAACCTTCGTGGCAAAAGTTAGTTTGGGCATCAAAATCGCTCTCATTCATTCCTCCCTTGGTTAAGAATAATGAGGTACAGACCGCTCGGGTTTTGCCGCGGTCAGCGGGCAACCAGGACTGGTTGCTGGCTTCCATCAGAGGGGGAGAGCCCTATCTCAAAAAGAAAAACCCCCTCCACCACAATAGGAGGAGGGGGTCTGACAAGCAGAATGGTAAACTAGGATCCAGCCACCTTGGGCAGCGCCGCCAGCGCTTCTTTCACTTTCTCCACCGGATACTCATAGTCCTGAAGCTTGCCGGCAAGATACTGGTCATAGGCAGCCAGGTCAAGCAATCCATGACCGCTGAGATTGAAGAGGATGTTCTTAGCTTTGCCTTCCTCCTTACAGCGGATTGCCTCATCAATGACCACCTTGATAGCGTGAGCTGACTCCGGCGCCGGGACATATCCCTCAGCGCGGGCGAACTTCACTGCCGCCTCAAAGACCGGCACCTGGTATTCCGCCCTGGCTTCAATCAAGCCCAGCTTATAAAGGTGGCTGATGATAGGTGCCATACCATGGTAACGCAGACCGCCGGCATGCACGGGTGGCGGGACGAAGGTATGCCCCAGCGTGCACATCTTGAGCAAGGGTGTCAGCCCTGCCTCATCACCAAAGTCATAAGCATAGACGCCCTTGGTGACATGGGGACAGGCTTCCGCCTCAGCCGAAATAATGCGCAGATTCGGTCTCTTACCTTTGATTTTGTCTTTCAGGAAAGGCAGGAAAAGACCGGCAAAGTTTGAACCGCCACCGATACAGCCGACGATAATATCAGGGTAGTGCCCGGCTTTTTCCATCTGCTTCATGGCTTCCTCGCCGATGATGGTCTGGTGCAGGAGGACATGGTTCAGCACACTGCCCAGGGAATAGTGCGAGCCCTCATGAGTGGCGGCATCCTCCACCGCCTCACTGATGGCAATGCCCAGGCTACCCGGGCTTTCCGGGTCCTTGGCGAGGATGTCACGGCCTGCCTTGGTATCCTGGCTGGGGCTGGGAACAACCTGTGCTCCCCAGGTCTCCATCAGTATTCGGCGATAAGGCTTCTGAAAGTAGCTCGCCTTGACCATGTAAACCTTGCACTCAAGCCCGAAGAACATACACCCCATTGCCAGAGCACTGCCCCATTGTCCGGCGCCTGTCTCTGTGGCAAGGCGTTTGACGCCCTCTTTCTTGTTATAGTATGCCTGGGCGATGGCGGTATTGGGTTTATGGCTCCCAGCCGCATTCACGCCTTCATACTTATAAAAGATGCGGGCGGGTGTACCCAGCGCCTTCTCCAGCCTGAAAGCGCGGTGGAGGTTAGTGGGACGATAGGTACGGTAGACCGCCAGTACCTCCTCAGGAATTTCAATGTAGCGCTCCGGGCTGAACTCCTGCATGATGAGCGCCATAGGGAATAACCGCTTCAGGTCGTCCGGGGTCACCGGCTTGCCGGTGCCAGGATGAAGCACCGGCGGCAGGGGCTCCGGCAAATCTGGCAAAATGTTATACCAGGCGGTGGGCATCTCTTTTTCCGTGAGCATATATTTGGTTGGTTCCATTTTTGTCTCCTTTTATGTTAATTCTTTATGCAGACATTTTGCGCTTAATCACTATTTTCTCCCGCCAGGGCACCACCAGTACCGTGTTCTTTTTGCCATGCCGTCCCTCCTTTTCTGTACCACTAAAAGAAAGCCCCCGCCGTAAAGGGGCGGGGGCTCTTATCCGCGGTGCCACCCTTCTCAGATATCCCGAGAAAAAACGGTGCGGATATCTATCTCATTCAGGTACGTCCCCTCATTTGAGGGAAGATACCCTGGGACTTGATAACGCTTCCCCTGCGTCAGAGCTTACTTGTCCCTCACCCCGGTGAAGAACGTTCGGCTTGCGGCTCCCAGGTCCATTCAGTTTCCGCCATGGCATCGGCTCACACCGTACCCGACTCTCTGAGCCACGCTCTGAAACTTACTAGTCCTGTTCTACGCCTTTGCTAATTGCGCTTAAGTATAGCAGTATGACTTTTATTTTGTCAAGTGCGCGGTTGAAGCCGATGTAAGCGTTATGTTATACTGATAGTCAGCACAAATTGCATGCCACAAAAAGGGGGATTTAATTTGCCAGAGACAATACCAGGAACTGCACAGACCGGTGCCACGCCCGCAGCCGCGCCTGCGCCCGCACCGACGACCACGACAACAATCAAACAGCTACTAGAAGCCGGCGCCCATTTCGGGCATCAGACGGGACGCTGGCATCCACGCATGAAAAGCTACATCTACACCAAGCGTGACGGCATCCACATCATTGACCTGGAAAAGACCGTAGTGATGCTAGAGAAAGCCTGCAACTTCGTCAAAGAGGTCGTCTCCCGGGGCGGGACGATTCTCTTTGTGGGCACCAAGAAACAAGCCCAGGAGTCAATCGCTGAGGAAGCCAAACGCTGTGGTATGTATTATGTAAATCAAAGGTGGATTGGCGGCATGCTGACGAACTTCGCCACCATTCAGAGCCGCATTGACCACCTCGTCCGTCTAGAAGACCAGCAGGCAAAGGGAGAGTTTGAACGCCTGTCCAAAAAAGAGTCCCGGAAGCTCACGGAGGAAATCGCCAAGCTCAATAAGCAGATGGGCGGCTTCAAAGAAATGACCAGCCTGCCCGGTGCGCTCTTCATCGTGGACCCGGTGAAAGAGAAAAACGCCCTTTCAGAAGCAAAACGCATGGGCATACCGGTGATTGCCATGGTGGACACTAATTGCAATCCTGATGAAATAGACCACCCCGTTCCCTCAAATGATGACGCCATCCGCGCCATCAAGCTGATAACCAGCAAAATAGCGGAAGCCGTCATTGAGGCTAAAATGAGCCTCACCGCAGGACCGATAGAAAAGACAGAAGTTGAGACAGAAGAGACGCCGGGAAAGACGCTTGAGTCTACAGAGCCACTCATCTTCACACCGGACGAAAAATAAGGGAGGAAAACCTTGGAGATATCCACAGAACAGATTAAAGAACTGAGAAATCTATGCGGCGCCGGCATCATGGAATGCCGCGGCGTGCTGATGGAAGTTGAGGGCGATATGCAGAAAGCCCTCAAGTTGCTCAAAGAGCGGGGGCTCATTAAGGCACAGAAAAGGGCAGACCGCGCCACCACACAGGGACTTGTGGAAGCTTATATTCACACCGGCGGGCGTATCGGTGCGCTGGTAGAGGTGAACTGCGAGACGGACTTCGTTGCCCGCACGGAAGAGTTCAAACAGCTGGCACATGACCTGGCAATGCAGGTTGCCGCACTATCCCCCAAATATATCCGCAAAGAGGAAATTCCTGAAGGTGCAGATATTGACCCGCAGACAGCCTGTTTGCTCCAGCAACAATATATTAAAGACCCCACCATGACCGTCAATGATGCCATTGCCCAGGTCATCGCCAAAACCGGAGAAAACATCAGGGTAAGCCGATTCGCCAGGTTTGAACTGGGAATTAAGGAAAGTGCCTGCTGAAATCAAATATAAACGAGTGCTGTTAAAGCTCAGCGGTGAGTCACTTGGCGGTGCAAGCGGCTCCGGGCTGGATATCTCCGTATTGACCAGAATTGCCAAACAAATCAAACGCCTGTCTGAAATGGGAGTGAGCGTGGGGATTGTCGTAGGCGGGGGTAATATCTGGCGCGGAGCGGAGGCAGAGGCACACGGCATGGACCGCGTCACTGCTGACTACGCGGGCATGCTGGCAACCATCATTAATGCCCTTGCCCTCCAGGACGTGCTGGAGAGAGAAGGGGTGGTGGTAAGAACCCAGTCAGCCATCGGAGTCAATCAGGTGGCTGAGCCTTACATCAGAAGACGCGCCCTGCGCCACCTTGAGAAAGGGAGGGTCGTCATCTTCGCCGGAGGCACCGGCAATCCTTATATGACCACGGATACCGCCGCCGCACTGAGAGCCATTGAGATAAACGCAGACGTCCTGCTGATGAGCAAAAACCATGTGGATGGCGTCTATAGCGCTGACCCTCACAAACACCCTGGTGCCAAGAAATTTGACCGGCTGACGCATATGGAAGCCATCAATTTGAGGCTTGAAGTGATGGATGCCACGGCACTTTCTCTGTGCCTGGAAAATAAACTGCCCATCATCGTCTTTGACCTGGAAGCCCCGGAGAGCATGGAAAAAGCGGTCACCGGTGAAGCCATCGGGACCCTGGTGTACAGTGGGTGAGAGTATGGTTACAAATACGTTAGTCAGCATTGAAGAAAAGATGAAAGCCACCGTGGCGGGCCTGAAAAAAGACCTCGCCACCCTGCGCACCAGCCGTGCCTCGCCAGCGCTGGTAGAGCACCTGAAGGTGGACTATGCCGGCGTGCCCACACCGCTCAACCAGCTGGCGAGCATCTCCGCCCCTGAGGCAAGGATGCTCATCATCCAGCCCTGGGACAAAAGCAGTATCACCAGCATTGAAAAAGCCATCCTCAAGTCAGAGCTGGGACTGAACCCATCAAGCGATGGAAACGTCATCCGCATCAGCATTCCGCCACTATCAGAAGAACGCCGGCAGGAGCTCATCAAAGTGGTGCGCCGCAGAGCGGAAGAGCGCCGTATAGTGGTGCGCAACCTGCGCCACGAGGCGATGAATCAGCTCAAAAACATGGAGAAAAACAAGGAAATCTCTCAGGATGACCACAAACGCGCCCTGACGCAACTGCAGAAGCTCACTGACGGCTATATCGCCGCCATTGACCAGACGGCGAAAGATAAAGAAACAGAGCTCCTGGCAGTGTAGCCTGCCCTTTTCCTTCACGGCTGAGGCAAGATGAAAGAGGCGTCTCCTGTAAAAAAAATTGCGCATTTACCGGTTCATGTCGCCATTGTCCCGGACGGCAATGGCAGATGGGCGGAGAGGCGGGGACTGCCCAGGCTCATGGGACACCGCGCCGGCGTCAAGAACATGCGCACCATCATTGAATATCTCAACGATTATGGCATAAAATACGTCACCCTTTATGGCTTTTCTTCAGAGAACTGGGCAAGGCCAAAAGATGAGGTTGACGGTCTCTTCCAGATTCTCAAGGAACGGATAGAGCAGGATGTTCCCAAACTGCATAAGAAAGGCGTCAGAGTGCGCCACCTGGGGCGCCTGCACGAGCTTCCAGACTGGCTGCAAAAGTCCGTGCGTGAGGCGATGGCGCTGACTGAACAAAACACCGGAATGGTGCTCAACCTGGCGTTTAACTACGGCGGGAAACTAGAGATTGTAGATGCGGTGCGCCGCATCATCGCTGACGGGGTGCCACCGGATAAAGTTGATGAGAAGCTCTTCAGCAATTACCTGTACACCGCAGGACTGCCGGATGTTGACCTGCTCATCCGCACCGGTGATGAACTGCGCCTGAGCAATTTCCTCATCTGGCAAACCGCTTACAGCGAATACTATTTCACAGACGTCCTTTGGCCCGATTTCAACAAGAAAGATATTGATAAAGCCCTCATCGCCTACAGCCACCGCGAGAGGCGCTTCGGCGCGCTATTGTAATGCTCAGAAAAAGGGTTGTCACGGCGCTCTGCGGTCTGCCCATAGTTGCCCTTGCCGTGTGGTTTGGCCACCCTCTCCCCTGGTTCACCATCCTTGCCGCGCTCTGGGGAGTGCTGGCAGTCCTTGAGTTCTACCAGCTTGTTGCCGCGGCTAAAGTGCCGGTGCTCATTTCCTTTGGCATCGCCTGGACATTCGTCTTCATTGTGAGCCCGCACGCCGGGCATGATGCCACATTACCCATCATCTTAACTTCCGGCATCGTGTTCTCCCTTATCTGGCTGGTCCTGCGTTCCCACCGGGAGGGAGCGTTTGCCGGTTGGGCTTGGACGCTTGCCGGTATGCTCTACATTGGCTGGCTGATGAGCTACCTTGTAGCACTGAGGCTTGAAGCCGGGAGGAACTGGGTCTATTTTGCCCTTTTCACCACCTTCGCCTCGGACACCGCCGCTTACTTCATCGGCAAAACTTTCGGGAAGCACTATCTTGCCCCCCGCATCAGCCCCCACAAGACCTGGGAAGGCGCGGCAGGCGGCATCCTGGGCGCGGTCATCATCGGCGCGCTCTTTTCATTGCCTTCCCCCATCAGCATACCGGTGGACATCTGGCTGATAGTCCTGCTCAGTGCGCTGGTGAGCATCTTCGGCCAGTTCGGTGACCTGGCTAAGTCCCTGCTGAAACGCAATGCCGGCGTGAAAGACTCCGGAAAGCTATTGCCGGGGCACGGCGGGGTGCTTGACCGCACTGACAGTGTCATCTTCGCCGGGGTGGTGGTTTACTACGCATTTCTGCTCACGACCGGATGACTAAGGGCTGAACTCACTGGTTAATTACGTCGTCAAGCTTTTCCAGCATCTTTATCAGGTCAAAGAGCGCATAGTGCGCGGCGCGCGTCTTCATCTGATACAGCTTGCCAGAGTAACTATTCACCTTGGGTGAGCTGGTGAGCTCACTATCAGTAGCAATGAGCACCTGGGTGAGGTCATCGCCTTCTATCACGCCATCAACGCCGATGCCGATATCAGACTTGAACTTCTCTCTCACCAGGGAAGCCATAGCGGCAACGGAATCCGGGCTTGCCCTGCCGGTAGTGAATGACCTGTCAAGACCCAGCGCCGCCTTCACCGCGTCAGAAGTGACTGTCATGCCGCCATTGAAGAACTTCTGGCTCTGCGGAGTGCTGGCAAGTGTCTGGGTCAGATACCCACCGGTGAACGTCTCAATGACCGCCAGTGTGAGACCCTTCGCCATGAGGAGTCTGCCGAGAACGCCTCCTTGAGTATCATCATCAAAGCCCCATATGGCATCGCTGAGGATGGCTTTCACATCCGCCTCGCGCCGGGCAATCATCTCCCGCGCTTCCTCTGGCTTGGATGCCTTGGCGGTGATGCGCAGGTAGATGCCGTCCAGCTTGGCGTAGGTGGCAAGGGTGGGATTGGATGCGGCGATATACTCCGCCAGCAGTTCGTCTATCTTTGATTCAGAAATACCAAAGACCTTGACCACGCGGGAAAGGATGATGGCACCCGCCTTCTCCTGGAGCCTGGGGAGGACCTGGTTTTTCCACATCATCTGCATCTCATGGGGCGGACCGGGCATGGTGACAATGATGCGCCCGTCCTTCTCCACCCACCAGCCAGGGGCGGTCCCAAAAGGATTTGGCAGGATGGTAGCTGAAGGAATGACCATCGCCTGACGGATATTGTTCTGGGGCATTTCCATGCCGCGCTGGGCAAAAAACTTAATGAGGTGCTGTTTTATTTCCTCGTTGACCTCCAGTTTCTCACCCAGAAATGCGGCAATGCACTCCCGTGTGATATCGCCCTGCGTGGGTCCCAGACCGCCGGTGGTGAAGATGATGTCAGAGCGGTTCCACGCCTGCTCCAGCATACCGCACAATCGCTTACGGTTATCACCCACTGATGAGGTATAGAACAGGTCTATGCCAAGCAACGCCAGTTGACTGGCAATGTAAGGAGTATTGGTGTCAATGATTTCACCCAGTAGCAATTCCGTGCCGATGGATATGGTCTCCGCTTTCATCTTAACCGTCCATTCTTATACTGCAAAGCCATTTAATTCTACTCTGAAAAGAGCTTCCTTGTAAATAATTAACAAGCCTGTTTTGGTTGACAAACAATGGAAAAAGTATCAGAATACGAATACCAAGGGTTTACCTATCTCTACTCAGGAGGCATACCATGGAAACAGGGACGTGGAAAGTAAAAACAGGCCTCGCCCAGATGCTCAAGGGCGGGGTTATTATGGACGTGGTCACTCCAGAGCATGCCAAGATTGCTGAGGACGCCGGCGCCTGCGCCGTCATGGCTCTGGAAAGAGTCCCAGCAG
>DAOTYE010000052.1:0-12589 GCA_034434915.1 Dehalococcoidales bacterium
CAACTGGTCCGCTACGGGTTCGTTCACGGTAGAGCCGCTGGAGAAGATTCCGACCGAAATCGTGAATCCTCAGCCGCCGGTAACCATCCCGCCGGCTCCAACCCCGACTCTCACCATCCCGCAGCCGACCATAACCATGCCGGCTCCGACCATCAATCTGCCCGCTCCCACCACCATCACCATCCCGCCGGCTCCTGCTCCACAGCAGATTGCCCCGGCGTACATCTGGGCTATTGTGGTCATCGGCGCAGTGCTGGTCATCGCGGTCATCGTCCTCATCGTCAGGACCAGACGGCCTGTCTAACCTGACCTGAGAACGGTTCCCTGAAACCCCGAGAGCCCCCGTAAGGGGGCTCTCTTTTTTACCTTAAAGAAAGCCATCCTCATCTTTCAGGCGGTAATCTGGCAGGTTGCGTGACGGGAACCGCACCTTGTTTGGGCACCGTGACCGCCTGCCCGGCAATTCTGAAGTTTGTACCTGTGTTCCGGCTTCAACAATTGATTGATGTTACACTGAATTTTTGTTATAATCCAGCTTGTGATTCCATTATTGCAAATCAGGAGAATGCAGCCACGCTCCTGAATCCGGCGCAATAAGACGGCGGAGCCGTCTATCACCGGGTTAATCAGCTTGTGCTGCGAACGCCATGATGGCGCGTGCGTTGCTGCATTCAGGGTATCAGGTGTTAACCCAGCGGGTTATTCAACCGCTGGCGGGTGCTTCTTTTCTTGGTAAATTAGCCGCTTATTCTCCCTCATTCATCGGGCCATGGATTAATTTCCGTGCCCGATTTCTTTTTGCCTTCGCCAGAGGCTATCAGCAGTTTCCAGAGAAGGAGGTGATGCTATGACTGTTTTCCACCGCCGCACGTGATTCCATATTCCTTTAATGTATGCAGTGCATTTTCAGAACCACAACCGGGCGGCATGGAGAGTTCATAAAATTGCCTTTGACCACTTAACCCGGTTAAATTGAACTCCTTCACCGTGATTCTCTCCGTGTAGCCGGACAAAACTAATAATGAAAGGAGTAGATATGTCTTCCATTGCCCGCGTTCTCACGTCCCGCTGGGGACCGATTATCACCGGTATTGGCGTGGGTATTCTGGCGCCACTGCTGGTCTTCCTGGGAAACCCCGGCAACATGGGTATCTGCGTTGTCTGCTTCACGCGTGACATTGCCGGAGCTCTGGGTTTTCACCGCGCCGGGGTGGTGCAGTATATCCGCCCCGAGATTATTGGATTTGTGTTAGGTGCGCTGGTTGCGGCGCTTACCTTCAAGGAGTTTAAGCCGCGCACCGGGTCGGCTCCGCTGGTGCGTTTCCTATTGGGCATGTTCGCCGTTTTTGGCGCCCTGGTCTTTCTGGGCTGTCCCTGGCGCGCTTATCTGCGCCTGGCTGGCGGTGACTGGACGGCTATCTTCGGCATCATTGGTCTGGTAGTGGGTATTGGAATAGGTATCATTTTGCTGCGCCTGGGCTTCAGTCTGGGGAGGAGCCGCCCGGCACCGAAAGCGGTGGGGTGGGTCATGCCAGCCGTCATGGTGGTGCTGCTGGTTCTTTTGATTGTGCAGCCGCAGTTCGGGCGTGACGCTAACGGTAATCCGACCGGTCCCATTTTCTTCTCCACCACCGGCCCGGGGAGCCAGCATGCCCCGCTTATCATCTCCCTGGTGATAGGGCTTTTCATTGGTTTCTTGGCTCAGCGCAGCCGGTTCTGCACCGTCGGTGCTGTGCGTGATGCCATCCTGCTCAGAGACTCGCGCCTTCTCTATGGCGTTCTGGCGCTGATTGTAGCCGCCTTTGTGACTAACCTGATACTGGGGCAGTTCCACCCCGGCTTTGAAAAGCAGCCGGTAGCCCATACTAATGAATTGTGGAACTTTGCTGGCATGACATTGGCCGGTCTTGCTTTCACTCTGGCGGGCGGCTGTCCGGGGAGACAGCTATTCCTCACCGGTGAAGGTGACGCTGACTCTGCCATGTTTGTCAGCGGTATGCTGGTCGGTGCGGGTATCTCCCATACTTACAGCATGGCAAGCTCTCCGGCCGGTCCCGGTGCCTTCGGTCCGTTTATTGTCATCGCCGGACTGGTTATCTGTGTCATCATCGGCTTAACAATGCGAGAGGCAAAGGTATAGGAGGACATTAACCATGAATGAGATAAAGACAATAGATGCCCGCGGGCTTTCCTGCCCGCAACCTGCCCTTTTAGCGACGAAAGCAATAAAGAAGCTCAGCAAGGGAACACTGGAGGTGCTGGTAGACTCCGCCACGGCGCGGGAGAACGTCTCCCGCCTGGCGAAAAATGCCGGCTGGACGGTAACCATTGAGGACAAGCCTGACGGCAGCTCGCGGATTGTGCTGAAGAAATAATCCGTCTGAACGGAGAAAGGGGCGAGTGGTTTGGCGATTTTTAGCCGAAATCAAAAAGCAAAATTTGAAGGCGGCGGACTGGTGCTCTTTCAAGAAGTCTCTCAGGCTATGGCAGTGGAGAAGATGCTTAAGGCGGCTGGTTACATGGTTAGGCTGGTGGCACCCCCGCCTGAGCTCCGCAAGGGGTGCGATCTGGCTGTTGAAATAAACCTTGTTGAGCAGCCCGGCATTGAGCGTCTGCTGAAAGAGAAAGATATGGCTTACACCAGCATCGAGCCGATAAGAGCCAAAACGGCTCCGTTGCTTGATGCCGTCAAGGTGACGGACTTCGGCAGGTGGGTCATGGTTAAAGCCGGAAATATGAAAATTACCTATGAAAAGGAAAGTGGGGTAATAGTTAATGTTTCCGGTGGCGGTTGCCCGGATATTCCATATCTTCACGCCGAGCTTATTGACAAGCGCCTTGACCAGGCGCCGCGGCCGAAAGCCCTGGGCTTCACCCTCTGCGCTCTAAATCTGGAGAGGGCGCTTGACGAATGTCTGGCTCTCTATTCCGGAGGTAATAAGACATGATGCTCATTGCCGGAACTGTACCCATTAAAGACATGCCTCTTACCATGGGCAAAGTTACCTCTGAGAGCGGATACCTCGTGGTTGGCGGAAGAAGTATTCCCTGCACACAGGGTACCGGCGCGATGGTTAGCGCCGCGCTGGCTACTACCAGTTACCTGGGACTGGAAGCCCCTCATGCCCTGCTCGTGGGTGACATTGGTAAAGGTGAAGGAAGCCGCAAGCTGTACCAGTACCTGATTGACCACATTGAGGAACTCTCACCTGCCGTGCTGGCGCTGCATTACTGGCTGCCCAATATGTCCCAGACAAGACAGCTATGCGCCGCCGTGGAGAAGTGCGCCAGAAGGCCCATCATGATTGCGGATGCGGCTTCAATGTACTCGGCAAAAGCCGCCGGCCTTGCTGAAAAGTTTGACATCTTTACCCCTGACCCCACCGAGATTGCTTTCCTGGCTGACCCGGAGGCTACCCACCCAGCCTATATCGCCAGGCACCTGTTTGAGACCGATATCACGCGGGCTCCGGAGCTTGCCAGAGCGGCTTATAGACACCACGGCGCCGCCAAGATACTGCTGGCGAAGGGAGCGATAGACTACATCATAAAAGACGGAGAGGTCCTGGCTACTATCTCAGAGCCAAATGTGCCAGCGCTTGAACCTATCGGTGGTACCGGTGATACTATCACCGGACTGGTATCGGCTTTCGCCTTTGCCGGCCTGGAGCTACACGAGGCTGCCATCATTGCTGCCAAAGTCAACCGTATGGCTGGAAAATACGCCAACGTAACTCCAGCCACCAAGGTAAGAGAGGTTATTGCTCAGTTTCCAGCCGTTTTTAAAGATTACCTGTGCCAGTGGAGCAGTGTCTGCGGCGCAAAAGGAGGTAGGAGCGATGATTGAAATTGATGCGAGGGGGCTTAACTGCCCCCTCCCGGTGGTAAGAACCAAGAAAGCTCTGGAAGGCATAGAAGAGGGGGAGCTTACCGTCATCATTGAACGGCCGGAGGGATGCCAGAATGTGCGGCGTTTTGCTGAGAGCCAGGGATGCGGCGTTACCGTTGCTGAGAAGGACGGCTTGTTCTATGTACACATTTATAAGAAGAAAGCGGTAAAATCTGCTTCCCCCGGGCAAAGTAAGAATGTTGTTTTCATCACTACTGACCGGCTGGGAACAGGTGACCGGCGGCTCGGTGAAATCCTCATGAAAGCCTTCCTCAACACGCTATGGGACGCCGAGCCGAAGCCAGCCAGGATTCTATTCCTGAATGACGGGGTAAAACTGACTACCGAGGGGTCAGAGGTCTTGGACAGTCTGAAACTTCTTGAAAAAGCAGGGGTACAGATATTCTCCTGCGGCACCTGCCTGGAATACTACCAGCTAAAAGATAAACTCAAGGTCGGCGCTGTAACCAATATGTACGATACGGTGGAGTCATTACTCTCAGCAGACAAGGTAATAAAAATCTGATGGGAGGTAACTGATATGGATGAAGCCAAGAATAAAAAGCCGCGTCTTACTCAGACCGTCCGTGGCGCCGGCTGAGCTTGTAAACTGGGTCCGGCGGACCTCAACAAAGCCCTGGCAGACCTGCCTCTGACCACCCACCCAAATCTTATTGTCGGGATGGAAAGAATAGAAGATGCCGGCGTGTATAAACTGACCGAGGAGCTGGCAATTGTCCAGACGGTGGACTTTTTCACACCCATCGTGGATGACCCGTTTACCTTTGGCCAGATAGCGGCAGCTAACTCCCTGAGCGATGTCTACGCCATGGGCGGCAAACCCCTGACCGCGATGAACATCGTCTGCTTCCCAATTCAGACCATGGATGTATCTATACTCAGGGAAATCTTACTGGGCGGGCTGGAGAAGATGCGTGAAGCTGAGGTGGTGCTGATTGGCGGACACAGCGTGGATGACCAGGAGCTGAAGTACGGGCTTGCCGTGACCGGCACTATCCACCCGCAGAAGGTGCTACGGAAAGAAACCGCCAAACCGGGGGACAGGCTGATTCTGACCAAGCCACTGGGTACCGGCATTATCAATACAGCTATAAAGGCGGACGTTGCCAGCCGGGAGGCGGCAGAAACAGTTGCCAAATCTATGACTACCCTCAATCAGAAAGCATCAGAAATAATGCAGGAGATTGGGGCTAATGCCTGTACTGATATTACCGGCTTCGGTCTGCTGGGGCATGCCAGTGAAATGATTGAAAATACTAATGTCGGCATGGTAATTTACGCCGAGGCGGTGCCGGTCTTCCCGGAAGCTGAAGAGCTGGCGGCGATGGGCATGATTCCCGGCGGTCTTTACCGCAACCGTGATTTCCGCAATGACTTCGTGGAATTCAAACCCGGTGTCAGCCAGTTCCGCCGTGACATTCTCTTTGACCCCCAGACCTCTGGAGGTTTGCTTATCTCCGTGCCGGCGGATAAGGCACTGAAGATGCTGGATAGACTACATCAGGCTGGAGTGATAAAAGCTGCCATCATTGGTGAAGTTGTGGCTAAGCCAAAGGGCAAGATTATTATTGAAGCTATTTAGTGATGAAAGCGGAGCTGGCGCGCTAAAGGAATTGAAACCGATTCAGATAACCAAACGGTACGTCAAAGCCAATTTTTGCTGACAGCATAAAGATTATCAGGATTTGACCGGTGAGGGCGATGGAACCGGGTTCCCCCCGGTCTGCAAAACCGGGCGCAGCTCTGGCCAAGACGCTGTGATGGGTTCGACTCCCATTCGCCCTCTCCATCCAGTCAAAGAAATGAGACGTAAGTTTCAGATACTGATTACTCAGGGTGAGATGTAGAAGATGTATGTTCTCGGTACTGCGGGACACGTAGACCACGGTAAATCAACACTGGTACTGGCGCTGACGGGCATTGACCCAGACCGTCTGCCTGAGGAAAAAAGCCGCCAGATGACCATAGATTTGGGGTTTGCCTGGCTTAAGCTTCCCAGCGGGCGTGAAGTCAGCATGATAGACGTTCCTGGTCACGAGAGGTTTATCAAAAATATGCTGGCTGGAGTGGGGGGAATGGATTTAGCGCTACTGGTCATCGCCGCCGATGAAGGCGTTATGCCTCAGACAAAAGAGCATCTGGCTATTTTGGATTTACTGAATTTGAAAGGGGGTATTGTAGTCATCACCAAGAAGGACCTAGTAGATGAGGAAACACAGGAGCTGGCTATTTTAGAGGCAGGAGAAATAATACAGGGCACAGCCTTAGAAGGCGCTCCTATTGTGGTAACTTCTGCTGTAACCAGAGATGGGTTTCCTGAATTGTTAGCTACCATTGACAGGTTGCTTGATTCAATACCTCCGCGGAGAGACATCAATAGGCCAAGGCTTTCCATTGACCGGGTGTTCAGCATGAAAGGATTTGGCACAATTGTCACAGGAACCCTGACCGATGGCAAGCTTTTCTTAGACCAGCAGGTGGAAATTTTACCCACCGGGCAAAGGGCACATATCCGCGGTTTACAGACGCATAAACGCCAGATTGATACCGCTTTACCGGGCAGCCGGGTTGCCATTAATCTGGCAGGTATCTCTGCGGAGGAATTGAAGCGAGGGTTCGTGATAACCACCGCCGGCTGGCTCAAGCCAACACATCTGGTGGATGTAAAGTTACGTGCCGTATCTGGTCTGGATAGTCCGGTTGTGCATAATACGCCGGTGACCTTTCATACTGGCGCCTGCGAGGTACCGGGGAAACTGCGCCTGCTTGAGAAGGAAAGGTTAAATCCGGGAGAGACTGGCTGGGGACAAATACGGCTGGAACAACCTGTGGCAGTGGCTAAAGGTGACCTGTTTATCCTGCGTTCCTTTGAGAGAACAATCGGTGGCGGTGAGATTATTGACCCCTATGCCAAGCGGCATCCCCGCCTATCTGCCAGTGTAATCAAGAGCCTTTTGGCTAGAGGCAACAGTTCTCCAGAGGACTCAGTACTGGCGATACTGAAAGACAACGAGCCCATCTTGGTGGGACAGCTTTCGCGCCTTGCCAGCCTGTCTCTCAATGAGACGGCGACATTATTGGAAAAACTCGCTTCTGCCGGGCGTGTCGTGAAGCTGGGTGAAACAGCCGGAGGCGCATTGTTTTTTTCGGCTGATGGTTGGAATGCCCTGAAAGACAAGACGAGGCAATTTATTCAGGAGTACCATCATCAGTTTCCTCTGCGCAAGGGTATGTCTAAAGAGGAACTCCGTAGCCGGCTCAAGACCCCCGCACCATACTACGACAGCATTTTGCAGAAGCTGGTAGACGAAGGTATTATCATCAAGGACGGGATGCTGGTAAAGTTACCAACCCATGAAATCAAGCTATCGGCAGAACAACAGTCGGCAGTTGACGCTTTCCTCAAATCACTATCTCAGAATCCGTACTATCCTTCCCGGGAAATTGTGCCTGACCCTGAGATACTCAACATGCTCATCAATGATGGCCGCATAATTAAATTGAAAGATGAAATCATTTTCTTAACCTCGGCATACCATGAAATGGTGGAGGGCATTATTCAGCGCCTGCGATTAAAAAAAGAAATCACCATCGCCGAGGTGCGGGATATGTTTAAGACCAGCCGTAAAAACGCTCAGGTTTTGCTTGAATACCTGGATGCACAGCAGATTACTCGCCGTGTTGGTGATGTGCATGTACTGCATCTGAAGGCAAGCTTTTGCAGACAGGGCAACGAAGCTAAAGGAGATGCTTATCTGGACAAAGCAACAATAAAATAAAATGAAGATGTACTGACGGGGATAAGAAACGCGCAACGATACAAAAATTCCAGGAAGATAAAGACATCTGTAATATGATTAACCTATCTCACAAAGGGTAATTATCCGACAATCAAGACGGCCCAAACCTGAAGCTGAACATATGGTAATGCAGAGTCAGCTCTGGTAATATCGTTACCATCGTGATGGAACCTGGGGGGACAGTTCCCGCACTTTTGTTTAAGAGTAAGAATCTGATACCGGCACTGTAGCACTTGATTGTCTTTCCTCAAAAAGCCAGCTTAAGCTCTGAAACATCATCATTTGACATCTGGTTTTTTTCATGATAGTATTCCTAGTAACAGGATTTATTACTGATAATGAACAGTGTCAAAAGACAGACAAAGCAGCGAGAGGCAATATTGAGGTTTCTGAGAGGAACCTATTCCCACCCCACTGCTGACCAGATATATGATGAGGTCAGAAAAGAGATTCCCAATATCAGCAAGGGAACGGTTTACCGTAATCTCCAAGTATTACAGGAGATGGGACTAGTTGCCGAACTGAATCTCAACGACACCGTCAGCAGGTTTGAGGCAAAGCAGGAAAGCCATTACCATTTCAGATGTGAAAAATGCGGACGGGTATTTGATGTTAATGTGCCGGTGGATAAAGAGCTGGACCGCGTGGTTTCTAGCCGAACCGGTTTCAAGATTGCCTATCACCAGCTGGAGTTTCGTGGGTTGTGTCATGATTGTCAGCGAAAATAGGGGGAAAGGAGAGTAATATGGCAGTTAAAAAGGTGGGGGAGAATTACCGGTGCAATATCTGCGGCAATGAAGTGACCGTGACCAAGGCGGGTGGGGGAACCCTGGTGTGCTGTGGCAAGCCCATGGAAAAAATCGGCGGGTAATGAGTAAAATCACGCGGGCAAATCAGTAAAAGGCACACAAACCGGCGAAAAACCTATTAACCGCCTTTGCTGGGGAATCACCGCCAAGGAACCGCTACACGTTCTTTGCCAGTCTATCCCTTGCGGAGATAGCAATACTATTCAAGGAAATCGCCGGGGTAGAAGAAGCTTCATGAAAAGCAGAGGAGCAAACTGCCGCAAATGCAGGCTCTGGCAAAGTATTCCCAAAAAAGAATGTTGTGAAGTGGTGCTGTGCCAACTGCGGCTATCTCCAAGTGGTACGGGTGACCTCCGATAGATGCCCCGCCCGCAAGTATGCGCAGGCGTAGTACTGACTACCGGCGGAAAATAGCAACAAAATCCATTGGGGATAGGGAGGTGATATGAATTAAGAGGAGATTCTACTGTCAGCTCATCAATGGGGGGACATGTCCAGAATCAAAACAATCAAAGACAAGGAGAGACAAAAATGGCTAAAGTAGCAATAGAAATGGTACAAAAAGCCGGAATCAATGTGAAGGAACTGCTTGAATTACTGGTCAACAACGCCGCTGCCGAACTGACCACCTATTATTACTACACGATACTCAGGGCAAACCTGATTGGTCTTGACGGAGAAACAATCAAAGAAATTGCTGAGACAGCCCGGATAGAAGACCGCAACCACTTTGAGGCGCTGGTGCCCAGGATATACGAGCTTGGCGGCAAGTTGCCGGAGAGTATGGTAGATTTCCACAACTGCTCCGCCTGCCCGCCTGCCACTCTGCCGAAAAACCCGCAGGATATCAAGGCAATGCTCACCGTGCTGGTTGAGGCCGAGAGGTGCGCCGTCAGAGGATACACACATATCTGCAACATTACCGCTGGCAAAGACCACCGCACCTATGACCTGGCCCAGTCCATCCTCAACGAAGAGATAGAGCACGAATCCTGGTTCTCCGAGTTTCTGGGCGAAGGACCTTCTGGTCACTTCCTGAGGCGGGGTGAGACCTCACCTTTCGTCTCCAAGTTCCTCAAGTGACAGCCCATAAGGTGTAGTATACTTACACAGGGAGGTCATGGCATCCTTCCGGGCCTCCCTGTACGATTCCGTTTGGGGCGTTAGAAAGTGATTGCGATATTACAGGGGCTGCACCCGGTCTTACAGGCGCTTCTGGCAACCTGTTTCACCTGGGGGATGACAGCCCTTGGCGCCGCCGCCGTTTTCACCGCTAAAGACATAAGCCGCAGAGTCCTTGATGCCATGCTCGGCTTTGCCGCCGGTGTGATGATTGCCGCCAGCTACTGGTCGCTCCTCGCTCCGGCAATAGAGATGTCAGAAGGCAAGAGCATACCTTCCTGGGTGCCCGCGGTTACCGGTTTTCTTGTCGGTGGCGTGTTTCTGCGGGTCGTGGATAGGCTGTTACCCCACCTTCACATTGGCTTCCGGGCTGAAGAAGCCGAGGGTGTGAAAACAAGCTGGCGGCGGAGCACACTGCTCATTCTGGCTATCACCCTGCACAACATTCCGGAGGGTCTTGCCGTTGGCGTGGCTTTCGGCGCTCTTGCCGCCGATATCCCGGGTGTCTCTTTCGGCGCAGCCATAGCTCTAGCCGCCGGCATAGGCATTCAGAACTTTCCGGAAGGGCTGGCGGTATCCATGCCCCTGCGCCGGGAAGGTTTGTCCCGCGGGAAGAGCTTCTGGTACGGGCAATTATCAGCCGTGGTTGAGCCGGTTGCCGGGGTTATCGGCGCTGCCGCAGTCATAGCCGCTCAGCCCATTCTGCCATATGCCCTGGCTTTTGCGGCGGGCGCGATGA
This sequence comes from Dehalococcoidales bacterium, assembly GCA_034434915.1. Classification (GTDB taxonomy): domain Bacteria; phylum Chloroflexota; class Dehalococcoidia; order Dehalococcoidales; family RBG-16-60-22; genus DAOTYE01. The sequence goes on from DAOTYE010000052.1 coordinate 10,381, forward strand.
TATTTGTCGTTATTGAGGAACTGGTACCTGAGGCTCAGCGTGGCGGCAACACTGACCTGGCTACGATGGGCGGTATGGTTGGTTTTGCCACCATGATGTTGCTTGATGTCGCCTTTGGCTAAGATGATGACATTTACTGCAGAACAACTTAAGCATTATGATGGCAGACATGGTGTTGCCTACGTCGCCTATCGCGGCAGGGTCTATGATGTCTCTGCCAGCTATCACTGGAGAGGGGGTATGCACCATGTGATGCATCGGGCGGGTTGTGACCTGACAGAGGCTTTAGATAAAGCGGCGCCTCATGGCACCAGCCTTCTAGAGAAATTCCCGGTAGTAGGAGACCTCGTCAAATAGCGCTCACTTTGAGGAGCGGGCAGATACCAGATGGTAGCCTGCTATCCTCTGGGTGAAGCTTCTTTTGCGCCTGATATCATAATGCAGGAAGCCGGCAGGGAAACACCTTATAGGGGTAGCACTGGCGCAGGAGTTTGAAACTGACGGCAGATTGGCATTCAGCAAGACTAGCCTTCAGGCAATCTGCATGCTCAGCTTTGAATGCTAGTGGCTAGCTTCAAATCCTTGACCGCCGTGACGCCGGTGGCATATAATGCCGGTGAGAATGAAGCAAGAGATGCTGAGACTTACGACCGGACCCGACAAAGAGAGGGCTCTTGCTTTGGTGGATTTTCGCCCCGTTTGTGAGACAGATTAGCTTCATTTTCGGGCGGTTAGCTCAGTGGTTAGAGCACCTGCCTTACACGCAGGGGGTCACAGGTTCAAATCCTGTACCGCCCACCATTGCGTACAAAAGGTAAAACTCGGCTTTTCGAGAAGACTTTCCCGTTGATTTTGTGAGTGTTGCCAGCATATGTCACTCGTCCCCCAAATGTTGGCAATATTCTGATGCCGATTCGGGTTTTATCGGCGCATCTAGAAGAAATCTTGATAGAGTCCTCCTCAGTTTTCCTGAAGCCCTACCGGTCCACCTTTGCAGCCCAGTTCGTCTGCTGCAATAGGTAACATAAAGAGCATGTTTTGCGCGAGTAAGGGAGACATACAACAATCGCCGCTCGTCTCCCTCCTTTTCTTCACCGAGTTGGTCCCCAGGGATATATTCGTCCTCTGCAGCGATGAGGAAGACTACCTTTGCTGTTAACCCTTTTGCTTTATGCATCGTTAGAATATTTACGCACTTTGGGTCAATCTCCTGTTCTTTGTCCCCCAGCGACGCCGAGATCGCCGAAAGCAGGTCTCTAGTATTTTTGGCCCCGGTTACCTCGATGATATTCTGTAGATTTGATATAAGCGCTTCCCTGACTTCACTATTCCCGATTAGGTCACCCGCAATTCTTTTCAAAAGGCCAATAAGCTCCTCTTTCCCCTCCGTCTTATCTGAATAACCGTGAATGAGATTCTTAATCTCCTCTATTTCCCTACGGAGAACCGATTGCCGATTCCCCAAATACCCCTGAGAGTCTCCTACCGATCGTAATGCCTCTACAAAAGTCATCCCTTTATTAACCGCTAATTCGTAGAGTCTTGAAAAAGTCTCATCCCCGATTCCGTTACTTCGTACTTGCAGGAGAGTCCTCCAGGCCAAATGGTCATTCGGGTTGACGGATAATCGAAGAATTGAAAGAAAAACGCGGGCATCCTCACTGTCAAACAAATTGTCTGTGTTCGATTGGCAAGCCACTGGTATACCCGCTTCCGTCAAGGCTTTTTTAATAACATCAGAGAAAACTAGACGATAGTCACTACGCGTTAAAATTAGGATATCTCCTGGTGAAACGCCCTTTGATTGTACTAAATACCTGCATATTTTAGCGACGGCTTGGGCCTCTTCGTTCTCATTGGCGCAAGATAATAAATGTACCTCGCCGGGGCTTTTTTCTGGCAACGGTTTGACTGGCTTTGCAATGCGCTTGGGATCCAAATTGGCAACAAATAAGCCCAATCTTAGAATATTAGCATCACACCTGACACAGTGCTCCAGTGTTAGTACCTTACTTGGGTTATAGTCATTGCCAAAATTTCTTATTCCTTGCGGTAGGGCAAATCTGAACCCGTAAATGCTTTGGTCATCATCACCTGTTGCGAATAACTCTGCTCCTCCTTCGGTAAGCCTTTTTATTACTTGAAGGTCACATCGGTTCAGGTCCTGATACTCATCAACCAGTATGTACTCAAAAGACTGGTCTAAGGT
>DAOTYE010000053.1:0-6335 GCA_034434915.1 Dehalococcoidales bacterium
GACATGAGCTCTGAGCGCAGGCGGTCTACCTCTTTGAGCACCTGAAGCTCTCTTTCCCTGAGCTCCGCTTTTTCTGCCTCCGTGACGTCTTCCATGATGCCGTCAAGGTAAAGGATTTCACCATCGGCTGACTTTACCGGGGTGATGGTGCGCAATGCAGTGAACTCTGAGCCGTCCTTCTTCCGAAAGCGTGTTCTGACGATGACTCTGTCCTGAGTGGCGGCTTGCACCAGCAACTTTTTCCGGTCTTCAGGATGGGCATAGAGGCTGGTGATGTTCATATTGAGCAGTTCTTCTTTAGAGTAACCCAGTATCTCGGACATTGCCGGATTGACTTTCAGGAATCTGCCCTGAGGGTCGGCAGTTGCCCGGTAGATGCCCAGCTTGATGTTGTCCACCAGACTGCGGTACTTCTCTTCAGACCTCTTTACCACCTCCTCCATTTTCAGGCGCTCGGTGATATCGCGGGCGACGCCCACGATTTCTACCGGGTCTCCAGAACCATTGCGCACCAGGCTGGCGTTCACTTCAAAAGGTATAATCTGCCCGTTCTTGTGGATTACCTCAAGCTGAAGAGTGCGTGAAGGTACGTTGGCGCTGATATCATTCCTCAGTTGATTGCGTTGCTTCTCATATGATTCAGGTGTAAGCACGTTGCGTATCCCCAGCTCCAGTGCCTCCTGGTCACTGTAACCCAGCACCCGCTTAACAGAAGGGCTTACGTAGGTGAACCGCTCATCTGCGATGTTAAACCGGTAGATGATGTCAGCGGAGTTTTCCGCAACCAGCCGGTATTTCTCCTCTGCCTTCCTGCGCTCTGATATCTCCGCTTGGCTCAAATTATAAAGATAAACGTTCTCAAGATTAGCCGCCAGTTGCATGCTGATAGCTCGGATTAGCTGTTTTTCCTCTACCGTATAGTTGGCTTCAGACAGCTTATTCCCCAACAAAATAATGCCGACCAGCCGCCTATCGCGGGTATGCAAAGGCACCATGAGACTTACATTCAATAGTCTGAGGGCTTCGCGTTCTTTTAAGGAAAGGCTCTGCAATCTGGGAGTCACATCTATGTCTTCAATGGTTATTATCTCGTCGCGAAGTTCCATTTGTTTTACCAGAGGGCTATTACGAGCGAGATGCAAATGCTTTGCCAGGCTTCCTGAGGGATACATAACATAGGTGGTAAATCCGCCCTCAGTTTTATCAGGTTGCAGCAGATGGACCGTGGTAACTTTTAGCGCAGCGGCAAGCAGATTAACCACATTTGTCGCAAACTGCTTCATATCGCTTAAACCTTGAGTCTCACGAGCAAGTTTTTCAAGTGCTCTAAGGTGGTCATATCTTTCCCGATAAAACAGACGGTCAATCCAGTCCTGAACTCGTTTCCAAAAGAAAGAAAGCGGCAGTGTTATGAGGACAATTAAGGTGATATAGACAATCGGAGATACCCCGCTTCCAAACAGGAACTTTGAGAGAAGAAGATAGATGCCGGCCACGGGAATGGCGATAATCATGCTGCTTACCGCGTAGGCAGTGCTTTTTCTCAAAATAACCCTGATGTCAAGGAGATTGTATTTCAGGATGGCTAACGTAATGAGGATACAAAAGAAAATGCTACCTAAGACAAAACCGGGATAGAGTGGTAGTCCCAATACCGGCAAAACATCAAAGGCACCACCGATGAAGAATATGCCAGTGCCCAGCAAAATATATGTGATGCGATTACGGTGCTCAGGGTCCTGACTGATTCTGTAGTAGCGCACGAAGTTAATAGAAGATAGAATCATGAGACTATAGGTGAAGAGCAAATGTGCGGGTGCCAGAGGTCCAAACATCGGCGCGTAGCCGTAGGGTTTTACCTGCATGCCGGTGAAAACCTGGTCGTTTGCAGTTGGGAAAATGAAGGCTAGAAAAATCAGAAAGAGGGCAACAATGATGGGTCTTCTTAACCGTATGTGGCAGTATTCCAAAGAGAAAATGTAGAAAGTTATAGCCATGAATTGCGCCAGTGGAATTATGGCTTTGTCCCAGATAAAGGCATATTCAACACTCGGGCTGGCACGCATGCCGTAGATGAGTATGCCCCAGAGGCCTAAACAAAAGAGAAAAGCGGATAACAGCCGGTGAAGCAGACTTCTAATGTGTCCTCTGATAACCAGGATGCACAGGGCAAAAGACAGGCCAGCCTGAAGCAGTGGTAATAAAAGATAAAGGCTCATCTGCAGCTGTCCTTTCTCAGCAGAATGGTAAGCTCAGCGATTACCTGGTCAGAGGCGTTCATATGTGGCGGCTTCAGGTGGGCAAGATTGGCGCCTTCTCTTTTCTTCATTTCATAATAGTTTTGAAAGCTTCCTCTGGGGAGGAGCGTTAGCACCACCGGCCTTATGCCCAGCATGTTTTCCATGTCCTGATAGTCAGCATTGAGCTTCACTAATTCCTGATGAATGCTATTTGCTATTTGGTTCGGGTCACCTTCTTCACGCAGTTCCAGATAAAGCCGCATGACGGGTTTTCCTTCTTGAAACTCTTTGCGCGCGCACCAGTCTTCATATTTGACACCCGTGTTGGCGATAGCCTGCCAGATTGTCTTTTCGTCCAATCTGGGAAAACCAGCAATGTCAATAATGTCATCAACCCGGCGTTCAAAAACCATCTGGGGAAGTTTAACGCCGGTCTCAGGGTCCTCCAGTGCCACAATCCTGATCAAATCTCCCATGCGGTACCTGAGGAAGGGCATCCCATAGAAGTGAGTCAGCACAACCTCATAACATTTCCCGGCTTCCAATTCGTCCAATAGTACTGTCGGAGGCTGGTAGCGCGGGTCTGCTTTGCTCTTCATCACCTCCTCTTCTGGAATGAATTCCCGGAAAGAGGAAGTGGGCATGAATGTCATCGCCTTCTTGTTCCAAGCTGGTGTCGCAATAGTTCCCGACTCGGCTGCGCCATAGGTGACCAAAGGCACTTTGCCCCAGTAGTAAACTAGCTGGTCGCGGTAAATATCGGTATCCATTCCAAAAGCCAGCAATCCTTTCAGCGGAAATAAATCTTTGGGCAGGAGTTTTCGGCTCTCTTTCGTGGCTCTCAGCCGCGCGAGCAAAAAGCGCCACAGGATGCCCGGGTGCATCATACGGGGGCTGAATTTAATCTTGGCAGAACCTTCAGCAAAGCGTTCACCCATTTTGATAAGGACGCTGCTCAAAGAGCTCAGAACGTCAACACCGTTCTGCAGGGCTAGGCGAAAGCCAGTTTGAATCCTTTCTGCAAAGTCCTCGTTTTCACCTTTGTCAAAAGGAGGCATAAGGCGTACGTCAATGATTTGGGAGATGGCTTCCAAGAGGACTCCTGAAACGTATGGCGGTGGGGGCATGTTGTGTAATGCTCTCAATCCGCTACTGATATTCACCTCGCCTTTTTTATTGGCGCATGCCAGAATCATTGCCGCGATACCGCATTTGCCGATAGCCTCAGCTCCCCTCTCGGTATAAGGCACCCATTTACGAACACCAGACTTTCCCGAAGTGCACGCCCAGCAATAAGGTTTCACAGCCAGGACACTCTCGTCTCTATTGGTAAGATACGGTTCATAGTCTTGATAAGTGGTCAGCGGGACAATCTGGCGAAACTCAGAAACATTGCCGGGTTTGTGAGGCATTAGCTTGCGTCCTAACAGACTATCGTAAACAATGTCTATTTGCTCCATCAGCAGTTGCTCCTGGATTTCCATGTGCTCGGCTAATGACAAGTCCAGAAAACCGCAATACTTCTGCCATATCTTGCTTTTATCCCCTCTCTGGAAAAGCCTATCATTTGCAATCATAATGCCTCCGTCAAGCAGTCTAATTACGGGGTTAAGCTACGAATATTATAACACCCGTGTCAAAAGTGAATGAGAACTCATTGGGGCAGAAAGTCAGAGTCTGAGAAAAGCAATCTTAAGACTAAACGGCCATGTTATGAGAACCAGCGGCAGAGAGGCATCTTTGTCGTGCCTTAAAAAAGAAAAATTTAAAGAGTATACCGTGCAAAATTGCTGGCGGGACAACAACCACGCGCCTGTGCCCTACCTTTGGAGTGAAGCTTTTCAGAATCAGCAAAGCCGGAGGATTGCAGTTATTAACATTAAACCTGATGATGTTTTCAGCGGCTACGCGAACATTAAAATTGTTTTCTCAGACAAATAGCGTAGAGCTAGTAAAAGCTTTGCTGAATGTGATTGTTTTAAAACTCTTGAAATATGCCCTAATCGCCTTCTCTGCACTTCCTATCTTATCGTGCAGGATATTGGCCATCATTATTTTCCTATGAGTGCGGTGGTGCTATAATTAGACGTAACTACCGGGCTTGGTGACGGAGAAAGCATGAAAACGAAAACAATCAGGCAGTCAGTTACCATCAAAGCGAGTGCCCATGACGTCTATGAAGCGCTCATGGACTCAAGAAAACACAGCCAGTTCACTGGCTCAAAAAGCCACGTCAGCCGCAAGGTGGGCGGCAAAATCAGCGCCTGGGACGGCTACATTGAGGGGACGAACCTTGCGCTGGTGCCGGACCAGAAGATTGTCCAGTCGTGGCGGGCAAGCGATTGGCCCCAGGGACACTTTTCTCAGGTGACCTTCTTGCTGGAAGAGAGCAAGAGCGGTACACGCCTTGTCTTCACTCAGACGGGAGTCCCTGAGGATTTCTATGATGACATCAGCAAAGGATGGCATGACTTCTACTGGACGCCGATGAAAGAGATGCTGGAGAAAAAAATAAGAAAGGAGACGACCATGAAACCCACGTATGCCATGATGACCAAAATGAATATCTTCTTCTCACCCAACAAAATTATCTTCGGGAATGGGGCGGTGGGGCAGGTGGGAGCAGAGGCAAAGAAGTTTGGCGCCCGGAAAGCGCTTATTGTGACGGACCAGGGCGTGGTAAAAGCGGGCTTGACCAAAGGCGTGGAAGAGTCGCTCAAGGCGCAGAAGATTGAATACAGTATTTTTGACAAGGTGGAGGCGGAGCCGCCGGCACCCATTGTGGATGAGTGCGGTCAGCTGGCGCGCAAGGAGAAATTTGACATAATCATAGGCATCGGCGGCGGCAGTTCCATGGACACGGCGAAAGGTGCCTCCCTGCTGGCAAAGAACGAGGGCAGGACGGTGGACTTTGTCGGCTTTGACAAGGTGCCGAACCGCGGTCTGCCCAAGATTTTGATTCCCACCACCGCCGGCACCGGCAGTGAAGTGACGCGCAACTACGTGGTGACAGACAAGACGGACAATACCAAGAAGGTGATTTTCAGCGAGTTCGGGCTGGCGGACGTGGCGATTGTTGACCCTCTGCTGACGGTGTCCTGCCCGCCGGCAATAACGGCGGATACCGGCATGGACTCGCTGGTGCATGCCGTGGAAACTTTCGTGTCTGTGAACGCCACGCCTTTCTCCGATGTCCTGGCGATTGAAGCCATCAGGTTGATTGGGGAGAACCTGCCGGTGGCTTGTCTGAAGGGTGAAAACGTGGAAGCGCGCTACAACATGGCGCTGGCGACGACGTTAGGTGGGCTGGCTTTCTCCAGCGGGGGACTAGGGGCGGTGCACGGACTGGCATACGTGCTGGGAACGGAATACCACCTTTCCCACGGCAGGACGAATGCGATTCTGTTGCCGTATGTGGTGGCGCATAACCTGCCCGGCAACCCGGCGAAGTATGCCCGTATTGCTGAGGCGATGGGTGAACGTATTGAGGGACTTTCCACGCGCGAGGCGGCGGAGAAGCTGGTGCCCTGCCTCTTCAGACTGCTGGAGACAGTGGGCATACCGTATAAGCTCGGCGCTTACGGCATCTCAAAAGACGCCCTCCCCACATTGGTGGCAGGCGGCATGCAGTTCACCCGCCTGTTTATTCCGAACCCGCGCAACCTCACGGAAAAAGATGTGAAGCAGATATACGAAAGCGCGTTTTAAGGCTATCCTTTAGCCTGCTGGCGGTGTATAATCAGGGTGCAGTGGCGCACATGCCTGTCATTGTCAGTATGTGCGGAGGAGGTGCTGTATGGCAGAGTACGTCATTCTGAGCCGTATTTCCCCTGAGGCATTCCGCGACCCCAAAGACTTCAAGAGCATCGCGGAGACGGTGTCCGCCAAAATCAGGAGCGAATGTCCCGGTGTGTCATGGAAGGCAAGCTATGCCACGCTGGGTCGCTTTGACGTGGTGGACATCGTTGAGGCGAGCGACCCCAAGCAGGTGGAGAAAGCCGCCATGATTATCCGCGCCTATGGTCATTCCACCACCGAGACGCTGGCGGCGACCCCCTGGAAAGAGTTCCTGGCTAACCTGTAGCCGGTGGGGCG
>DAOTYE010000054.1:0-6992 GCA_034434915.1 Dehalococcoidales bacterium
GAAGAGGTCTTTTTCCAGGGCGTCTTTGCCTAGAATCAGCGGAGTGACTGCTTCCGAAAAACTGAGCAGGAAGGGCTTTTCCAGAAAGTCCTTTTCTCCACCGGAAACAATGGCACCGATTTTCAGTATCTCCCGCAGGCTTGCCACGTCAAAGATGGAGCAGAGCACAGGCTTGGTTGTATTGCGGATGGTCTGGAGCACTGCCACTTTATCAGCGATTGCGCCGGGCACAGTGGGGTAAGAGGCGATGGTCATTATCCATTCAAAATTCGGCAGGGCATCAATTATCCTGGTCATACTGCCAATATCTTCCACGGTGCAGGCTCTCCGCTCGCCAGTGTAGGGGTCCAGATATTCTGCCAAGGAGTTCATCCCTCCAAAGTGTGAGCCACTACCTGCCTTGAGGGCAATTGCCGGCTTGCCTTCCCGGGTGTACAGCATAATTGTTTCCGGAGCAGTCTTCAGAGCCCTTTCAACGAGGAGTGACGGGATTTTTACCCGGTCTGGGTTAGAAACATCCGCACCGGCACTGCCCAGTAAGTCAAGCGCTTCTTGACACTGCACCGTAACGCCCGTTTTTGCCATGATTTGCAGAGCGGCTGAGTGCAGGTCCGCGATTTGCTTATCAGAGAGGATGCGAAAGCATGGCAGTGTGAACTGATTATGGTCAGTTTGCATGGCACACCTCCACTCTGCGGGCAATCGTGTGTTTCCTCCAGTATACCATAAAAACTTTGTATCAAACATGAAATGCGGTCTTGACAGCGTTCTGACTTTAACTCAAAATTAACGGGCGGTTCTCTCTACGAGTTTTAAAGGAGGACAAAGACATCCCATGAACGGGCTGGAACGCGTTCTCGCGGCAGTTAGACTTCAGGAGCCAGATATCGTCCCCACGCTTGAAATCATCATAGATAAGAAAGTGCGTGATGCCCTTCTGCCGGGGGCATCATATGAGGACTTCATTGAGTTTATGGACCTTGATGCCGCGGTTTACTACGACTGGGCTTATGACCAATATGAGACTATTGATGAGTCTGCAGGCATTATCCGCGATAAGTTTGGCGTCATCAAGCGCTGGACCACAGAAGTGGACCCCGTGCCGGTCGAAGCGCCCATCAAGTCTGAAAAAGACTTGGCGAAGTATGTCCCCCCTGACCCCAACAATGCGCCGTGGAAATATGAGCCCCTGGAGAAAGCGGTAAGGCGATTCAAAGGTCACAGAGCGGTCATCGCCACAGTTGTTGATGTGTTTTATATTGTCAGCGAACTGCGCGGCATGGCTGACCACCTCATGGACCTCATCCGTAACCCGTACCTTATTGAGCACTTGAACAGCATCGTCCTCAACCATAATTTACAGTACATCAGGAACTGCATTGAGATTGGCGTGGATATCATCTGGATAACCGGGGACTTCGCCAGCACCAATGGACCGATGGCATCGCCACGGCACATGGAACGTTTCGCCATTGCCCCGCTGAAAGCACAGGTTGATGAGTGTCAGCGTCACGGCATCCCGTGTTTCAAGCATACTGATGGCAATATCTGGAGCATCTTTGACATGCTGTTGAGCACCGGCATTGCTGGCATCCATCCCATAGACCCGCTCTCCGGTATGGATATGGCTGAGGCTAAGGCAAAGTATGGCGACCGTATTTGTCTGATAGGCAATATTGACTGCGGCACTCTGCTGACGACTGGTGCCGAAACAGAAGTGCGTCAGGCGGTGAAGGAGTGCATCAGAAAGGCGGGAAGGGGTGGAGGGCTTATCTGCACATCAAGCAACTCCATCCATTCCGGTGTTAAACCAGAAAACTATATTGCTATGGTGAAAGCTATCCGGGAATACGGCAGGTATCCGCTAGTGTTTTAATGGCAGACTGGCTTCTTTTAAGTCTCATTACTATTGACAATAAATGACTATTAGTGTATATATAAGGCAATGTAGTGCATTAGCGCACAAAATTCCCGAGTGAAGAAAGGAGATTTGCTATTTATGGCGAACTATGAGGCGCTCAAGCAGGCGGTTCTGAATGGAGAAGAAAAACAGGTGGAAGCTCTGGTGAATCAAGCGTTAGCGGAGAAGAAAGACGCCAATGATATTCTGGTTAACGGACTGATTGGCGGAATGGAGATAGTGGGCAAGCGGTTCAGAAGTGGAGAGATGTTTCTGCCGGAAGTCCTGCTCTCTGCCGAGGTCATGCATAAGGGTCTTGATATTCTCAATCCCCTGCTGTCCAAGTCGGGGCACAAGGGAGTGGGGAAAGTGGTTATCGGCACGGTGGAAGGGGACATCCATGACATCGGCAAAAAGATTGTGGCTTTGCTCCTTGAGGGGAGCGGATTTTCCGTCATTGACCTCGGTGTTGATGTAAAGGCACAGGCGTTTGTTGATGCTGTCAGCCAGCACAAGCCAGATGTTCTGGGCATGTCTGCCCTTCTCACCACCACCATGCCTCACATGGGAGAAGTCATCAATATCCTCAAAGAGAAGAAACTGCGCGATAAAGTGAAGGTTGTGGTGGGAGGTGCCTCAGTCAACGAGCAGTTCGCCAGCTCAATTGGCGCTGACGGCTACGCGGTTGAAGCCGGGTCAGGGGTGGAGCTCGTCAAGAAACTGATAGCAAAATAGAGAAGAAAGCGAAGGAGGCTTTAATGCGTGCCAATTATACCGCTTACGTCAGTCCCCAGTTCCGTATTCTCTCTGATGACCAGATAGAGCAGATTTATCACGGCGCTCTGCAGATTATGGAGCGGACCGGCGTCCTGTTTGAGTGCCAGGAGGCGATTGATATCCTGAGCGAGGCAGGCGCTGATGTCTCCAATCCCAAAAGAATCAAAATCCCGTCTTACATGGTGGAGCAGGCAGTCCGCACCGCTCCCAAATCAGTAACCTTTTATACCAGGGATGGTAAGGTTGCTTTTGTGCTTAATGGGCAGACGGGCTGTCACTTCGGCAGCTGGCCTGACCCGGTGAAAATCCTTGACCCCGCCACCCAGCAGTTGAAGACGACCTACGTTGAAGACATTGACACGATGTCCCGCCTGATTGATGCCCTGCCCAATATTGAGTGGACATATACCGGTTCCAGCAATAAGACCCTGCCTGTTTTCCCCAACCTGGACATCAGCGACCGTGTTACCCTGCTTCATTTCATCATGAACAGCACCAAGCCCATCATCAGTGAAATCACTAACCTGGAAGCCCTCAGGGAAATGATTGACCTGTGCTCCATTGTGGCAGGCGGTGAAAAGAACCTGGTGAGCAAACCTTTCTGGGGTGGCTCCTGTGAGCCGGTGAGCCCACTGGTAGAGGGTAAGGACGCCATGGAAAAGAGCCTGCTCTGCGCCGAAAAAGGGTTGCCGGTGGTGGTTTACAGTATGCCCATGGCAGGTGCTACCACTCCTGCCACCGGGGCAGCCATCCTGGCGATTTCCACGGCGGAAGTGTTAAGCCAACTCGTTGTCCTCCAGTTAAAGCGGCCCGGGGCACCGGTCATCTTTGGCTCCATCCCTAACATCATGGAAATGAAGACGACCATCTTCCCATACGGCGCTCCAGAACTGACCCTTTTTGTTGGGGCGCTCACGGAAATCTGCCATTACCTGAAACTGCCGATGTTCGGCACCGCCGGGTGCTCTGACGCTTATTCAGTTGACCCTCAGTCAGCGGCTGAAGTCACCTACCAGATTCTCATCACCATGCTCAGCGGGGCTGACCTGGTCCATGATGTCGGCATCGTGTATCACCAGCATGGTTCTCCGGAGCTAGTCACCTTCTGCGATGAAATTATTGAGATGTCCAAAGTGCTGATGAAAGGCGTCCCCGTCAATGACGAGACGCTGGCGCTTGACCTGATTGAAAAGGTCGGTCCCAGGGGGAGCTTCATCGCTGAGAAGCATACCCTGAAGCACTTCCGCAATTTCTGGGTGCCCACCATCTTTGACCGCAGTGCCACCAAGACGCCGGAAGCCAAAAGTTGCTCAGAACTTCTAAGAGAAAAGACCCTCAAACTGATGACCACGCATCAGCCCAAACCTCTTCCTGACGACCTGCTAAAAGAGCTGAAGAAAGTGGAAGCGTCCTGGCTCAAGAGAGTAGGCTTGAAAGAATATCCGAAGCGGGCTAATTGATTGGCATAATACTGAGAAGTTATTAAGGAGGTGCTGAGCAATGTGAGGGAAAAGGATACCATGATTTCTGGAATGCTAAAAATAGGGAGGTTGGTAAATATGAGAAAAACCATCATCGCGTTATTAATCATGCTACTGGTCTTCAGCGCTATCCTTACCGCCTGTGCGCCAAAGCCCGCGCCAGCACCGTCACCTGCGCCAGCACCTGCCCCGGCGCCACAGAGCTACAAGTGGAAGTTCTCGGTTCATCGCTCACCGGAAGATGTCATGACTGTCAGTGCCAGGGACTTCGCCAAGAAGATTTCCGACCGGAGCGGCGGACGTATCAAGATTGACGTTTATGATTCCAACGCCCTCGGAGACTGGATTCCGGTTTTTGAAGAGGTGATGAAGGGCACCATTGAGTTCCAGAATACTTCATACTCCACCGTCCATGACCCACGCCTCGACATCGTCTGGATTCCGTACTTGGTGAAGAGCTGGGCTGAGGTGAAAAAAGCCTATACTCCGGGCGGCTGGGTGTTTGACAAGGCGGCAGAGATGAACCGCGAACTTGGTGTGGAAGTCATCGCGGCGCTTCCGGAAGGATTCATCGGCATGGGCGCCAAGAAAATGCCGCCCAGCCCGGGCGATCCTAATGTGCCTAAGAATATGAAAATCAGAGTCTGGGGTGCTATACCTCCTGAGAAATTGATGACCCGGCTTGGTTTCCTGCCCACCATCATGCCCTGGGCGGAGGTCTTCACTGCCCTCCAGACCGGCGTGGTTGAAGCGGTCTACGGCGGCTCGGTTATCTCCACGTACGATACTGTGCGTGATGTCATCAAATACTGGCTGCCATATCGCGGTCACTTTGAGAATATGATTAACATCATGAATCTGAAACTGCTCAATAGCCTCTCTGCGGCAGATAAGAAATTGATTCTGGACACTTCCAAAGAGATGTCTGACGCACAGACCGCGAAAGCTGAGGAGATTGAGAAACAGTATACCCAGAAGATGAAAGATTACGGCATCCAGGTATACGAGTTCTCCGATGCCGAATACAAAGCCATGGCTGATGCGGCTGCCAAGGACGTCTGGCCCGCCATGCAACCGCTCATTGGTAAGGCTCTGCTTGATGAGGCACTTGCCTATTTCAAGACTCTCCAGTAGTTGAGCGCTGGTGCGTGGGATGGTTTGCTCAAGTGCTGGACGTCCCACGCACCAATATATCCTTGGTGTCACGTATAGGGATTCACATATCCATGATTACGGGTGAAAAAATGCCTTCATGGCTGGATAAGACTGCCAGGATACTGTGGGAAGCGCCTCTCAGCTTCACCAGGGTCTTGATGGTGGTATTATCTGTGGTTACCTCAGCGCTGGTGGTGGTTGAAGTGGCGGTGCGCTATGTGGTTTTCTCCCCGCAATTATGGGTGGAAGAGTTGATTCTCTATCTGGTTATCTGGTTTTACTTCGCCGGAGCGGTTTACGCCACATACAAACGCACTCATATCACTGGCGGAATAATCCACCTTATTTTCAAAAGTAAGCCCATAGTTCTTGAAAGCGTTCATGCCGTGGCGGCGGCTATCTGTCTGGGACTATGCTGTATCATGGTCGCCCTCGCTCTTAATCAGTTCCAGTACAGCCTTCAGATGAACCCCCGGACAATTCATCTCCTTCTTCCTCTCGCCTATTCCAGGCTGGCTATCCTGGTGGGATTTGCCCTGATGATTCTTTACTTCCTGGTGGAACTCATCGGCTCAATCAGGCACCTAATTCACCTGTCTCACCTTTCCAAACGAGGAGGACATTAGATGCTGTTTATCGGGATAAGCCTGGGGCTTCTAGTTATCTTTTTCCTGCTGGGCATCCCGGTGGCTTTTTCCTTTGCGCTGGTGGTGGTTATTCTGGCTACTGCCCTGGGGCATGACCTGAATTTCCTCCTGCCCTTCGCTTTTGATAAGATGCGTTCGCTCATCCTGATGGCTATTCCCCTCTTTATGATTGCCGGTGCGGTAATGGAGCGGGGTAACATCACCAGACCGCTCATTGATTTTATTGACAGCATCGTCTCGCGGTTTAAGGGCGGTATCGGCGCGGTCAGCGCCATCGCTAACGCCGTCTTCGGTGCTATAAGCGGTAGCGCGGCGGCGGCGGTAGCCTGCATCGGTTCCATTATGATTCCTCGTCTCGTTGATGAAGGCTATCCGCGGGGCTATGCCAGTTCTCTCATCAGCGCTTCAGCCGGGCTTGCCCTGCTCATTCCGCCCAGCATTTCCATGATACTCTTCGGCTGGATAACCTATACCTCAATCACTGCCTGCTTTCTGGCGGGAGCTTTCCCCGGCATACTTCTGACCATATTTTTTATCATTATCAACCGTGTCATGGTCACCAGATATCCCACGGTGAAGCAACCGCGCCCATGGACAGGGTACAGAAAAATGAGCAAAGAAGTATTGACCACGGGCTGGCGCGCTCTTCCGGCGCTCCTGATGCCTGTTGTCATCCTGGGCACTATTTACGGCGGCATTGCCACGCCCACTGAGGCCGCCGCCATTGCGGTGGCGTATGCCATACCGGTGGGTTTCTTCGTTTACCGCGGACTGACGTTGAAGAAGTTCGCCCAGGCACTGATTGAGTGCAGTACCAACATCGGTGCCATCATGGTGATGCTGTTCTTTGCCATGATTTTCAGCCGCATGCTGGTCATGGAAAATGTCCCCAAGATGGTAGCAAGCTGGATGCTCAACGTCACCGGAAATAGATACTTGCTTCTTTTGCTGGTGAACCTCTTCCTGTTCATTGTCGGCATGTTCATGGATGATGTGAGCGGAATGATTATCTGCGCACCTCTTCTGCTACCG
>DAOTYE010000055.1:0-2199 GCA_034434915.1 Dehalococcoidales bacterium
GCGTTCTGGACAGACCGCGACCGCATATTCTGGTCCGCGGGGCACAAGGCGCCGGCATTGTACATCGGTCTGGGCATGGCTGGCTTCTTCAATATTGAGGAAGTGGTCACGCTGAGAAAGCTGTATTCACCTTTCCAGGGTCATCCGCACTGGCTTAAACTGAAAGGTGTGGAGGCGTCAAGCGGTTCCCTGGGGCAGGGACTTTCTGTGTCTGTCGGAGACGCCCTCGCTGCCAGGCTGGACAGGAAGAACTACCGGGTTTACTGCATCATGGGCGATGGTGAACAACAGGAGGGGCAAATCTGGGAAGCCGCCATGGAAGCCTGCCACTATGGTCTGGATAACCTCTGCGGGATTGTTGACAAAAACCGCCTGCAGATAGATGGTTGCACTGATGATGTGATGTGCATTGACCCCCTGGCGGATAAATATCGCTCATTCGGGTGGTATGTGCTTGAGATTGACGGGCACAACATGCCACAGATTCTTGATGCGTTCCAGCAGGCAAGAAAGAACAAGGGCAAACCCACCCTCATCATTGCCCATACCGTCAAAGGCAAGGGTGTTGAGTTCATGGAGAATGTCTGCGGCTGGCACGGCAAAGCGCCCAGCGTTGAGCAGATGCGGGAGGGGCTGAAGCACCTGGGGGTTGATGGCAAGCTGGACGTGGAGCGTTTGCTGAAGAAAGCCCAGGACTATCAGGCTAAAGTAACCAAGGAGCTGGACGCCAAACAGCCCAAATTCTCCAGGAACTACTTTTGGAACAGCGGGAACACGATGAAAGTTGAAATGGTGCCGACTCGGAAAGGCTTTGGGCAGATGCTGTTAGACCATGGTGATGACCCGCGGGTGGTCTGCCTGGGTGCTGACATCTCTGAATCAATCACCATCAGCCACTTCTATAGCGAGCGCCCGGAGCGCCGGGAACGCTGGTTTTCCATGGGTATTGCGGAGCAATCCGCCACTTGCGTTGCCGCCGGGCTGGCTAAGGAAGGTAAACTGCCTGTTTTCGGCACGTACGGCGTCTTTGCTTCAGGCAGGAATCTTGACCAGATAAGGACTACTGTCTGCTATGGTAACTTCAATGTGATGATTGTCGGCGCCCACGGCGGCGTATCCGTGGGACCGGACGGCGCCACCCACCAGGCGCTGGAGGAGCTTTTCCAGATGTGCGGTCTGCCAAATATGAATGTTGAGGTGCCCTGTGATTACATTGAGACACACCGGGCGGCAGAATACCTGCTCTTCCAGGTAAAAGGTCCCAAGTATATCAGGTTTGCCCGCGAGGCAACGCCGGTGGTGACCGATGATAATACACCTTACGTCTGGGGCAAGGCGAACGTCATCCGTTTCCGGGGCGAAAAGCCCAACTTCAAGGACGCCTTTGAGCACCGCCTGGCGTCAGAATACAAGAATGAAAAAGAGGATGTCGCCATTATCGCCTGTGGTCCATCTGTCGTTGAAGCAATGCGCGCCGCCTGGATTCTCAAGAGTGAATACGGCATTGAGACCCGTGTGCTCAACCTCCACACCGTTAAGCCGATTGATGCCGAGGCTATCATTGCCGCGGCAGAAGACTGCGGCGTGGTGGTCACCGCTGAGGAGCATCAGGTGGGCGGCATGGGCAACCGTGTCGCCGCGGTCATCCAGTCGTCCGAGAAACTGTACGGCAAGCCTGTAATTATGGGCATGATAGGAGTGCAGGACCGCTTTGGCGACTCCGGTGCGCCATGGGAGCTTCTGAAAGAGTTTGGACTTTCGGCGGAACATATCGCCGCCAAAGCAAAGCAACTGTACGACCTCAAAGCCAGGCGCAAGAAGTAAGGATGCGCCATGAGTACGGATGTGTTGAGCCTCAAGGGAAAAGTAGCCATCGTCACCGGCGCGGGAAGAGGCATCGGCAAGGCTATCTCGCTCGCTTTTGCAGAGGCGGGTGCGGATATCGTTGCGGTGTCCAGGACCAGGGAGGAAATTGAAAAGACCTGCTGTGAGGTCAAAGCTCTGAGCAGAGAAGCGCTCGCTGTTACTGCGGATGTCACCAGCGCTGAGCAGGTGAAACGTATGGTAGCAAGCTGGATGCTCAGCGTCACCGGAAATAGATACTTGCTTCTTTTGCTGGTGAACCTCTTCCTGTTCATTGTCGGCATGTTCATGGATGATGTGAGCGGAATGATTATCTGCGCACCTCTTCTGCTACCG
>DAOTYE010000056.1:0-22305 GCA_034434915.1 Dehalococcoidales bacterium
CGTTTGAGCTGGTGCTTGAAGTGCACAATACAGGCAAACTGCCGGTGGTGAACTTCGCCGCCGGCGGCGTGGCGACCCCGGCTGATGCCGCGCTCATGATGCAGTTGGGCGCTGACGGCGTCTTTGTCGGCTCGGGCATTTTCAAGTCAAGCAATCCTTCCGCGCGAGCGAAGGCGATTGTCAAAGCCACCACGCATTTCAGAGACGCCAGTATTATCGCTGAGGTCTCCAAGGGTCTGGGTGAAGCGATGCCCGGCCTTGACATCAAGCAGATTCCAGAGAGCGAACTGCTGGCACCGCGGGGGTGGTAGGGATGAAAATCGGGGTTCTGGCGGCACAGGGTGCCTTCATTGAGCATGAGGCAGTGCTGAAAAAGCTGGGCGTGGCGGTGAAAGAAGTGCGCCTGCCGGCAGACCTTGACGGGCTGGATGGACTTATTATCCCGGGCGGTGAAAGCACCACCATGGTGCGGCTTATGAATGAATACCAGCTGACTGATAAGCTGAAGGAATTAATTAAAAACGGATTCCCCGTCTTCGGCACATGCGCGGGCATGATACTCCTCGCCAAGAAGAACTCAAGCACTTTCCCGGAGCCTCTGGGGGTGATGGACATCATCGTCAAGCGTAACGCCTTCGGCAGGCAGATAGACAGCTTTGAGACTGACCTGCCAATACCGGTGCTGGGCAAAAAACCGTTCCATGCCGTATTCATCCGCGCGCCGCTTATTGAGCATATTGATGAAAAGAAAGTGGACGTGCTTGCCCGGCTGGAAAATGGCACCATCGTCGCCGCGAGGCAAGGGAAACTGCTCGTGTCCTCGTTCCATCCGGAATTGACGGAGGATACACGCTTCCATCAGTATTTCCTTGATATTGTCTCAGAACGTAATTGAGTTACAGGAGGGGCTGTTGCAAAAGGTAATCACTGATGACCTTGATGCACTGCTCAATGTCTTACCACCCCACATCCGCCAGCCATTAACCCAGCAAAGTGACCTTCACGACCTTATTGAGGTCGTCCTTGACCTGGGGCGGCCGCCGGAAGCACGTTTCCC
Source organism: Dehalococcoidales bacterium (assembly GCA_034434915.1). Lineage (GTDB taxonomy): Bacteria > Chloroflexota > Dehalococcoidia > Dehalococcoidales > RBG-16-60-22 > DAOTYE01. The sequence continues at coordinate 1,058 of DAOTYE010000056.1, forward strand.
CAGCCGCGAGTTCACCCTTGCGCCAGAAGAGATTGACTCTCCAGATATAAACTATGTCGTCTCGCGCATCAGCAGCTTCGGCGATGACAACCGGGCAGGCATTGCCCGCACTCTGCACCGCATCTCCGCCATCCGCAATCGGCGCGGGGAAATTGTAGGGCTTACCTGCCGGGTAGGTCGCGCCGTCTTTGGGACCATCAAAATCATAGAGGACCTGGTGCAATCTGGTAAAAGCGTCCTTTTGCTCGGACGACCCGGCGTGGGCAAGACCACCATGCTCAGAGAAGTCGCCCGTGTCCTTGCCGATGACCTGAACAAACGGGTAATCATCGTGGACACTTCCAATGAAATCGCCGGCGATGGTGATATACCCCACCCGGCAATCGGGCACGCCCGCAGGATGCAGGTGGCTACTCCCACCCTTCAGCACGCCGTGATGATTGAGGCGGTGGAAAACCACATGCCAGAGGTCATCGTTATTGACGAAATCGGCACCGAACTTGAAGCTCAGGCGGCGCGCACCATCGCCGAACGGGGCGTCCAGCTGGTGGGCACCGCCCACGGCAATACGCTGGAGAACCTGATGATGAACCCCACCCTTGCCGACCTCATCGGCGGCATACAATCGGTCACCCTCGGCGATGAGGAAGCCAGGCGCCGCCGCACCCAGAAATCAATCCTGGAAAGAAAGTCACCACCCACCTTTGACATCGTGGTGGAAATTCAGGACCGGGACAAAGTCGCCATCCACCCGGACGTGGGAGAAGCAGTGGACGCTATTCTGCGCGGAGAACTGGCGCCAGTGGAGGTGCGCTGGCTTGACAAGAACGGCAAAGTGAGAGTGGAGAAACCGTCATCAGTATCCAAGCCGGTTTCAGAAAAACCTCCGGCTCCGAGCGATAAAATCAGCCTGTTTCTCTTCGGAGTAAACCGGGCTCGGCTGGAGCAGGCGGCAAAGGAGTTTGATATCAGCCCGAACATCGTGCACAACCTTAAGGACGCCAATATGTTCATCACATCAAAGAGCTTCTTCCGGCGCAAGCCGCAGATTGTAAAAGATGCTGAGGCGATGAACCTGCCAGTCTATGTCCTCAAGAGCAACAGCCCGCCGCAGATGAGACAGCTCCTGCATGATATTTACCCTATCGCCTCTCAAAGGACCGACCGCTTCCAGCAAGCCATCAGTGAAGCAGAACAGGCAGTGGCGCAGGTAAAAAACGGGCAGGCTGCCGTGGAGCTCAGTCCCCAGAGCGCTTATATCCGCCGCCTCCAGCACCTGGTGGCGGAAAAGAACGCCCTCGCCTCCCGTAGCCTGGGCAAAGACCCGCACCGCCGGGTCATGATTTACAGGGAATGAGATGTCTCTCTTTATTACCTTTGAGGGTGGCGAGGGAAGCGGGAAAAGCGTTCAGGCGCGGGCGCTCTATAACAGGCTGGTAAAGGAATCTGTCCCCGCCATCCTGACCCATGAGCCGGGGGTGACGGCACTGGGCAAAAAGATTGCCCGCTGGCTCAAATGGGGCACAGAATTGGACATCTCTCCCCTCGCTGAGCTCATGCTCTTCAATGCCTCCCGTGCCCAGCTTGTAGCGGAGCTTATCCGCCCCTGTCTGCGTCAAGGCAAGGTGGTCATCTGCGACCGCTATGCTGATTCCACCACCGCCTACCAGAGCTATGGCCGCGGGCTGGATTTGGCCATGGTGCTCGTGGTCAATAACGCCGCCACGCAGGGGCTGATGCCAGGACTAACCATCCTGCTTGACGTGCCGGTAAAGACCGGGCTGAAACGTAAGAGGGACGGTAAGCCGGACCGCTTTCAAAAGGAGACGCTTGCATTTCACAGTCGGGTGAGGGAAGGCTATCTAAAACTTGCTGCAGGTGAACCCAAACGCTGGCTGGTGATAGACGCCACCCTCCCGAAAGAAAAAATCGCCGATATCATCTGGCAGAAAGTAAGCGAACTGCTGGCTCAGAAAAATAAGGGGGTTTAAGAGGGACTTCTTCCCTCTTTTGTTTTAATTTTCCTCTTCCCCTCACCAATTTTCAAGGGAAGGGGACCGAGGGGATAAAGCACGAGTGAACAATAACCACCCCAAACCGACCTTCAAAGAGGAAAAAATCCTGCTGGCGCAGGGCTATACTCTCATCGCCGGGGTGGACGAGGTGGGGCGGGGCGCGCTCGCCGGTCCGGTGGTAGCGGCGGCGGTTATCCTGCCGGCACACGTAAAGGGAAGCTGGGTAGCTGAGGTCAGAGACAGCAAGTTCCTCCCGCCCGCCAAACGGGAAATACTGTCACGCCACATCCATGAAAATGCGCTCGCTGTCAGCATCGGCATGATTGACAGCGATGTTATTAATACCGAAGGCATCGCCAAAGCAACCCGCCTCGCCATGAAACAGGCAATCCTCCACCTCCCCCTCCAGCCCCAGTATCTGCTCATTGATTTCTTCAAACTCCCTGAGGTTAATCTGCCCCAAAAAGGAGTAGTTGACGGGGACAGCCTCTGCTTTTCAATCGCCTGCGCCTCCATTGTGGCGAAGGTCGCCCGGGATGCGCTGATGGTAAAGCTGGACAGTATTCACCCGGGCTATGGACTGGCAGACCACAAAGGCTACAGCACGGCAGAGCACCTCGCCTGTCTCCGGCGGTTGGGGCCTTCCCCCATCCACCGCAGTTGCTTCCAGCCGGTCATGGAGGTGATACCCCCATCAGAATGAAACGCAGAGACACCGGCATCTTCGGCGAAAAGCTGGCGGAAGCCCTCCTCCAGAAAATAGGCTATGAAATCCTTGAGATGAACTATCGCTGTCCGGAGGGTGAAATTGACATCATTGCCCGGCGGGGAGACACGCTCGTCTTTCTTGAGGTGAGGACGAAGAAAAGCCACACCTTTGGCACCCCTGAAGAGTCAATCACGCCCGCTAAGAAGACAAGACTTATGGCGGTGGCAGAGCACTACCGGCAGAACCATGACCGCCTGCCACCTTCATGGCGTATTGACGTGGTGGCGATAGAGCTTGATAACGGGGGCAAACCGGCGCGCATCAGTCTCATTGAGAACGCGGTAGAAGAATGACAGCGCCCCGCCTTTACCCTTTCCATGCGCCGTGCTAGAATTAGCTCACGATGAACAGGCAGACTTTGCGCATCATTGATGCCAACCTGAACCGGGCGGCGGAGGGTCTGCGCTTCCTGGAGGAAATCACCCGCCTGGTTCTGAATGATGACGCCCTGACCCAGCAACTGAAGACCATGCGCCATGACCTCATCCGTGCCGATGCGCCCTTTAACCTGCAGCTCCTTGACGCAAGGGACTCGGTGAGGGACGTGGGGATTGACCTTAAAGTGCGCGGCGAAAAGAAGAACAGAGACCTGACGCTGACCATCATCGCCAACTCGCGGCGGGCGCAGGAGTCCATGCGCGTCCTGGAAGAGACTGCCAAAATGCCAGGGGTGCCGCTGGACTCAGAGCAGTTCAAACATGCCCGCTTCACCCTCTACACCATTGAGAAAGACATCCTCGCCAGGCTCACACGTAAGGACAGGCAAGAGAGAATAACAGGTCTCTATGCCATCATTGACGATAGCGCGCTGAAGGGGCGCCGTCACATTGACGTCGCTACACAGATAATCAAAGGCGGAGCAAAAATCATCCAGCTCAGAGACAAAACATTGAGCAAACGCGAGCTCCTGCCCATCGCCGAGCAAATCAGGGCTGTGTGTTCTGAAAAAGGAGTCCTCTTTTTCGTCTGTGATGACATTGACCTGGCGCTTGCCATTTCCGCTGATGGCGTCCACCTTGAGCCGGACAGCCTGCCGGCAAAAGTCGTCCGGAAACTCCTGCCAATGGACATGCTTCTGGGTGTTTCCGTGCGCAGTCTGAAAGAAGCTATCGCCGCCCAGAAGGACGGTGCTGACTATGTCAGCCTGTGCCCTTCCTGCATCGCCCCGTCTGGCGGCAAGATATACAGCCTGGAAGAGCTCAGCAGACTCCATGAAAAACTGTCCATCCCGCTGGTAGCCATTGGCGGTGTCAAGAAAGAAAACGTTACTGAAGTTATCTCCGCGGGCGCCAGCGCGGTCGCCGCAGTCAGCGCCATACTGGAAGCAGAAGACATTGAGAGAGCCACCCGCCAGATGGTGCGCGCATTGAAGGTGAAAAAATGAAACGCTTAACTGAAAACCTGGACACCATCACTGAGGAAATCAGGACCGCTTTTTCTGAAAAAGACAAGGCGCGGGAGAAAATTTTGCCATTGTGCCGTGAAGTCATCCGCCTCTCCAGCCAGACCATCCGTGCCACGCACCGCCAGGAGTTTGAGAACGCCGGGGCACTCTTGAAAGAAGCCAGAACCATGCTCAGCAGGATAGAAAAAGCCATCGGCGCGTGTGATGAACTGCGCTACGGTGGTTTCATCAGGGACGCCCAGAAGGAGTTTGCTGAAGCACATGCTACACTGGCGATGGTAACCGGTAAAACCCTTCCTGACCCTGAAAAGCTGGGCGTTGACCCGGTAGCTTACCTCAACGGGTTGGGAGAAGCCGTGGGAGAACTGAGGCGCTATCTGCTGGACAGCATCAGACGCGGTGACGTCTCCCGCGGCGAAGAGCTTCTCACCGCCATGGATGACATCTATAGCGCGCTGGTCACCATGGACTTTCCTGACGCCGTCACCGGCGGCCTGCGCCACACCACTGACATGGTACGCGGCGTGCTGGAGAAGACACGGAGCGACCTCACCCTAGCCATGCGCCAAAAGCATCTTGAGGAACAGCTCAAAGAACTTGAAGACCGCATCAAATAATCTCAGCCATTGAGATAAGGATTTCCCCGCCTCTCCTCCCCAATGGTCGTCCTTGGTCCGTGCCCAGAGTGAACAATTGTCTCATCAGGCAGGCCCATCAGCTTCTTCAGGCTGGCTAACAGCTGGTCAAGGTTTCCACCGGGGAAGTCATAACGCCCTATGCCATAGTTGAAAAGCGTATCACCGCTGAAAAGAACGCCATGCCCCAGCAGACAGATACCCCCCGGAGTATGTCCGGGAGTATGTATTACCTGAAAACGCAGGTCGCCGATTTCCAAGGTATCGCCATCACTGAGCAAGCGGTCGGCAGGGGGTGGTGCGGGATAAGAGAGAAAAGTGGCTTCTGGCGGTATAAGCAGGAAGTCAGCGTCATAGGCATGGATGGCAATCTGCGCACCGGTCGCCTCCTTTACCTGCTTGAGCGCCGCAATGTGGTCCGGATGCCCGTGGGTGAGGACGATGAGCTTCAGCGCAAGCCCCAGCTTTTTCACTGCATCAAGAATGCGGTCCGCTTCATCCGCCGGGTCAATAACCATCGCTTCCCTGGTTTTTTCCGAGCCGACGATATAGCAATTGGTCGTCAGCGGCCCCAGGACTAGCTTCTGCAGAATCAAGACAATCTCCAATCAGTAAACTAGATTAGCGCTGGATGGGGTAGGTGCCGTACTCTTTTCCTGCCTGAAACATAGCAAGGATATTTTCCGGCGGCACATCCGCCTGGATATTGTGGACAGCGGCAAGAACATAGCCCCCGCCGGGAGCAAAGTCCTGGATGCGCCGTCTGACCTCTTCCTTCACATCCTGAGGAGTACCCTTCGGCATGACTTTCTGGGTATCTATGCCGCCCCAGAAGGTCAGATGCTTGCCAAACTCCTTTTTCAGCTTGGCTGAATCCATATCCTTTGCCGCCACCTGCACCGGGTGAATCGCATTCACGCCGATGTCAATCAGGTCACCGAGGAGCTTATAGATTGAGCCGCAGGAGTGGAAGTGGATGAAGGCAGATGTATGCTTTTTGATGATATCCATGAACTTCTTGTGGCGCGGCTTGAAGAGCTTCCGGTAAAGCTCCGGTGAGATGATTGGCCCGCTCTGTGTGCCGAGGTCGTCCCCGGTAGCAAGAATGTCAATCCGGTCACCCCCTGCCGCTTTGATAACTTCCACGGCGACGGCGGCAGTGTGCTCCGTGCAGGCATCAAAAAGGACACCCGCCAGCTTCTGGTCAGCGGCTAAGTCTATGAACCAGTCCTCAAATCCGCGCAGGAACTGGGAAAGGTGAACGAAGACAGAAGGCGTGCTCAACACAATGGCGCAGTCCGTGTTCTGACGATAGTAGTCCACTTTCTCGCGGATACCGCGGACATATCCCGGGTCTTTAGCATCCGGAAAACGGTAGGCAATAACATCTTTGACTGTGAGCGGTCCGGAGAGCGGAGACTTCACCATGTCATAATAGAGAGAGCCATGCGGCTTGCGGCGGGTGACGCCGTATTCATCCTGGTAGCCATCTTCACCTACGGGCTTATCCTGAGGCACATCCGGATGCCCCGGCGCCACACAGCGGAAGTCAATATCCAGTTTCTGAAGCACCGCCTCATCCACCAGGGCAATCTGCATAAACTTGTGGAGGAGAGCATCCGGCGCTTTTATGCCCAGATGGGATTTCAGTCTCTGGTAGCCCGCTACATGGATACTGCTATTGCGCGAGCTCCCCAAATCAAACGGCACCCGGTCCGGCTCCTGGTGCTTCAGTGCCCTAATCACCCGCTCGCGATGACTCATTGCCACGGCTCACCTCCTGCAATTCTGAATAACACCGCACAGACTTGCCTTGATTTCAAATGATTGTAGCGCGTCAGCATCTGATTGTCAAAACGCCCGCCTTGCATTGCCAGAGAATCTTAAGCTAAACTGATACCAGCATCTTCCTGAAATTGTGAGGGGAATGGTGGCTGATATCCGTCCTTTCCGCGGCGTACGGTATGATACAAAAGTTGTCGGCAGCCTGGCAGAGGTCATCTGCCCGCCTTATGATGTTATCCCACCTTCAATGCAGGATGAGCTATACCGCCGTAACCAGTATAACTTCGTCCGTATTGAGTTTACCAAAGAGACATCTCCTCACAAAGCCTCTGATAAATACTCTTGCGCCGCACAGACGCTGAATGAATGGCTGAAACAGGCTATCCTCATCACGGAGAATAAGGCGGCGTTCTATCTCCATGACCACTCCTTCACCCTGCACGGTAAGGAATACCAGAGGAGGGGCATCATTGCCCGAGTCAGGCTTGAGGAATGGGAGAAGAGGATAATCCGCCCGCACGAGGGTACCCTTGCCGAGCCAAAGAGCGACCGCCTGACACTCCTCCGCACGCTTCAGGCAAACACCAGCCCTATCTTCGTGCTTTATGAAGACCGCAATAAACACGTCACCTCACTCCTCAATGCCCAGGAAAGAACTGAGCCGGTAATTGACTTCACCACAAATGAAGGGGAACGGCATATCATCAGAACCATCACAGAGAATGACGCCACCACACAATTGGCGCAAATCTTCGCCGAAAAGCCGCTCTATATCGCTGACGGACACCACCGCTATGAGAGCGCCCTCGCCTATCGCAGGGAAATGCTTTCAAGCCATCCAATGGCATCTGCGGATGAAGGCTTTAACTTTGTCATGATGACTCTGGTGGACTTTGCTGACCCCGGTCTGGTGATTCTACCTCCACACCGGCTGGCGCGCGGCATTTCGCAATCAGCCCTTGACGCACTGGAGACAAGGTTAACCGGGTTTTTCCGCGCACATAAAATGCCGGCAAATTCACCTGACACCCCCGGGCAAGTCCAGGATTTCCTTGACACAAGCCAGGGTCAGGTCAGGCTTGCCCTCTTTGTCAGGGAACACTTTTTCCTGCTGACTCTACGCAACGCCCGTGCGGCTGACTCCCTCATGCCCACCGGGCGCTCTGAGCTTTACCGGCGGCTTGGCGTGAGCATCGTTGACCATGTCATTCTGGAGAACCTGCTGGGAATAACCCGTGAGGCAGAAAAGACCTTACTTGGCTACAGCCATGACACCTCAGACGCAATCAAAAGAGTATTAGCCGGGGAGTACCAGCTCGCTTTGCTACTAAGCCCAGTGACAGCGATGACGATTAAAGCGATAGCTGACGCCGGCGACCGCATGCCGCGCAAGTCTACTTATTTCTACCCCAAGCTACCTTCAGGCTTGGTGATTCACAAGCTCACGTAGTTAAGCAAAGCGGTGGCAACGCCTTTCACAAACTCACGGTTTTCCAGCGCCCTTTCATTTGACCCATCATACGCCTTATGATAGTATAAAAGCGTCAGCCTTACCCAGAGTGCTGAATTTTTATTAGTGCGGCTCCTTGCTCTTTAGAAAAAATGTCAGTTGACGCAGAATTAGCCTCATTCACACCGGAAAAAGAAACCCTGCTCACCATCGGCGTTTTTGACGGCGTTCACCTGGGACACGCCCACCTGATTGCTGAGATGGCGCGGCAGGCAAAAGAACAGGACCTCCTGCCGGGCGTGGTGACCTTCCGCCAGCACCCGCAGGATGTGCTCTCACCACACCACAAAATCTCTTTCCTCACCAGCCTTGACGAGCGCGTCAGATTGCTCAAAGAGTCCGGTGCGGCATTTGTGGTTACACTATCCTTCACCAGAGAATTGTCTCACTTGAGCGCCCGCGATTTTCTAGCGCTGATGCAAAAATACCTGCGCATGCACGGTGTGGTGATTGGACCTGATTTCGCTCTCGGCAGAGAAAGAGAAGGTGATGCCAATAAAATCCGAGCGCTGGGGAAAGAAATGGGATTCAGCGTCACGGCGGTGCCAGCGCTGGTGATAGACGGCGAAATTGTGAGCAGTACCGCCATTCGCCATGCCCTGGCTCAGGGCGATATGCAGAAGGTCAGCAGAATGACCGGCCGCTCCTTTAGCCTCAGCGGCATGGTAGTCGCCGGTGCCGGCAGGGGTAAGAAGCTGGGCTTCCCCACGGCAAATCTTGATATTAACTCAGCCCAGGCTGTTCCGGCAGACGGCGTCTATGCTTCTGAGGCATACATCAACGGGCGCAACTATCCGTCATTGACCTACATTGGCAGAGTTCCCACCTTCGGCGGAGGAGAGAGGGTGGTAGAGGTGTATATCCTTGATTATGAAAAAACACTGTATGGCCGCGAGGTCAAAGTTGACATCCTTGAGCGGCTTCGCGGTGAGATGAAATTCCGGTCGGCAGAAGAGCTAAAGCATCAGATGGCGGAGGATGTGAAACAGGGAAAAGCGCTACTGCAAACCAGAGGTGTGGCAAGATGACCATCAGTGAAAAGGACCTGAACCGTTTGCTCACCCGCGGCGTGGCGGAAATCATTGTGAAAGAGGAGCTTATTGACCTGCTCAAGTCAGGCAAGAAGCTGAGACTGAAGGAAGGGTTTGACCCCAGCTTCCCGGACATACACCTAGGTCACATGGTCGCCCTGCGCAAACTGCGCCAGTTCCAGGAGCTCGGTCACCAGGTGGTGCTCATCGTCGGCGACTGGACTGCCCAGATTGGCGACCCCAGCGGCGCTTCAGTAACCCGCCCCATGCTCTCCGCAGAGAAGGTCAAACAGAACGCAGAGACCTACATGCAGCAGTTCTTCAAGGTGGTGGACAAAAGCAGGACCGAGGTGAGATGGCAGAGTGAATGGTTCGGCAAGTTCACCTTGGCGGATGTCATCAGGCTGACCAGCAAATTCACCGTCGCCCAGATGCTCGCCCGCGATGATTTCAATGCCAGATTTACCGCCAATCAGCCAATCGCCATCACAGAACTGCTCTATCCCCTGCTCCAGGCGTATGACTCGGTCATAGTGCAGGCTGACGTGGAGTTCGGCGGCACGGACCAGAAGTTCAATTTCCTCGTCGGGCGGGAGCTTCAGGAGATGATGGGGCAACGCCCCCAGCAATGCTTCATGACGCCGCTCCTGGTGGGCACGGACGGCAGTAAAAAGATGAGCAAAAGCCTGGGCAATTACATCGGCGTCGCCGAGCCACCGGAACAGGTCTTCGGTAAGGTTATGTCAATCCGTGACGACCTTATTCTGCAGTATTTTGAGCTCCTGACTGACGTGCCTGATGCAGAGCTAGAAGAGTTCCGCAAAGCCATGTCCGGCAACGCCATAAATCCCATGGAGCTCAAGAAGCGGCTGGGGCGGGAGCTGGTGACCCAGCTCTATGACCAGAAGGCGGCGGTGGAAGCAGAGGAGCACTTTACCCGAGTTTTTCAGAAAAGGGAGATTCCAGAGGATATACAGAAGATAGGGATAACTCCACAATTACTGCAAAAAATAGTAGCTCGCTCATTAGAAGAGGACAAAATTTTGGTTAGCATCGGAGAAGTCAGTAAGCCTGAGGCTGAGCAAGAGTGGCTAGTATCAGTTCCCCTGCTGCTATGTGAGATAGGCTTGGCTAAGAGCCGCAGTGATGCCAGACGTCTAATAGAGCAAGGAGCCGTCCGCATAGATGGCAAGACAATTTATACGACAGAGGAAAATATCAGGAAGGGCAGCATAATTAAGGTAGGACCGCGCCGCTGGGCGCAAATGGTTTGATTGTGCTGAGAAATTGAGTACATGACCTCGCCCTTGTATTGACCCTGAATTAACATGAAGGAGGACAAAATGCAGAACCTGCGCATCCCCGGACCGACCCCCTGCCCCGAAGCAGTGCTTAAAGCGATGGCGAAACCCATGATAAACCACCGCGGGCCAGAGTTTGCCAGCATTCTCACTAACATCACCGCCAAGCTGAAACAGCTTTTCCAGACGAAGACTGATATCTACATCCTGACCGCGTCAGGTACCGGCGGCATGGAGGCGGCGATTGTTAACACACTTTCTCCGGGAGACAAAGTGCTGGCAGTATCCATCGGTTTCTTTGGCGACCGATTCAGTGAGATTGCCAAAGCCTACGGCGCTCAGGTCACGCCTCTTACTTTCCCGCCAGGCAAGGCGGCTGACCCTGATGACATCAGGAATGCTCTGAAAGCTGACCCGGCAATCAAAGCCGTCCTCATCACCCACAATGAGACCTCTACCGGCGTGACCAATGACCTGAAAGCAATCAGCAAAGTGGTAAAGGAGTTTGACAAACTGCTCCTGGTGGATGCCATCAGCAGTCTGGGGTCAATTGACCTGCCCGTGGATGAATGGCAGTGCGATGTTACCGTCACCGCCTCACAGAAGGGCTGGATGGTGCCGCCAGGGCTGGCGATGGTCAATGTCAGCCAGAAAGCCTGGCAAGCTTATACCAATGCCCGCATGCCCCGCAACTACTGGGACTTTGGCAAAGCCAAGAAATACCTGGAAAAAGGACAGACGCCGTGGACTCCCGCAGTGTCAATCTTCTTCGCCCTTGAGGTGGCGCTGGACATGATGCTGAAAGAAGGGTTACAGAACATCTTCGCCCGGCAGGCACGCGTGGGCAAGGCGGCGCGGGACGGCGTTAAATCACTCGGCTTATCTCTCTTCCCCGATGAGAAGTACGCTTCCAATACGGTTACCGCCGTGGTTTCACCACCAGGAGTGGACACCAGAACACTGTTGAGAATAATGCGTGAAGAACATCAGGTAGTCCTTGCCGGCGGGCAGGGAAGCCAGGAGGGAAAAATCTTCCGTATCGGGCACCTGGGATGGGTCACAGAGAAAGACATTAAAGTCGTGATTGATGCCTTGAAGATTGCCCTGCCGAAGGCAGGATACCAGAAGTAAGACAGGATTCAGCATAAAAGTAAAGAGAGGGGGCAAAAGCCCCCTCTTCTTTTGCAGAAAACGGGCTAGGCTTTAACAGGCACACAGCGCCCATTGACACACGCATACCCCGGCGGACAATCAGCGTTCCACATTGAGACAACCACCTTTTGAATGGTGTTCTCATCACAAACACTTTGTTTTCTCAGGAAAAATATCCTGTTTTACAGTCTGATTGGGCTTTACCGTAAAACGGCTGTGAAAATTGACGCAAGCTATGCTCCGTGTTATCATAGGTCTGATAGTTTACGTTAACCTGAATACGGTATAAGCTATGTCTGCACTGACCGAGCTTTACGCTCAAATAAACGCATGCCAGCGCTGTGAAATCGCCAAACGGAGAACAAAAGCTGTTCCCGGTGAAGGTCCGGAAAATGCGGAAATCATGTTCATCGGGGAGGCTCCGGGATGGCATGAAGACCAGCAGGGCCGTCCTTTCGTGGGTCCGGCGGGGCAATACCTTGACCAGCTCCTCGCCTCCATCGGCATGAAACGGACAGAAGTCTATATCACCAATGTCATCAAGACCCGCCCGCCTGACAATCGGGAACCTTTGCCGCATGAGATTGCCAACTGCCGTCCCTACCTAGAGCGCCAGATTGAAATCATCCGCCCCAGAATCATCGTCACGCTGGGGCGCTATTCTATGGCGATGTTTTTCCCGGGCAAAAGCATCAGCAAGATTCACGGCACTGCCAGAAAAGAAGGGGGAGTGTTCTACTTCGCCATGTACCACCCCGCCGCCGCCCTCCACCAGGGAAACCTGCGCCAGGAGATTGAAAAAGACATCCGCAAACTGCCGGCGCTCCTGGCTGAAGCAAGAGCAACCTCTGCCTCACCACAGCCGCCCCAATCACAGGCACAGCAACTGAATCTCTTTTAAGGATTTAATATGCCTAAATCAAAGTTAAGAGTTATCCCTCTGGGCGGTTTGAGTGAAATCGGCAAGAACATGATAGTGATGGAATATGAAGGTGACATCGTTGTCATTGATGCCGGGTTGATGTTCCCCAGTGAAGAAATGATGGGCGTTGACCTGGTCATTCCAGATATCAGCTACCTGATGGAGCGCAAATCAAGGGTTAGAGGCATCATCATCACCCATGGTCATGAAGACCACATCGGCGCTTTACCGTATGTTCTGCAACAACTTAATGTGCCCGTCTATTCCACCCGCCTCACTAACGGGCTCATCCGGGTCAAGCTCAAGGAGCGCCGGACACTGAGAGATGCCAAACTCAAGGTGGTGGCTCCCGGGGAGCCATTCACGCTGGGCAAATTCAAAGCGGAGTTTTTCTCTGTCTGCCATAGCATCCCTGATTCTGTGGGGGTCATCCTCCAGACTTCAGCCGGCACCATCATCCACAGCGGTGATTTTAAGCTGGACTACACCCCTGTTGACGGCAAGCCCACTGACCTCTCCCGGCTTGCCCAGCTGGGCGCTCAAGGGGTCCTGCTTCTCCTCTCTGACTCCACCTATGCTGAGCTTCCCGGCTATACTCCTTCTGAGACAGTGGTAGGTGAGACGCTGGACCGCATCATCGCCGATGCGCCGGGCAGAGTTATCGTCACCACTTTCTCATCCCTATTATCACGCATCCAGCAGGTGATTGATGCCGCCGTCAAGCACGAGCGACGCGTCTGCATCATCGGACGCAGTATGGCAGAAACGGTGCGCATGGCGCTGGATATGGGCTACCTCAAAGCCCCTGACCATGTCCTGGGGCGGATTGAGGAAATGAGAGGCCTGCCCCACAATAAAATAGTCTTCGTCACTACGGGCAGTCAGGGTGAGCCCACGTCAGCCCTTGTCCGCATGGCAAACCGGGACCATCCCAATGTCCACATCCAGGCAGGAGACACCGTCGTCCTCTCTGCCACGCCTATCCCCGGCAATGAATCTGTGGTGAACCGCACTATTGATGACCTTTTCAAACAGGGCGCCCGGGTGGTCTATGATAAGCTGGCGCAGGTCCACGTTCACGGGCACGGCAGCCAGGAAGAGCTTAAACTCCTGCTTAATCTGGTCAAGCCCAAATTCTTTATGCCCATCCACGGCGAATATCGCCACCTGAGCTTGCATGCCAGGCTGGCTGAATCCGTGGGCGTGCCCAGAGAGAACATTTTTGTCATGGAGGATGGAGAAGTCCTTGAGCTTACCTCTCAGTGGGCAAAGAAAAACGGCAAAGTCCCTTCAGGTAACGTCTATGTGGATGGTTTAAGCGTGGGAGATATTAACGGCGTCGTCCTGCGCACACGCCGCATGCTCGCCACTGACGGCATTGTCGTGGCAATCATTGCCGTGAACCGCCAGACGGGCAAGCTCGCCGGCAGACCAGATATCGTGACCCGCGGCTTCGTGGATATGAACGAAGCGAAAGAGCTGATAGAGGAAAGCCGTGACCTGCTGGCGCACATCTTTGACCATACCAGTGCCCGCGCCACTGAATGGAGCTATATTAACACTAAAGTAAGAGACGCCCTGGAAAAATTCTATTACGACCGCACCAAACGCCGCCCCATGATTCTGCCTTTCATGGTGCAGGTATAGAGGCGTGCCGTGGCAAAAAGAAAGGCAACCGCAAAGAAAGAACAGGTAAAGGAGAGACGCCAGGGAAAGCCACTGCTCTTCCGGCTGTTTAGTTTCTTTGCCCGCCCGTGGTTCCTGTATCTCCTTCTTCTGGTGCTCGTCATCGCCGTCATCATCTGGCAGTGGCACACTATTATTAACGCCATCCGATGGGTGGTAGCGTTCCTGGGGCTGGGACTGCTCTTAACCGCCATCGGGCTGATAATCATTGGCGTCTGGGTGCAGAAAAAACGTTTTTCCTCCTTCTTCTATCACGGCAACCGCTGGCTGGGAGGCATCGCCTTTTTCTTCGCGGTGTGGGGAATCATATCTTTCTGGAACCTAGGCGGGAGCTTCGGCAGGTGGCTTATCGGCGCCACAGGCAGACCCGCAGATTTCCTCAGCATCCTGCGCGTAGCCGCAATAGTGTTGCTCGGCTTCATTTTCATATCTCCCCGCGCAACGTGGCGCTTGCTCGTCAAATTCTCTGGCTGGATATCACGGCGCTTTAAACGCCCTCCCATGCCCAGATACCTTGAGAAGCAACTTAAGGCGCAAACAATGACCGCGCCGGAGAAACAGTTGCTTCTGGAGCAGACAGAAAAGGTTGTGCCCCCGCGCAAACTCATGTCAGCGCCACCGGAGGTGAAACCTGAGATGGAAAAGTCAGCCAGCGCGGTGCCACCAATTAAGAAAGCCGCGGAATCCCCTCAGGACCTGCGCCAGGTGGCAGAAGATGTCTGGAAAAAATACGGGCAATCATCCAACCTGACGATAGTTGACGGCTGGAAACTGCCGCCAATTGAAATCCTGGATGTCACACCAGAGGTGGAATTCAGCCAGGCAGACAATATGAAGCGGGCGCAACTCATTGAGGAATCTCTCGCCAGCTACGGCGTAGAAGCCAAGGTAGTCCAGATAAATGCCGGACCCACGGTAACCCAGTTCGGAGTGGAGCCGGGCTGGGACCGCAAGTACAAAGAGGTCAAAGAGAAGGACAAAGACGGCAATATCCAGACCAGGCTGGAAGAAATTTCCAAGACAAGGGTGAAAGTGGAGCGCATCACCTCTCTGGGGAATGACCTTGCCCTGGCCCTCGCCGCGCCGAGCATCCGCATTGAAGCGCCGGTGCCGGGCAAATCAATCGTCGGCATTGAAGTGCCCAATACCAGGATTGGCGTGGTCAGCCTGCGCAGTGTCATTGAGACCAGCACCTTCCAGAAGATTGTAGCCAAGTCCAAGCTGGCAATCGCCCTGGGCAAGGGTGCCGGCGGTGAAGCTATCTCCGCAGACCTGTCCAAGATGCCCCACCTCCTCATCGCCGGGGCAACCGGCAGCGGCAAGACGGTCTGCCTCAATGCCATCATCTGCTGTCTCCTCATGTACAATACTCCTAACGACGTCCGCTTTATCATGATTGACCCCAAGCGGGTTGAGATGACCCCTTATAACAGCATTCCTCATCTGGCGACCCCCGTCATTGTGGAGACGGACAAAGCGCTGAACGCCCTGCGCTGGCTCAACCAGGAAATGGACCAGCGCTACAAGAAGATGGCTCAGGCAAGCGCCCGCAATATTGAGGGCTATAATAAGGGCAAGCTGGGCAAGGACAAGATGCCCTACCTCGTCCTCGTCATTGATGAACTGGCTGACCTGATGATGACCGGATTTGATGAGGTGGAGCATATCCTGTGCCGGCTGGCTCAGCTTGCCCGCGCCACGGGCATCCATCTCGTCGTCGCTACTCAGCGGCCTTCCGTGGACGTGGTCACCGGCTTAATAAAAGCCAACTTCCCCACCCGCATCAGCTTTGCGGTAACATCCCAGGTGGACTCACGCACCATACTTGACGGCGCCGGCGCCGAAAAACTGCTCGGTCGCGGCGATATGCTATATATGCCCACGGAAGCCGGCAAGCCCAAGCGACTTCAGGGTTGCTTCGTCTCCGACCCCGAGATTGAACGCATTGTCTATTTCTGGAACAGCCAGCAACAGCCGGAAGTCGCCCAGGTGAAAGTGGCAGAGCTGGTGCCGCCCTCTGCACCAGCAGTTAATAACAGCCATCCTCCTGACCCCCTTCTGGAGCAGGCACGCCAGCTAGCCAAAGAGCATGAGCGCATTTCTACATCTTTTCTCCAGCGCCGCCTGCACATCGGCTATCCCCGCGCCGCCCGCCTCATGGACCAGCTTGAGGCAGAGGGCTTCAAGCGCACGGAAGAGGAAAAGGAAGAGCCAGCGGCTTAGTTTCCCAAAAATCAAGTGCTATCGGAGGTACCTCTCATGAAAACCTTAATCATATACGACTCTGTTTATGGCAATACGGAGAAAATCGCCCGGGCGATTGGAGAGGGCATTGCCCTGTCTGGCGAGATCAAGATAGTCCGCCCGGACGAGGTGAACCTATCAGAACTGACATCTTTTGACCTCCTCATCGTTGGCTCGCCCACGCAGGGTGGCAGAGCCACGCCAGCGCTGCAGGAGTTCCTCAATAAAATACCCGCAAACGCTCTCCAAAACATCAACGTGGCGGCATTTGACACCAGAGTGAAAAACTTCATCGCCAAGTTATTCGGCTATGCCGCCGGGCGCATCGCTGACAGCCTGAAAGACAGGGGAGGACAACTGGCGGTGCCTCCGGAGGCTTTTATCGTAATGGGTACCAAAGGACCGCTGAAGGAGGGAGAGGTAGAGCGGGCGACTGCCTGGGCAAAAGGCATACTGGCGAACAAGAAATAATTACGTGAGCAAAGAGCGTGTCCTCAGCAGGTTAGCGCATGACTGGCAGGCGTTCCTGAAATCTTTTGAAGGCCTGCCGGAAGAGGTTTTCTTTGAGGCGGGTGTGTGCGGAGAGCGGTCAATCAGGGACATTATGGCGCACGTTACCACGTGGGAAGAAGAAGCCATGAAAAACCTGCCCTTAATCTTGGAAGGAAAACGCACCCCCAGATACGCCAACGTTTACGGCGGCATTGACGCTTTCAACTCCCTCCAGCAGGATAAAAAGAGGAACCTTTCATTGAGCCAGATAAAAAAGGACCTGATTTCAACTCACCGAAGGCTGATAGCTTTCCTCTCAGACCTGCCAGAAAACGCCTTTACCACACGTTTCACGCACCGGCTGAGTATTGACACGCATAAACACTACCGGGAACATACGGAACAGATTGAGGGGTGGAAAAGAAAAAGGTGCGTCTAGGATTTAGCGTTCAGTATTTTCAGACTGTTTGCTCTTCAGTCTCTTGCTCACCGCGTCCTTATACATCTGCGCCATGCCCTTGCCGTGCTTGACCATGCGCTCTTTCTTTTTCCTGAGCTTCTTTTCGCGGCGCTCCTGGCGCGTCTCTAGCTCCTGCTCATTGTTCATTTCTTTACCCTGGCGGCAATGGGGTCTTCCATCAGCCCCTTCCTGAGCTCAATGATGCGGTCGCGGATGAGCGCCGCCTTCTCAAACTCAAGGTTGCGCGCCGCCGTCTTCATCTGGGACTCAAGCTCTTTGACCAGCCGCGCCACCTCATCTTTAGACACAGGTGTTGGTGCGGCGATATACGGCGCGCGGGTCTCTGCCACCACCTTCACCCGCTCGGTGATATCGCGGATGGCTTTGCGGATGCTCTGCGGCGTGATGCCGTGCTCTTTGTTGAAGGCTTCCTGGATGCGGCGCCGCCGTTTGGTTTCATCAATCGCCGCCTGCATAGAGCCGGTGACTGTATCGGCGTACATGATGACATGACCATCTACATGGCGCGCGGCGCGTCCCATCGTCTGGATGAGGGCTTCCTTTGAGCGCAGGTAGCCTTCCTTGTCCGCGTCCAGAATGGCGACCAGGCTCACCTCCGGCAGGTCAAGCCCTTCTCTCAAGAGGTTGATGCCCACCACCACGTCATACACGCCCAACCGCAAATCACGCAGAATCTCCACCCGCTCCAATGTGTCAATCTCAGAATGCAGGTAGTGTGTTTTCACGCCCATCTCAAGGAGGTAATCAGCAAGCTCCTCCGCCATGCGCTTGGTGAGCGTGGTGACCAGACAGCGCTCGCCTTTGTCCACGCGGGCTTTAATCTGCCCGAGCAGGTCGTCAATCTGCCCCTTGGTGGGCTTGATTTCCACGGTAGGCTCAAGGAGCCCGGTGGGTCTGACCAGCTGTTCTACCACCTGTTGGCTATGGGCATATTCGTAGTCGCCGGGCGTGGCTGAGACATAGACTACCTGCTTGATGCGACTGTTGAACTCGTCAAAGTTGAGCGGTCGGTTGTCCAGGGCTGAGGGCAGACGGAAGCCGTAATCCACAAGCGTCTGCTTGCGGGAGATATCGCCATGATACATGCCGCGGATTTGGGGCAGGGTCATGTGCGATTCATCAATGAAGAGGAGAAAATCCTCAGGAAAGTAGTCAAGCAATGTCCACGGCGGGCTTCCCGGCGGGCGACCCGACAGGTGGCGGGAATAGTTCTCCACGCCGGCGCAGTACCCGGCTTCCTGCAGCATCTCCAAATCATAGTTGGTACGGGCTTCAAGCCGCGCCGCCTCAAGCAGTTTGCCCTGACTCTTGAGCTCGGCAAGCCGCTCGGCAAGCTCCCGCTTGATGCTGTCAATCGCCGCCGCCAGTTTATCGCGGGAGGTAACGAAGTGCTTGGCAGGATAGATGTCAATTGACTCCAGCTCGGTGAGCAGTTCGCCAGTGAGCGGGTCAATCTCCACAATGCGCTCAATATCATCGCCGAAGAACTCAATATGCACGGCGATTTCCTCATAGGCTGGCTGGATTTCCAGCGTATCGCCGCGGACGCGGAACTTACCTCGGGTGAAATCAAGATCGTTGCGCTCGTACTGCATGTCCACCAGCCGGCGTAAGAGTTTCTGCCGGTCATAGGACATGCCCTTCTTCAGGCTGACGACGAAACTGCGGTATTCCTCCGGCTCACCCAGACCATAGATGCAGGAAACTGAAGCAACGATAAGCACATCCCGCCGCGTGAACAGGGCACGGGTGGCGGCGTGGCGCAGTTTGTCAATCTCCTCGTTGATGTCAGCGTCCTTTTCAATGTAGAGGTCAGTCTGGGGAACGTAGGCTTCCGGCTGGTAGTAATCATAATAGCTGACGAAGTATTCCACGGCGTTATTCGGGAAAAACTCTTTGAACTCGCTGGCAAGCTGGGCGGCAAGCGTCTTGTTGTGACAGATGACCAGAGTGGGCTTTTGCAACCGCTCAACGACATTCGCCATGGTGAAAGTCTTGCCGCTGCCGGTGACGCCGAGGAGCGTCTGGTGCTTGTAGCCCTTTCTCACACCGGCAACGAGCTTGTCCACGGCTTGCGGCTGGTCGCCGGTCATCTTAAAGTCAGAAACAATCTTAAAATCAGCCATAGGCTCTAAGAAACAGTATAGTTTTTTATCAGGGAAGGTTCAATCGGGCGACAGAGGCAAAATTAGAAGACCCGCTGAAGAAGGTGAACATCCAGGAGACGGCCAAATTTTCTGCCAACCTCTCTCATTGTGCCGACGCGCTCAAAGCCGGCAGATTGAGCCAGGCGCAGGCTCGCCTCATTGCCCTCCGTAATGCGGGCGAGCACGGTGTGGAGACCAGCTTTCTCCCCTGCCTGCAACAGGGCAATAGATAGCTTCTTGCCGACACCCCTGCCGCGGTGCTCCTTCTTTACATAGAGCGACGCTTCAGCCGTATCGGCATAAGCACAGCGGTCAGACCAGGCGCTCAATGATGCCCAGCCGATGATGCTGTCATTCTCTTCAGCGACAAGAATCGGATGTCTCGCATCGTGGCTGGCAAACCATTTCTCCTGCTCCTCAACAGTCTTGGGCTGGGTATCAAAGGTAGCGACAGTGTTCAAAATGGCTTCATTGTAGATTTCAGTGATAGCCGGAAGGTCATTTTTAATTGCCGGTCTAATGTTCACTGTATTTACTCCGGAAGTAATCACTTAAATCACAACTTGCCTTATCGACTAAAAGCCACCCAGAAGACCAGCGTCAGTCCCACCAGACCGCCAAAGATTGCCCCCACCCAGGGGCTTGCGGTGATGCCTCAGGTGCTTCCGGCACACTGTCCCAGGTAGCCGATGAACCCACCCACCCCTGCTCCGATGAGCATGCCGATGCCATACTTCAAAAACCTCACCGAACTGCCCCTCTTCCAGTATATCGCCTTTGGAGAGGAGTGGCAATTCAGGAAAATGGATGACCTCACTCCCTGCCCCCCTCCTGTCAGGAGAGAGGAGAAAGAGAAAATGAGGGTACCCCTCCTTAAGAACCTTCCTCTTCCCCACACGGATTCTCTGGGGGAAGGGGTCAGGGATAGGGTTCACTGATTTTTTAGAAGTGTATTCTTTACTAGCTTCTCAATCTGGCGGTGAAGGTCTGCCAGTGTGCCGTCGTTACTGAGGTTGTAGTCTGCCTGCTTGATGGCTTCAGAAAGGGAGAAGATTTCCTCTTCCCGGCGGTCGTTAGCCAGAAACTGCTCATAGCTCTGTGAGTCACGGGCTTCACTGCGCTTCACCATGCGCTCATAACGGACACGAGGGTTGCTCACATAAACATGGACGAGGGTGAAATTCCTGCCGAAAGCGTCTTTCAAAATGCGCACGTCTTCCGGCGACCGGATTCCAGTGATGCCCGCCGTTTTCCAGTGGTTCTTCTTGATTTGCTCCACCATCAGGCGCACAAAGCAGCCTCTGCCGTGCTGGCGGAAGTATTCCTCAGAGATTTTCTGGAGATTGGGGCGGCTGGGCTCAATGCCTTTCTCTGCGGCAATCCGCCTTACCATGTCCCCAGTAGAAAGCAGCGGTATACCATACCTGTGGTGAAGATATTTAACTACCTCATCTTTTCCGGAGCCGTTCTGACCGATGACGCCGATGATAAAGTGAGACATAATTCTATGGTATCTTTTTCGGAAGTTGTGAGCAAGTTGCCAGACGCATTTTTCCTTGACACGTTACACTGCCTCTGATAGACTTATGATGGCTATCAGCCTTACCTTAGCCGTGCTGGTACCGGTACGAAAGAGGCCCCGTGGTGTAGCGGACTAACATGCCACCCTGTCA
>DAOTYE010000057.1:0-5850 GCA_034434915.1 Dehalococcoidales bacterium
TGACCAAAGCCAAAGAGCTACAGGCGCCGTTTGAGCTGGTGCTTGAAGTGCACAATACAGGCAAACTGCCGGTGGTGAACTTCGCCGCCGGCGGCGTGGCGACCCCGGCTGATGCTGCGCTCATGATGCAGTTGGGCGCTGACGGCGTCTTTGTCGGCTCGGGCATTTTCAAGTCAAGCAATCCCTCTGCGCGGGCGAAGGCGATTGTCAAAGCCACCACGCATTTCAGAGACGCCAGTATTATCGCTGAGGTCTCCAAGTGTCTGGGTGAAGCTATGCCCGGCCTTGACATCAAGCAGATTCCAGAGAGCGAACTGCTGGCACCGCGGGGGTGGTAGGGATGAGGAGAGCAGATGAGGAGCAATATGGCAGCGTGAGCATTGAGGAAAGGACAAAACGTATGGCAGCGGCAAAAGAAACGCGTCGAAAATCAAAACCAAATCCCTTTACTGAAGTGCA
The DNA here is from genome assembly GCA_034434915.1 of Dehalococcoidales bacterium. GTDB lineage: Bacteria > Chloroflexota > Dehalococcoidia > Dehalococcoidales > RBG-16-60-22 > DAOTYE01. The sequence continues at coordinate 460 of DAOTYE010000057.1, forward strand.
GAAAAAAATTGCCTCAATCTGCCGCCAGCTTAATATCCCGGAAGGCATCAGCGCCCGTCTTCAGGTCTGCGAACGCGAATTCATTGTCAACTTTCCGGTGCTCATGGATGACGGCTCGTATAAAATCTTCACCGGCTACCGCATCCAGCACAATGACACGCGTGGACCGGCAAAAGGCGGTATCCGCTATCATCCCGATGTGGATTTGGATGAAGTGAGAGCCCTCGCCGTCTGGATGACCCTGAAAACGGCGGTGGTCAATATCCCTTACGGCGGTGCCAAAGGCGCGGTCGCCTGTAATCCCAAGGAACTTTCCCTGCAGGAACTGGAGCGGTTGACCCGCCGCTACGCCAATGATATCGCCATCATCATCGGTCCGGAGATGGACATTCCCGCTCCTGACGTGGGCACCAATCCCCAGATTATGGCGTGGATTATGGATACTTACAGCATGCACAAGGGATATTCGGTGCTCGGCGTGGTCACGGGCAAACCGCTTGAAGTGGGCGGAAGCCGCGGCAGATTTGAAGCCACCGGGCGCGGCTGTATGATTTGCGCCCGCCTCGCAAGCAGACACCTGGGCAGAGAACTTAAAAATGCTACCGTGGCAGTGCAGGGGTTCGGCAATGTGGGTGCCACCACCGCCAAACTGCTGGCGCAGGAAGGATGTAAAATAATCGCCGTGAGCGATTCCTCAGGAGGCATTTATAACCCGAAAGGTATTGATATCGCAAAAGCTATTGGCTACAAGGCGGAGACGGGCAAAGTGCTCGGCTTCAAAGACACCGAGAACATCACCAATGCTGACCTGCTTGCCCTTAAATGTGACATCCTGGTACCCGCCGCTCTTGAACACCAGATTCATGCAGGCAATGCTGATAGGGTAAAGGCACAGCTTATCATTGAAGGCGCTAACGGTCCGCTGACCACAGAAGCGGCTGATATCCTCCATGATAAGAATGTCTTCATTGTGCCTGACATCCTCGCCAATGCCGGCGGCGTCATCGTCTCTTACTTTGAATGGGTGCAGGGCATCCAGTCATTCTTCTGGAGCGAAGAGGAAGTCAATCAGAGGCTGACGTCAGTCATGGAGAATGCCTTTGCTGAAGTTCTTGATGTAAGCGAACACCGTGATGTGGAAATGAGAGATGCCGCTTACATGCTTGCCATCCAGCGCGTCGCCAGCGCGATGATGATTCGCGGCATTTACCCGTAAGACAGAGGGGCGAGTGAAGAAGCTCACAAAAATGAACAAAGGAGTCAGGAGAAAAGGAGGTCGCATCAGTAGCCAAGACTTTGTTCTGAGGCGCGTTCTGCCAGGGTAGAGGGTAGCCAAAGGGTGCTGGTGACCCTCCTATGAGTAGGCTACCACGAAATTAGGCTAAGTGGCAGAACGCGCCTTCCTTTCGGACCTTAACAATGTGCAGATTTCACTATTCCGAGAATTACCTTCACAGAGCATCCTTGTCCTTTATGGTAACTCAGGCTATAATGCTTGTAATTGACGGTTTTTGATGAGAGGGCAAGCATTGTCACAAAAGGTTTGGCGTCATCCAGGAGGTAAACTCCGGGAAGCAAGTCCAGAGGCGCTATCCGATGCAGAGCTTCTGGCTATTTTAATCTCTGCCGGTGTCAAGGAAAAACCGGCAACAGAGATTGCCGGGGATATTCTGGCGAAATTTGGCTCCTTCCGGGGTATGGCGAATCAGCCTTTGAGTAAGCTAATGGAGATAAAAGGGCTCGGCGAGGTCAAAGCCATCAGGATTGCCGCTGCTTTTGAAATCGCCCGGCGCATTGTGAACGAGGTCTTAAAGGACAGTGAGAAAGCTCAGGACAGGACAGGTTAAAATCCCCAGCCCCTTTGACGCCACCGCCTGGACCACGGAACGTGCCGGCGTGGCCAAACTCATGCACTGGATGAGGCAGATTATTGAGCGGGAAAACCTGGATTTGGGGCTCCCCGATGTGGATACCTCCGGCGCCGACCGGAAATCCCCCGATATTGTCATCTACGAGTCCCGGCGCAGCCAGAATGTGCTCTGCGTTATTGAAGCCAAGCCCCCTTACTATGATGTTCTAGACTATGAGCAACTCAAGAAGCCAGCGTGGGAAAAAGCCAATAACCGCCGCGCTAAATACTTCGGAACCACTAATTTTCAACAGCTAATCTGGTTCAATACCGAAAAGGCTAATGCTCAGAAACCCATCGAGGAGCAGGTTGTTGACAAGTATCACCTTTCCGAGGTGGAAGACCTCAGCCAGATTGAGGAGCCAAGGTTCCGGGATAGCATCATCAGGCAGCTGGAAGTATTTTTGGCCAAACTCTACGCCGTCCACACCGGCAGGGAACCGGAACCCAAGCAGGCAATTGACGAGTTTCTCATTTACCGCCTCCACGATAAAATCAAAAGGCTTGCCCGCTACTACGCCACGATAATTGAAGACCAGTGTCATAAAGACAAAACTTTCTCCTCCAGATTGAGCAAGTGGTTTAATGACCAGGGCTGGAGCTTTGCCTGGCAGTCTCAGGACTTTGACAAGGCGGCACGGCAGACGGCTTACCTGCTGGTGAACAAAATCCTTTTCTATGACCTCCTTCAGGCTAGGCGCCCTGAAAAGCTCGACCCCCTGCAGATTCCCCAGGGCTTGACCAAAGGGGCACAGCTCCAAAAGATTTTGCAGAGCTTCTTTGATGAAGTCCTCAAGATAGACTATGAGACCATCTACACCACCGATTTCATTGACACCATCGCCTTCCCGGATGAGAAAGAGGTTGTCGCCGAGGTAAAGGAGCTGGTATCTATCCTCCAGGAGTATGATTTCTCCAAACTCGGCTATGAAATCATCGGCGGTATCTTCCAGAAGCTCATTCCTCAGGACGAGCGCCACAATCTGGGGCAGTATTTCACCAACCCGGACGTGGTTGACCTCATTCTCTGCTTCTGCCTGAAGCAGGAAAGTGACAGGGTCTTTGACCCGTCCTGCGGCGCCGGCACCTTCCTGGTGAGAGCCTACCAGCATAAGAAGCTCATGAACCAGTACTTGAAGCATGAGGATATCCTGGAGACGCTTTGGGGCAACGACATCGCCAAGTTCCCCGCCCACCTGTCCACCATAAACCTGGCAATAAATGACCTTTCCGTTGACCGGAACTATCCCAATATCATGCAGGAGGACTTCTTCAACCTGCTCACCACGGTTAATGGTTTTGAGCTGCCGGAAAAACAGCGGCGGGTAAAAGCCAGGACTCTTGGCATCAAGGAGAGGGAAATAGAATACCCCCGCTGGTTTGACTGCATTGTCGGCAACCCGCCCTACACTCGCCAGGAAGAGATGGCGGAGATTGCCCCGGAAGACCGCCGCTATAAAGAGAAGACTATTGATAAAGCACTACAGGATACCAACGGTAGAAAGCTCGCCGATATTCCCAGGAGAGCCGGCATCTATGTCTATTTCTTTGTCCATGGTGCTAAGTTCCTCAGGAATGGCGGCCGTTTTGGCTTCGTTGTCTCCGAGTCCTGGCTGGATGTGGACTACGGCAAGGGCTTGCAGGAGTTCTTCCTTAAAAACTATAAAATCATCGCCATCATCGGTAGCAAGGTGGAGCGCTGGTTTGAGGATGCCGATATCAACACCTGCATTGTCGTCCTGGAGAAGTGCAGTGGCGATGACCACCGCCGGGAGCGGGATGATAACCTGGTGCGCTTCGTCTACCTCAAAAAGCCCCTGCGGTACTTCATCCCACCGGCACAGGACATATGGGAAAAGCAGGTAGCCAGAATCAGCGCCATCAAAGATAGGTTCATAAAGACGATTCTGGCTCACAATGACCTCTATGATGGGGATGATTTCCGCATTTTCCCGAAGAGTCAGCAGGAGCTCTGGGAAGAAGGCTATGACATTGAAGAGCAGAAATACACCGGCGCCAAGTGGGGCAAATACCTGCGGGCGCCGGATATCTTCTTCAAGATTCTGGAAAAGGGCAAGGGCAAGCTGGTGCCCCTGAAACAGATTGCTGAAGTGAAGTTCGGCATTAAAACTGGTGCCAATGAGTTCTTCTATCTGACGGAGGAGGAGATAAAGCGGCTGGGGATTGAAAAAGAGTTCTGGATGCACCAGGAAAGGGGCAAGTGGGTGCCCAACTATGTCATCAAAAGCCCCAGAGAATGCCGGTCTATCGTGGTTAAGCCGGAAGACCTGAAATACCGCGTGCTTATGATTCACAAAGATAAGAAGGACTTAAAGGGCACCAACATTCTCAAATACATAGAGGCAGGCGAACGCAAAGGCTACCACACCAGACCCACCTGCGCTTCAAGAGAGAGGTGGTATGAGCTACCAGAAATAATGGGTGACATACTTTCTAAGAGGTTTGTTGATGTCGCTTTCGGATATTTCTCCAACCCGTATAAATTGTTTGTTGGAGATACGTTTTTCTCAATCAGGCTTCATAAAAAGACTGCTAAAGATTTGTTAGCCGCCATGTTTAATTCAACAGCTTGGTCGATTATGACAGAAATCTACGGTAGAACTGTCATGGGTGAGGGAGTTTTGCTTGTCTACGGTCCGGAAATTGTACCGATGCCTGTTCTTTCATTTGGCTCCGTTGCCAAAGAGCATACCCTCGCCTTGAGAAAGAAATATGCGGACATTAAGAACCGGAGCCCTGAATCCATCTTCTCCGAGCTCGGCGCTGATTCTCCGGCTGATGTCTCGCTGGACAGGGTCAAGCCGGACCGCCGCGAGCTGGATAAAATCATCATGGGTGACATTCTGGGACTAACCGATGAGGAACAGCTTGAGGTCTACCGGGCGGTGATTGACCTGGTGAAATCACGGCTGGAAAAAGCCAAGAGCTTCGGCAAGCGCAAGAAGACCAAAGAAGGCATTGATATTGACCTGCTGGTAAGGCTGGTTATGGAGAAGGTGGGCGGGGAGACGCTGAGCAAGTTTTACACGGAAAAAATCTTGAGCCAACCGTCTCCGGAGACCAGGACCTTGCCTCCTGCCGGTGGTGACATCCGCATACAGCAGAGCCTCATGGGCTGGCGGCTCTATTCTGGCAGGCAGAGCATAGACTGCTCTTCAGAGTTAGAAGCCCGCTACCTGAAGGTATGGCTGGAAGCCGGACTTGATTCAGTTAAAGTGCCCAAGGATGAAGGCTACCTCAAGACAATTGTCCCAGAGCTGGAGAGTCTGAAGCAGAAGATAGATGACATAATAGCACCCTACTTGAACTCCATCGTCAATGTCAAGACCAGGGACAGAGTCCTGCGGCAGTTGTGGACGGAGATAGCCAGAGGTGTGCACACTGATTGAGAGTAGGCTGGGTCAGTTACGTCAGACTAAGCACAATTGGACTTTTGACCATACTCTTCACACAAATCGTCA
>DAOTYE010000058.1:0-45944 GCA_034434915.1 Dehalococcoidales bacterium
GCCAGATTGACTCGGTGGTAGGTTGTACCATGGCTTACTCCTCCCTTTGTCTCATAATCTAATGCTTTACCTGGAGTAGGAGCAAGCCCCAAAGCGTCCATTACCTTATGTCTTACAACTGTCTCATTTTCGCTGAAGATTTACACTCCTGCGCGGCGAGCCAGTTAAAGAAGGTCTTCAGGGCGCGGTAGTGGGTGTGGGCAGTGGTCCGGGCGAACTTCCGCTCCTGGAGGGAATAAAGATAGAGGCGGATTTCATGGGCGGTGATGCGCTTCAAGGTGGTGGGAAGGTTGTTTTCCTTGATGAAGCGGACGAAATCGCCCACGCGGCGGGTATAATTGTCCAGGGTGACCGGGGACTTGCCGGATGAGCCGCAGTCAAAGAGGTACAGGTGGTAGTAGGTTTCCAGCTCCGTTAGCCTTGCGCCGCAGTTAAGACCAAGTTCTAGAGGTGAGCGTAAACGAGACTGGGGAAGAGCAAAAAGACCGTGTTCTACAACCATTCATTTTAGGGCGCCTGCCGTTTTTTAGCTTCAAGTGGGCCATTGTGGTCTCGAACCACAGACCTCGGTCTTATCAGGACCGCGCTCTAACCAGCTGAGCTAATGGCCCGGACGTATCACATTCTACGGCAAGTTACGGGAATAAATCAAGTAATTTCTGCGCAAGGTTCTGCCTGTGTTTGATATTTTCTCTGTCATTGCGATTAGCATAGTAAAGAACAAGCTCTATTAAGAATTCGCTGAGGTGAGAGCGTTTCTGGTTTCATCCGGACGCGCAGTGACTGCGGGAGAACCAAATAAAAAACCTTAACAGCTGAATAGCGGAAGGAAGCTCCGGAAAGCCTCCAAAAAGCTTTGGAGATCGACCTGGAAGATATCATCCCACTGAATGGAATGATGTTCTCCCTAGAAAGGAGGTGATCCAGCCGCAGCTTCTGCTACGGCTACCTTGTTACGACTTCGTCCCAATCATCGATTCCACCCTAGACGACTGCCTCCCTTGCGGGTTAGCTCATCGGCTTCAGGTGTCACCGACTTTCATGACGTGACGGGCGGTGTGTACAAGGCCCGAGAACGTATTCACCGCAGTATGCTGACCTGCGGTTACTAGCAACTCCGACTTCATGCAGGCGGGTTTCAGCCTGCAATCCGTACTGGGGGTGGTTTTTAGGATTAGCTCCGGATCACTCCATTGCGACCCATTGTACCACCCATTGTAGCGTGTGTGTGGCCCAGGGCATAAGGGCCGTGCTGACTTGACGTCATCCCTGCCTTCCTCCCCGTTTTGCGGGGCAGTCTCGCCAGAGAGAGTAACTGGCAACAGGGGTTGCGTTCGTTGCAGGACTTAACCTAACACCTCACGGCACGAACTGACGACAGCCATGCAGCACCTGTGGCGGCTCCTGACTTAACAGGTCGTTCCCCTTTCGGTTCACTACTTCCGTCATGTCAAGCCCTGGTGAGGTTCTTCGTGTTGCATCGAATTAAACCACACGCTCCGCTGCTTGTGCGGGCCCCCGTCAATTCCTTTGAGTTTTAGCCTTGCGGCCGTACTCCCCAGGCGGGACACTTAATGCGTTAGCTTCGGCACGGAGAGGGTCGATACTCCCCATACCTAGTGTCCATCGTTTAGGGCGTGGACTACCAGGGTATCTAATCCTGTTCGCTCCCCACGCTTTCGGGCCTCAGCGTCAGTGGCAGCCCAGGAAGCCGCTTTCGCCACTGGTGTTCCTCCCGATATCTACGCATTTCACCACTACACCGGGAATTCCGCTTCCCTCTACTGCACTCAAGCCCAACAGTATCAAATGTTCCCTCTCAGTTAAGCCGAGAGATTTTACATTTGACTTGAAGAGCCGCCTACACCCACCTTACGCCCAGTAAATCCGGATAACGCTCGCCTCCTACGTATTACCGCGGCTGCTGGCACGTAGTTCGCCGAGGCTTATTCATCAGGTACCGTCATTATTCTTCCCTGATAAAAGAGGTTTACAACCCGAAGGTCTTCATCCCTCACGCGGCGTCGCTGCGTCAGGCTTTCGCCCATTGCGCAATATTCCTTGCTGCTGCCTCCCGTAGGAGTCTGGGCCGTGTCTCAGTCCCAGTGTGGCTGGCCGTCCTCTCAGACCAGCTACCGATCGTCGCCTTGGTGGGCCATTACCTCACCAACTAGCTAATCGGACGCAAGCCCCTCCCCAAGCGCCTTGCGGCTTTAGTCATTCACCCTGCGGCGAATGACCACATGCGGTATTACCTCAGATTTCTCCGAGCTATTCCCCACTTAGGGACAGGTTACTTACGCGTTACTCACCCGTCTGCCACTGTCCTGATTGCTCAAAACCGTTCGACTTGCATGCATAAGGCACGCCGCCAGCGTTAATCCTGAGCCGGGATCAAACTCTCCAAACAAATTAATTTGCTTGTTGAGTTTGTTGAAAAAAACGGGGCTTTCCTTCCGCTATTCAGATGTTAAGGTGCAAAACGCCTCTTTTTCAAGAGGCAATACATATCATAGCACGAGGCTATTTTTTTGTCAATACCGGGTGATAGCTTTTCACCGCAAGCGGAAAAATTTTATCACATTTTGGAAGTGACTTCAAATCCAGCAGAACTTCCAGACTTTACCCTGTGCTAGGTGATTAATGCCGCCACTATCCCGGCGAGGAAAATGCCGTCAAAAACTCCCGCCCCGCCGATGCTGATAAGGTGTGCGCCAAGGTGGCGGAACCGGTGCCAGTTCAGCAGGTCCGCGCCGATGAGCGTCCCCAGCGTGCCTGAGATGTATGCCACGGGCGCTGGGTTATCCCTCACCATCAGAACCGCCAGCCCTGCTGAGACTAGCGGCGGTATCCATGCCGGCAGGGTGATACCCATCCCGGGCACCAGGCGTGCCAGGAGCCGGGCGGCGGTTGCCACCACGGCAATTGCTATCAGAGTGGGCACAAGCGGGACTTTTGGGAACAGGTAGAGTGCAAACAGGGATGGAATCACCGCTCCGCCCACGTTAATGGCGATGACCTGATGGGTTACCCTGGGCGGAAGATAAAAGAAGAAGCGGGCATAGAGGGGTAATGGCTGTTCATAAGCTATCCGGCGGCGCGAGATAGGGATATTGATGACACTGCCGATGATGGTGGCTAAAAGCAGTGCAATTGCTGTTTCCGGGGAGAGTCCCAGCTTGCCGAAGGATATTGTCACAACATTAAAGAAGAGAAGCATGAAGAGAGCCGGAACAGCGATGATGACCAGAAAGATAAGCCCGAGGCAACCCATACTTCTTTAGATTATACCTGATTAAATCCCGGAAGCGCTAATTCTTGATGGCTGGTCTATTTTGGTGTAGTATCCTGATGAAGATGAAAGATAGCCTCTCAGCGCAGACAGTTAGTACTGGTTTGCCTAATCAGCTTATCGGTAAGAAGGTGCTTTTCTTCCCGCGGGTCACCTCAACGATGGACATCGCCCGGGAGGCAGCCGGGCAGGGTGCGCCAGAAGGCACGGTGGTGCTGGCTGATGAGCAGACGGCGGGGAGGGGCAGGATGAGGCGGTCTTGGTTTTCCCCGCAGGGGAGCATCTCTCTTTCTGTCCTGCTTTACCCGCAGAAGTCTTTTTTGCCATATCTGGTGATGCTGGCATCACTTGCCGTCGTCCATTGCATAGAGAAGGTGGCGGGCGTCAAGGCGGATATTAAATGGCCCAATGACGTACTGATAAAAGGCAAAAAAGTCTGTGGCATCTTGCTTGAGAGCGATGTGCGAGAAGAGAAGGTGGCTTATGCCATTATCGGCATCGGCATCAATGTCAATATGAATCTCGCTGATTTCACGGAGATAGCCGCCATCGCCACCAGCTTATCTCAGGAGACAGGTAAAGAATTCTCGCGCCTGGCGCTGGCCAGGGAGCTTCTCGTGGAGCTGGAAAAAATGTATTTGACTCTTCCTGCTGGAGATGCCATTCACAAAGAATGGAAAGCCCGTCTCATCACGCTGGGAAAGAGCGTGCTGGTGAAATCCGGAGGCGCTTTCCTGAAAGGAATAGCCGAAGATGTTACCGCCGAAGGCAGGCTATTGCTCAGGCAAGCTGATGGAAGCATGCAGGAAATCATTGCCGGGGACGTGACTCTGCGTGAGCCTTAGCGCGGATTGTCCGGGGCTTGCCCGGATGAGCAAACCCCGGCTATTCAGGGCTGTTTATTTGGCGGGTTTTTCTCCAGGACCTGAACTCTGCTTTCTATCCATGAACATCTTTATAAGGTCAATTGGCAGTGGGAAGATGATGGTGCTGTTCCGTTCCGAGGCGATTTCAGTCAGCGTCTGGAGATAGCGGAGCTGGAGCGTGGTCGGCTCGCGGGCGATGATGGAGCCTGCCTCTGCCAGCCTCTCTGACGCCTGGAACTCACCATCGGCGTGGATGATTTTAGCGCGGCGTTCCCTTTCTGCCTCTGCCTGTGCCGCCATGGAGCGCCGCATGGTCTCAGGAAGCTCAACGCTTTTGATTTCCACGGCGCTGACCTTGACGCCCCACGGGTCCGTCTGCTCATCAATGATTTTCTGGAGCATCTGGTTCAGTTTTTCGCGTTCAGTCAGGAGCTCGTCAAGCTGTGACTGCCCCAGGACGGTGCGGAGGGTGGTCTGGGAAATCATGGAAGTGGCGCGGATGAAATCAGTTACCTTGACCACAGAAGCTTCAGGGTCAACGACTCTAAAATAGACCACGGCGTCCACTTTCACGGTAACGTTGTCTTTGGTTATCACTTCCTGAGGCATGACATCCATGGGGATGGTCCTCAAGTCCACCTTCACCATGCGGTCAACGAAGGGAATGATGAAGAACAAGCCCGGTCCCTTGGCACCGATGAGTCTGCCCAGCCGGAAAATGACGCCGCGCTCATACTCGGACACGACTTTGATTGCCATCGGCAGGATGAGAAGCAACAGGACGATAATGACACCCAGGATAATCAGTTCCATCTATGCACCTCCTTATTTTTCTTTTTTGGTTACATGTAGTTTCAGACCATCAACTCTGGTGATGACCACTTCTTCTCCCGGCTCCGCCTGACCCTTTTCCATGACTGCCAGCCAGCGCTCTCCTTTGAAAAACACTGACCCTTCCGGTTTGAGTGCTGTTCTGGCAACCGCCGTTTTGCCGATAAGTTCCTCTCTGCCGGTGGTTGCCTGGCGCCGGTGAGCGCGGATGACCCGGCTTATGACGAAGGCGAAGATACCGGCGAGGAGGATGGCGACAAAGGCGATGAGCCATGGGTCAACTCTGAACAACTCCGGATTACCTCCTTGCCCTTGAAATAGTATCAGCGCCCCTACCACCAGAGAGATAATGCCTCCCGTGGTAAAGAGCCCGAAGCTGGCGGTGAGCGCTTCTCCCACAAAAAGCCCGATGGCAAGCACGATAAGCAGAATGCCGGCGATGTTCACTGGCAGTTGGCCCAGGGCATAGAACGCCAGTATGCCGCTGATGGCGCCGACAATGCCCGGAAAAATAAGTCCGGGATTAAAAATTTCCACCATGATGCCCAGTGTGGCAATGCTCAGCAGGAGGAAGGCGATGTTCGGGTCAGCGATGGTATAGAGGAAGCTCTCAATGGCTCTCATCTTCACTGGGATGATGGTGACATTTGTTGTCTGCAGGGTAACGTTGCGACCGTCCAACATGGTCACCGTGCGCCCGTTAAGCTGGGTGATGAGGGTATTCAAATCCGGGGACACCAGGTCAATGACGTTTAATGTCAGGGCTTCCTGCTCAGTGATAGAGACACCCTCTCTCACTGCCCTTTCTGCCCACTCCGGGTTGCGCCCCCGTGATTCTGCCAGGCTTCTGATATACGCCGCGGCGTCATTGATGATTTTTTGTTTCAGCTCATCCGGGACTTCCTGAGCCTGTCCTTCACTGCTCAGAGACACTGGCGTTGCCGCGCCGATGGCAGTGTTCGGCGCCATGGCGGCAACATGAGCAGAAAGAGTGATGTATAGTCCGGCTGAGGCGGCGCGGGCGCCGGACGGGGACACATAAACCACCACCGGGACACGGGAATTGACGATTTTCTGAATAATGTTACGCATTGCGGTGTCCAGTCCGCCGGGGGTGTCCATCTGGATGATGACTGCAGTCACATTGTCTTTTTCTGCCTGGTCAATGCCGCGGCTGATGTAGTCATGGAGCACGGGGTTAATGGTGCCCTTGACCTCAATGACGTAAATAGAAGGGTGCGGCGTCTGGGCTACCACCACTGCTGATATCACCAGCACAAGGGTGAGCGCTAACAGCAGAATGCGAAAGAGCCTCAACATCTCCCCCTTTCCAGAGGTTTTCCCCTTCTATGAGTATATCTTTACTACTCTAGTAATGCAAGACTAGCCGCAGTAATGCCGTGGAGATTGCTTCTTCGCTGACGCTGCGCGCAATGACATCAAAACAAAGGAGCCAGGACGAACAAAAATTAGTTACCATAAGATTGCCCTCGCAGTTGAATGACGTGCTGATTTGATGGTAGAATTCAACCACAAAATCTGAAGGGTGCAGTATGAAAGTCCAGAGATGTAAGGGCATGAGGGATTTAACGCCGGAAGATATGATGCGCTTCCGGTTCATTGAGGAGACCTTCCGGGAGAGCTGTCGCCGGTGGGGCTACCAGGAGGTGAAAACCCCCACCGTTGAATATCTGCATTTGTTTACCTCTGCCGGCACGCTCACGCCGGGCATGCTGAGCAGGGTATATTCCTTTCTTGACTGGGACGGGTGGAGTGGGGAGAGGGTGGTTTTGCGACCGGATGGCACCATTCCCATCGCCCGCATGTATATTGAGAGCATGGCGGAGAAGGAGTTTGCCAGGCTCTGCTATGTGACCAATAGTTTCATTTTTGAGGAGACGGGCAAAAAGGACCGGGAACGGTGGCAGTGCGGGGCGGAGCTTATCGGCGCGGGCACACCGCAGGCGGACACGGAACTGATTTCTCTGGCTTCAGAGGTGCTCCGGAAATTGAAATTTGATGATGTAGAATTGCGTCTGTCCCATGCCGGCTTAACAAAGTCACTGCTTGCCAGCCTTGAATTGAGCGCGGAGGAGCAGATGGCAGTCTTTGACCAGGTGCTTGAGGGGAATGAGGAAGCCCTGACGAAGGTGAAATCAAAACGGCCCGGTCTGGAGACAGTGCTCCTGCCCTTGCTCAGCCTGAAGGGGCAGTCGTCAGGCTTTTTGAAGAACCTTAAAGCGGTGGCTAAAAAGAGTGTGCCGGAGGCGGAGGCGTATTTCAATGATTTTATTAACATCGTAGAACTGCTGGAGGCGCTGGAATGCCGGTTCCAGATTGACGTAGCTTCTGGTGCGGGCTTTGAGTATTATACCGGCGTTATCTTCCAGTTTTTTATTGCTGGAGAGAAGGTGGGCGGCGGTGGGAGATATGATGGGCTTATCCCGTCAATGGGTGGCGGCAATGTGCCTGCCTCAGGCTTCGCTCTTTACCTTGACCGCCTCATGAACCTCACGAAGCCGGAATTGCTGACAGGAAAAACGCAGGAACGTATTCTGGTGAACGGGATGAGTCCCCGAGCAGTATTTGACGCCGCCTGTCGCTTGCGTGACGCAGGCTATATCGCTGAGCTAGACTTGGCGGTCAAAAAGCGGGCAGAACCCCAGTGGGCGCTTTATGTTGAAGATGGCGCATTTACCCTCACCAACCTTTCCAGCGGCAAGAAGCGCGTAGCACGCACTCTGGAAGAAGTCCTGCGCAGTATCAGGGGGAGAAGGTGGCGGTAAAGATTGCCCTGCCCAAAGGGCGGCTGTTAACAAAGACGGCAGACCTTCTCCAGACAGCCGGCTGGCAAATTGACGGCTATGATTCAAAAACTCGCTCATACCGCCTCGCCTCTGCGAGATTTCCTGAGCTTGCCATCAAGATTTTTCAGGAGAAGGACATCCCCATACAGGTCTCCATCGGCAACTATGACCTGGGAATATGCGGGCTGGACTGGGTGGAGGAGCTTAAAGCGAAATACCCCAGCAGCGCTTTGCTCAAAGTCAGGAGTCTGGGTTACGGGGAAGGTGCTTTATACATTGCGGCAAGCCGCTTTGCCGGACCTGCCACGGTTGACCAGGTCAAAACAAAAGCCGGTGCTGTGCGCATTGCCACGGAGTACCCCAACCTGGCGGAAGCCTTTGCGCTGAGGAACAGGCTGGGGCGTTTCAGCATCTTCCCGGTGTGGGGTGGGGCAGAAGCCTACCCGCCGGAGAACGCGGACCTGGCGCTGGTGGCAGGAAAAGAAGGCACTGCGCCGGCAGATGACCTGGCGCCAATCACCAAAGTATTGAGCTATAGTGCTGTCCTGGTGGCAAACCGCCGGAGCTGGGAGTCCAAAGATTTGGGGCATCTGGTCACGTCTATCTGTGATAGCTGTGCAGAGTCAGTTGTCCGCAGTGATTCCCCTGTTGCTGAGGCGGTGGCGCAGAAGGCGGCGCAAATACCTGCTGTGGGTGAAGAGGTCGTCAGGCTGGCTTTGCCGGACGGGCATCAGCAGACACCCACTCTTGAGATGTTAAGCCGGGCGGGCATTCAGATTGACGATTATCCCTCTCCGAAGGGTAATCGGCGTCCCACCATTCACCTTGACGGTGTGATGGTGAAAGTCATCCGGCCCCAGGACATGCCTCTGCAGGTGGCGAACGGCAACTTTGACCTGGCAATCACCGGCAGGGACTGGCTCCGGGAGCATCTCTACCAGTTTCCATCAAGCCCGGTGCAGGAGCGCATTGACCTTAAGTTCGGCTGGGTGAGGATTGTGGCGGTGGTGAGCCAGGCGCTTTCAGTTGATAGCACCAGCGATTTGCGACAGTTCATCGCTGAAAAGCGTACCCCGCTGAGGGTAGCCTCAGAGTATGTCAACATAGCCGATAAGTATGCCCGTGATAACCACCTGGGCTATTACCGGGTGATTCCCACATGGGGCGCTACTGAGGCATTTCTGCCGGAGGATGCAGATTTGCTCATTGAGAACACGCAGACGGGGCAGACCATCGCGCGGCATAACTTGAAGATTATTGACACCCTCTTTGAATCAACCGCCTGTTTAATAAGTCAGACTGGCGTTGATATGAGCTCGCGTAAGGGCAGGAAGATGAAATCAATCATTGAGACCCTGCGCCGTGCCGTGAGGGCTTGACGTGAAGGTAGTTAAAGGTTTCACCAGGGCGAGGGAACTCCTTTCGCGGCAGGTATCCGCTCAGACGTTACCGCTATCGCCAGCACTCAGGAGAAGACTGAACAAGCTGTTTGGCACAGAAGACCCGGAGCAGGCGGTCAGATGGATTATTGACAGGGTATGTCAGGAGGGTGATGCGGCACTCTTTTCTCTGGCAGAGAAGATTGACGGCGTAAAACTTTCTTCTCTTGAACTGAGCCAAAAGCAGGTTCAGAGCGCTTACCAGAAAGCGGATGAAGAGCTTATCGCCGTAATAAAGCAAGCCGCAGAGCGCATCAGAGAGTTTCATACCGCCCAGAAAAAGGCTGTGTGCCATGAGCTGGCTGGGAAGGAGTGGGGACAGCTTATACGTCCACTGGAAAAGGTGGGCATCTATGTCCCCGGCGGCACCGCCGCCTACCCATCCACTGTTTTGATGACGGCTGTCCCGGCAAAATCAGCCGGCGTGAAAGAAGTGGTCATGGTGACGCCGCCAAAGGCGGATGGGGAGATTTCCCCGGCGGTTCTCGTGGCGGCGGATGTGGCGGGGGTTGACCGCATCTTCACCATCGGTGGGGCGCAGGCGATTGCCGCGCTGGCTTACGGCACGGAGTCCGTCCCAAGGGTGGACAAGATTTGCGGTCCGGGGAATGTGTTTGTCGTCCTTGCCAAGAAAGCGGTGTACGGGGACGTGGGCATTGACGGTCTCCAGGGACCGAGCGAGGTGCTCCTCATTGCAGATGAAACGGCAAGCGCGGAGTATTGTGCCGCCGACCTCCTGGCTCAGGCGGAGCATGACCCGCTGGCGCAGGCAATCCTGGTGACGACATCTCTCACGCTGGCGGAAAAAGTGAACAAAGAAATAGCACGCCAGCTTGCCCGGCTGTCTCGCAAGGCGACTGCTGGTGAGTCACTGAAAAGGGGTGTTATCGCCGTGGTGGAAAGCATGGATGAAGCGGTAGCGCTCGCCAATTTCTATGCGCCGGAGCATCTCTGCCTGATGGTAAGAGATACGGAGAAATATATAAACAGAATAGCCAATGCCGGATGCATCATCATCGGCGATAAAGCGACCGTTGTCCTCGGTGATTACATTGCTGGTCCCAGCCATGTTTTGCCTACCGGAGGTACGGCGCGCTTCAGTTCGCCGCTCAGCGTGATTGATTTCGTCAAGTTCATCAACGTCATCAAGGTGAGCGATGCCATGCTGAGGCAGGTTGGTCCGGCGGCGTCTTTGCTGGCGCGTGCTGAGGGTCTTGATGCCCACGCCATGGCGATTGAGAAACGCCTTAAAGCTGGTTAGCTTTGTCCGGCTTTTTGACATAACGCTCTTGCTTCCTTACAATAGGCGGGAAAGTCACTGAGTGTTTTGTGAGTGAAAAGTGTAACGCTATGACTGAAGGAATTGAGAAGTTTATCAGGCCGGACCTGGCTGGCTTCGGCGGCTACGTGGCGAACAAAGCGCCGGAAAACTTGGCGTTAGCCTCCAAAAAGATTATCAAACTTGATGCCAATGAGAACCCTTACGGCGCCTCGCCCCGGACGCTGAAGGCGCTTGCCGGTTATAAAGACTGGCATATCTACCCGGACGCGGGCCAGGTCAGCCTGCGGAAGCAACTGGCGGACTATACCGGCATGGACGCTGACTGTATCGTTGCCACGAGCGGTAGCGATGAGCTTATTGACGAGCTATTGCGCCTGTTTCTGGCGCCGGGTGATGAGGTGATTGACTGTGTGCCCACTTTTGAAATGTACCGCCTGTACACCATTCTCAACCATGGCAAAGTCATTGAGGTGGCGCGGCACAACGATTTCACCGTCAATGTGACCGCTGTGAAATCAGCCATCACGCCGAGGACGAAGCTCATCGTTGTGGCAAACCCCAACGCGCCCACCGGCACCATCACGCTTCAGAAAGCTATTGTTGAGTTGGCGGAGACCGGACTGCCATTGCTGGTAGATGAAGCGTATTATGAGTTCTGCGGCGAGACAGTCGTGCCGCTGATGAAAAAATACGGCAACCTGATGGTTTCCCGGACGTTTAGCAAATGGGCGGGGCTGGCGGGGCTGAGGATAGGCTACGGCATACTGCCGCGGAAAATTGCGGGCTATCTCATGCGGACTAAATCGCCCTACAATGTAACTATTGCCGCCATGGTTGCCGCAATTGAGACGCTCAAGGATAGAGACTACCTGATGCAGAATGTAAAGAAAATCATTGCTGAGAGGGACAGGGTGTTCCGTGAACTGAGACAAATCTCCTGGCTCAGACCGCTACCATCACAGGCTAACTTCATTCTCTGCCTGGTGATTCAGGGAAACGCTAGCCGGATTCAGCAGAGCCTGCAGGAGGAAAGCGTCTTCATCCGTTATGTTGACCAGCCACTCCTGCCCAATTGCATCAGAATCGGCATCGGCAAGCCGGAGGAAAACGATATCGTCCTCAAAAAGCTCCGTGAACTGGGAGGAACATAGCTATGGCGAAACGAATATCTACCATCAAGAGGGCAACCAAAGAAACTAACATCACACTCACTCTCAACTTGGACGGCGGGGGCGTGTATGACATTGACACCGGCATTGAGATGCTGGACCACATGCTGTCCCAGGTGGCGCGCCACGGAGCAATTGACATAAAACTGAAAGCCTCCGGCGATGAGATGCACCACCTTGTTGAAGATGCGGGTATCTGTCTCGGCAAAGCCCTGGGAGAAGCACTCGGCGAGAAGAAAGGCATTGTCCGCATGGCTGATGCCACTGTCCCCATGGATGATGCGTTAGCCATGGTGGCGGTGGACATTGGCGGGAGGGGATACGCTGTCCTTGACCTGCCGTTCAAAAAGAACGATATGTTTGGCTTTCCCACTGACCTCATTCGCCACTTCCTTGAATCGTTCGCCGGCGAGGCTAAACTGAACCTCCATGCGCGTATCCTCTACGGCGCGAACGACCACCACAAGGCAGAAGCCCTGTTCAAAGCGCTGGGCAGAGCGCTGGGCGCGGCTACCCGGATTGATGAGCGACTCGGCGGCAAACTGCCCAGCACCAAAGGGCGCCTGGAAAAATAGCGAGAGGAAAACGTCATGACATTGCGACAGAAAGTCAGGCTCAGTGTCCTTTATCTCATCTTCCTCACCTTTCCCATCACGCTGAACTACTTCTCCGTTTATCTGATAATTGAGTCGTCAGCGCAGGGCATCGCCGCGTTCACCCTGTTTTTCTGGGGGGCTTTCACACTGACCTCTCTGGTGTTCGGCAGGGCGGCATGTGGTTATATCTGCCCCCTCGGCGCCATCCAGGAGACCAAAGACCGCATGGTGCCGAAGAAGCTGACGCAAATCAAATACCTGCGCATTATCAAATATTTCTTTGCGGTTGCCTGGGTGGGCGCCGTGGCGTTTGCCGCCATCTCTGCCGGCGGCTATAAGAAAATAGAACTGCTCTATAAAACGCCGTCCGGTGTTTCCGTGGACAGCGTCATGAGCTGGTTTACCTATTTCACCATCGTTATTGTGGTGTTGCTTCCAGCGTTCCTCATTGGCAAGAGAGGGTTCTGCCACTACTTCTGCCCGTGGGGCGTGCTGAATATGGTGGGGACGAAAATAAAGGATGCGTTACGCTGGAACTCGCTTCACCTGAAAGTTGCTCCGGAGAACTGCAAGCAGTGCAAGACCTGTGATAAAAACTGCCCGATGAGCCTGCCCATCAGCCAGATGGTGCTGACCGACTCCATGCGCCATAACGAGTGCATTCTGTGTGGCACCTGCGCTGACACCTGCCCCAACGGCACAATCAGGTATTCCTGGGGCAGACCGCAGAAAAGTTAGCTTATCTCAGTTTTTTCCCGCTGAGGCGCTCGTAGGCGTGGACGTAGCGCTGGCTGGTGGCTTCAATGACATCCGGTGGGAGCGTGGGCACGGGAGGCTCCTTGTTCCAGCCTGACTGCACCAGCCAGTCACGCACCGGCTGTTTATCATAGCTCGGCTGAGATTGCCCCACCTTATAGCGGGAGGCTTCCCAGAAGCGGGATGAGTCCGGCGTCAATAGCTCATCAATGAGGATGATTCTGCCTTCACGTATGCCGAACTCAAACTTGGTATCGGCGATGATGATGCCCCGCGTGCGGGCGTAGTCGCGGGCAAAAGCGTAAATCTGAAGGCTTTTTGCAGTGATTTCTGATGCCACTTTCTCCCCGACCAGCTTTTTTATCTCTTCTGCGGTGAGGGGCTCATCATGCCCGGTCTCCGCCTTCGTGGTGGGGGTGAAGAGTGGCTGGGGGAGTTCCTGGCTTTCCCGCAGTCCTTTGGGCAAAGGCAGACCGGATACGGTGCCGGATTTCTGGTACTCCGCCCAGGCTGAGCCGGAGAGGTAGCCGCGCACCACGCACTCTACAGGAATACGCTCCGCCTTTTTCACCACCATTGACCGCCCGGCAAGGTAGTCCGGATAAGCAAAGCGCTTGGGTGGGGGGATAAATCTATCCAGAACTTTCACATCGTCCACAGCCGCTACCAGATGGTTCGGGATGATTTTCTCCGTCTGCTGGAACCAGAAGCTGGAAATCTGGTTGAGCACTTTGCCTTTGCGGGGGATGCCGCAGGGCAGGACGAAGTCAAAGGCAGAAATGCGGTCAGTGGCGATAATCAGGAGATAGTCGCCTAAATCGTAAGTATCACGCACCTTGCCGCGACTGAACAGAGGCAACGGCAAATCAGCTTTCATCAGGATGCCATCACGCTGAGCGTTCAAGGCAAGCTCCTTCTAGAGGGCTCTGGGCTTTATTTCAGTCACGTCAGGAATAGTGGTCTGCCACTGCGATTTGGTCAAGCCGAGCCTCTGGAAAATTTCGTCTATGTGCTGGGTGTAGTACTCATAGTCAAAGAGAGCTTCAAGCTCACTTGCGGAAATGTTTGCTGTGACGTCAGCGTCTGCTTTGAGCAGGCTCAGGAAATTTTTGTTTTCCTTCCAGGCTTTCATTGCGTTGCGCTGGGTCATCTCATAGGCTTTCTGGCGCGTCAGCCCCTTGTCAATGAGGGCAAGCATCACCCTTTGTGAGAAGATAAGACCTTTAGTGAGCTCAAGGTTCTTCTTCATGCGCTGGGGATAGACTGCCAGACCTTTCATGACATTGGTGAAGAGATAGAGGCAGTAGTCAAGGAGGAGACAGCTGTCAGGAATAATAATGCGCTCGGTGGAGGAGTGGCTGATGTCACGCTCGTGCCAGAGGGCGATGTTCTCCATGGAGGTCAGGGCAAAACCTCGCACCAGCCGAGCCAGACCGCAGATGCGCTCGCAGAGCTCCGGGTTGCGTTTGTGAGGCATGGCGGAGGAGCCGGTCTGCTTGCCGCCGAACGGCTCACTCACCTCTCCCACCTCTGTTTTCTGAAGGGCTCTGATTTCCGTGGCGAACTTCTCCAGGGAGCTGGCGATGATGGCGAGGGTGGTGACAAACTGGGCATGGCGGTCGCGCTGGAGGATTTGGTTTGAGACTGGCGCCGGCTCAAGCCCCAGCTTGTGGCAGACCTTTTGCTCAATCTCTGGCGGCACGGTGGCATAGGTGCCCACCGCTCCGGAAATCTTGCCCACGGCGATATTTCTTTTAGCATCGGTCAGCCTTTCCAAGTTGCGCCGCATCTCATCCACCCAGATTGCCAGCTTTAGCCCAAAGGTGATTGGCTCGGCGTGGATGCCGTGGGTGCGTCCAATCATGGGCGTGTACTTGTGCTCTATCGCCTTCTGGGCGAGCACGGTAATCAATTCTTTGACGTCCTGAATGAGAATATCAGAGGCTTCCACCATCTGGAGGCTGAGGGCGGTATCCATGACATCAGAAGAGGTGAGACCCAGGTGAATGAACCGGGACTCTTCCCCCACGCTCTCCGCCACCGCGCCGAGGAAGGCGGTCATGTCATGATGCGTCTCCTGCAGAATCTCCTCCATGCGCTTTATGTTGCACTTGGCGAGCTTGATTTTAGAGATGGCTTGGCGCGGCACCACGCCGATTTCCGCCCAGGCATCACAGGCGGCGATTTCAACGTCCAGCCAGCGGTTGAACTTGTTCTCATCTGACCATATTCGCTTCATTTCCGGACGGGAATAGCGCTCAATCATTTGCTTTCTCCTCGCAGTTCACTGCGGTATTTCTCGTAAGCCTGGCGGATTTTATCATGCTGGAGTCCCAGGATTTCAGCGGCAAGGAAAGCGGCGTTTTTGGCGCCGGCATTGCCCACGGCAACGGTCGCCACCGGGATGCCTGCCGGCATCTGGACGATGGCGTAAAGGGCATCAATTCCTTTGAGGTCGCTCGTGGGCAGAGGAATACCTATGACCGGCAGGGTCGTCCAGCTTGCCAGTACCCCGGGCAGGTGAGCCGCGCCGCCGGCGGCGGCAATGATAACCTGAATACCCCGCTCCCGCGCCTTTAGCCCGTATTCGCGCGCTTTTTCCGGGGTGCGGTGGGCGGAGATGACGTTTACTTCATAGTCAATTCCGAGTTGCGTTAATGTGTCCAGCGTGGGCTTGAGCAGTTCCGTGTCTGATTTGGAACCCATGACAACACCGACAAGGGGCATTGTCCTCCTCCTTATGCTTTTATGGCGTTTCTAATGAGGGCAATGTCTTTACGGTAATGTGCGCCTTCAAAATGGATGCGTGCGATGTTATTATACACTTTTTCCCGCGCTGTGTTAATGGTGGCGCCCATCGCCACGACGGTGAGCACCCTGCCGCCGCTGGTCACTATCTCTTTACGCTCTTTGCCCGGCTTGGTGCCGGCGTGAAAGACCATGACGTCTTCATCTAACTCATTCAAACCGGTGATGGGGAAGCCGGCCCTATAGTTTCCCGGGTATCCGCCTGACGCCATCACCACCCCAACGCAGGCTTCTGAGCTCCACTCCACGTGGACCTGATGTAACCTGTCCTCCACCACCGCCAGAATGATTTCCAGCAGGTCAGTCTTCAGCCGGGGCAGGACCACCTGTGTTTCAGGGTCGCCGAAGCGGGCATTGAACTCCAGCACTTTGGGTGAGTGGTTGTTCACCATCAGACCGCCGTAGAGCACGCCTTTGTACAGGCGCCCCTCTTTGCGCAGGGCTTTCACTGTGGGCTCCATGATGGTCTCTTTGACCACGTGTGATAATATGGGGTCAAGGAAATAAGGCGGGCTATAGCTCCCCATGCCGCCGGTGTTCGGTCCTTTATCACCGTCAAAAACTCGTTTGTAGTCGCACGCGGGTGCGAGCGGCACCACGGTATAGCCGTCAGTGATGGCGAAGGCGCTCATCTCTTTGCCGGTGAGGAACTCCTCCACCACGATGTGCTCCCCGGCGGCGCCAAGCGTCTTCACCTGCATGAAGTCAGCTAGGGCTTCCAGCGCCTTCTCCACCGATTCAGCAATGACCACGCCCTTGCCTGCCGCCAGCCCGTCCGCCTTGACGACGATGGGCGGCTTCTGGTGCTGGATATAGGCTTTCGCCGCTTCGTAATCAGAGAAGCTTTCGCTTTTGGCGCACGGGATATTGTACTTCTGCATGAGTTGTTTGGAGAAGACCTTGCTGGCTTCAATCTGGGCGGCAAAGCGGCTGGGACCAAAGACGAGCATGCCATTGGCTTTGAACAGGTCAACCAGACCTTCCGCCAGCGGCGCCTCAGGGCCGACCACGGTGAGGTCAATGTTGTTGTCCCTGGCGAAGGCGAGGAGAGCGTCAACATTGGTGGGACTGATGTCAACGTTATGGGCAAGCTGAGCAGTGCCGGCATTCCCCGGTGCCACGAATAGCTCTTTTACTTTAGGGCTATGGGCGAGCTTCCAGACGATGGCGTGCTCTCTGCCCCCGCCCCCAACGATGAGAAGTTTGATTTTAGCTTACCTCTATTTCCCGGCAGTTTCACTTTTTCGAATACGGCGTACAATACGTCTAATCCAATAACAATCTCCACAGAGCTTTTGTTTAATTTCAGTTTCAGAGGAAAGAACTTTACCACAGAATTCGCATTTTTTAAGCTGAGTCTTTGCCATTATTCGCTACCTCCATTGCTGCAGGTTTAGCCTATCTTTACTCCCACTCTATCGTGGAGGGAGGTTTGGAGGTGATGTCATAGACCACACGGTTTACGCCGGGAACTTCATTCACGATGCGGCTGGAGATACGGGCGAGCAAATCATAAGGCAGGCGCGCCCAGTCTGCTGTCATGGCGTCTTCACTGGTGACGGCGCGGATAGCCACCAGATAGCCATAGGTGCGGAAATCGCCCATCACGCCCACGCTTTTGACATCGGTCAGTATGGCGAAGCTTTGCCAGAGCTGGCGGTAGAGCTTGGCTTTCTTGATTTCGTTCATCACAATCCAGTCGGCTGAGCGCAGGATTTCCAGCTTCTCTTTAGTAACCTCACCGATGACGCGGATAGATAGTCCCGGACCGGGGAAAGGCTGGCGCCAGACCATTTCCTCCGGCAAGCCCAGCTTCAGCCCCACCTGCCGCACCTCGTCCTTGAACAGGTAGCGCAGAGGCTCAATGAGCTTGAGCGTCATCTTTGCCGGCAGACCGCCCACGTTGTGGTGCGTCTTGATTTTGGCGGAAGCCCGGCTGACTGAAGACACGCTTTCAATGACGTCAGGGTAGAGCGTCCCCTGAGCCAGGAAGTCCACTTTGCCAATCTTCCTTGCTTCTTCTTCAAAGACCTTGATGAACTCATCGCCCACGTTCTTGCGCTTGGTCTCGGGGTCGGTGACGCCCTTCAGCCGGTTCAGGAACCGTTCTGTGGCATCAACATAAACGATGTTCATGCCCAGGTGGGCGCGGAAGACATTGAGGGTGCGCTCCGCTTCCTCACGGCGCAAGAGACCGTTATTGACGAAGATGCAGGTAAGCTGGTTGCCGATGGCACGGTGAATGAGCGTGGCAACCACCGATGAGTCAACTCCGCCGGAGAGGGCACAGATGACTTTGCCATCGCCCACCTGCTCTTTTATGCGAGCGATGCTTTCATTGATGAAACTGCCCATCGTCCAGTTGCCTTTACAGCCGCACACGTTGTAGATAAAATTTTTCAGGATGGCTTTGCCTTCCGGGGTGTGGACGACCTCAGGGTGGAACTGTAGCCCGTAGATTTTCTTCTCATCGTTGCCCATGACGGCGATAGGGGAGTTCTCAGTGTAAGCCAGGATACGGAACCCCGGCGGCATCTCTTCAATGCGGTCGCCATGGCTCATCCAGACGGTGGTGAATTCAGAGAGCCCGGTGAAAAGAGGTGAAGATGAATCGCTGATGTGGAGGACGGCATGACCGTACTCGCGTTTGGCGCCCGGCGCAACCCGCCCGCCGAGCTGTTGGGTGATTGCCTGCATGCCATAGCAGATGCCCAGCACCGGGAGCTTGCTTTCGTAAATATACGGGGGCGCCAGAGGAGCGCCGGAATCATAGACGCTCGCCGGACCTCCGGAAAGGATGAATCCCTTCGGGTTAAGGGCGGCGATTTTCTCCCATGGGGTATCATGAGGCACCAGCTCGCAATAAACCTGGCTCTCACGCACACGGCGGGCGATGAGCATGTTATACTGCGAGCCGAAGTCAATAACGATGATTGCCTCGTGTTCAATCTCAGGTGCGGCTTCTTTGGCCGGCGCCGGCTGGGCACCGCCTATCTCCTTGGCGATTTCAAGATAGGTGGAGACCTCAATATCACCTGTGGTAGTAACGCGGTGGCTTTCTGTAGTGGGTTTCTGGGAATCGCTAACCATGTTTCATTGAATAGAGATTAGTTTTATAGAACACAGATTACCATTATGCTATACTACCGTCAAGAGGGGGAGATACTGAGCCAAACGGCATGCCGGGAAAAATCGCCAAAAATTTTTTGAAAACCGTTTCCTTTATCAGCGGTAGCCCTTCTGCCACCTTACATCTGGGCAGGAGCATTGGAGAGAGGCTGGAGGAGGGGAGCATTATCGCCCTAATCGGCGAGCTGGGCTGTGGCAAGACGCTCATGACGCGGGGCATCTGCATGGGACTGGGAGTCCCTGAACGGCTGGTCAACAGCCCCACCTTTGCTTTCGTCAATGAGTATCAGGGCAGATTGCCCGTGTTTCATATTGATTTATACCGATTGGATAACCTCACTGAGGAGCTGGGAATCGGCATTTTGGACTATCTGAACCGGGGCGCTTCCGGCGTCATCATTGTGGAATGGGCAGAGAAGATGCGCTCACTTTTGCCGGAAAGCTACCTTGAAGTGCAATTTGAAGTGCTGGCGGCGCGCACACGCAGAATTGTTCTGACAGGAAAAGGGGACAGGTTCATACATCTGATAGAGGAGCTTAATCTGATATGAAGGTGCTTGGACTGGATACCTCAGGCTATTATAACGCCATTGGCGTGGCTGACGGCAACCGCGTCCTGGCTGATTTCGCTTTTGAGGCGAAGGCGGACTCGCTGGAAAAGATTGTGGCTCATATTGACGCCACATTGCAAAAAGCAGGCGTGAGACTTGAAGATATTGACGGGTTCGGGGTGGGAGTGGGACCGGGCTCATGGACGGGCATCAGGGTGGGTGTGACGGTGGGCAAAATGCTTGCCTTCAGCACAGGAAAGCCTGTTTGCGGGGTGTCTGCGCTGGAAGCCCATGCCTATCAGGTCAGGAATAGCGCATCTCTCATCTGTCCTATCATCTACGCCGGGACAAGAGGCGTGGTCTATGCCGCTTTCTATCGTAAGAAAAATGATACCGTGATACGTGAAGGTGATTACTTCGTAGGTGGTCTTGCCGACCTGGCGAAGCTCATCAAGGAGCAGGTGGTCATAGCCGGCACAGAAGCGGAGAAGTATGCCGGCATGCTTCAAGAAATGTTCACGTTACTTGGAGACGGCATCAAGTCTGAGATAACATCGCCGAACGGGGCTTGTGTGGCTCTGCTCGCCGCCCGTCGGCTGAGCCATGGCGAAAGCGATGATGTGCTGTCACTGGCGCCGCTTTATCTGAAGGAATCAACCGCACGTGCCTTCAGCAATGCCTATTCGGGCGGAAAGGGCTAACGTATGCTTGTGCTTGGTATTGAGACGTCCTGCGATGAGACTTCCGCCGCCCTGGTTGTTGACGGGAAAGAAGTGCTTTCAAACGTCATCGCCACCCAGCTTGACTTGCTGAAGAAGTACGGCGGTGTCGTTCCTGAGATTGCCGCCAGACGCCACACCGAGCTGATTGGCTACGTGATTAAAGAGGCAATTGACTTTGCCGGGAAGAAGCTGGCAGATATTGACGCTATCGCCGTCACCGCAAAGCAGGGGCTCATCGGTTGTCTGCTTACCGGCGTTGCCGCGGCGAAGTCACTCAGCTATGCGCTCAAAATACCCATTGTGGGTGTGCACCATATAGAAGGGCATATCTTTGCCAGCTTCCTCAGCAATCCTGACCTGCCCATGCCCCATATTTGCCTCACGGTGTCAGGTGGGCATACCATGCTGGTGCATGTCCGTGACTACTGCCAGTATGAGCTTCTGGGCAGCACCATTGACGATGCGGCAGGGGAAGCCTTTGACAAGATTGCCAAGTTCCTCAACCTGGGCTTTCCGGGCGGTCCAGCCATTGACCGGCTGGCGGCAAAGGGCAATCGGAATGCTTTCAGGTTTCCCAGACCACTGCTCTATGCTGACACTTTTGATTTCAGCTTCAGCGGTCTCAAGACGGCAATTATCAGCCACTTCAAAGAGAACGTGCTCAAAAATGAACCCTTGCCGATAGAGGACATCGCCGCCAGCTTTCAGGAGGCGGTAGTGGATGTGCTTGTCGCCAAGACATTGCGCGCCGCCTCAGAAAGAGGGGTTAATGCCATCAGCGTTACTGGCGGCGTTTCGGCAAACCGCCGCCTGCGGCAGGTCTTCCAGGAGAAGTGCGCCAGGGCAAAGCTGATGGTATTCTTTCCCCAGCTTTCCTTCTGCACGGATAACGCGGCGATGGTCGCCGCCGCAGGCTATGCCAGGCTGAGGTTGGGGAAAGCGGATGACATTAACCTCAATGTCCTCCCCAATGCCCCACTTGAGGTGTCCTGTGCCGGTCAGGATTGAAAAGATAGACTCCATAAACCCTGACCCCCGTCTTATTGAACGGGCGGTGAACTTCATCAGGAAAGGCAAAGTCATCGTCTGTCCCACAGACACGGGCTATGCCTTCACGGCAAATGCGCTTGATGTGCCGGCATTGCACCGGGTGTTCATCCTCAAAGGACGCGCTTATTCCAATCCGATTCACGTTGCGGTGCACTCAATGGAAGCGGCGGCAAAGTATGCCCATATCAATAAGATTGCTGAGGCGCTCGCCGGGCGCTACCTGCCCGGTGCACTCACGCTGGTTCTTCCCAAAAAAGAGATAGTGCCATCACTGCTCGTTGCCGGGCGGGACACCGTGGGCATACGCATCCCGGATAACCGCGTGATGCTGAAGCTGGCTGAGCTTGCTGATTTGCCCCTCACCGCCACCAGCGCCAATCTCAGCGGCAAGCCGGGAACATACTCTGTACCGGAGATTATAGACCAGATGGGAGATGATTTTGACGCAGAGCTCATCCTTGACCAGGGAGAATTGCCGGTGCATGAAGTCTCTACTCTGGTTGACCTCAGCGTCAGCCCGCCTCAGCTTGTGCGGCAGGGCAAGATAAGCTGGCTTGAAATCCTCCAGTTCATCCAGTCTCTCCCCGCCGCGGGTTAACTGCTTTTCGGCACTCTCAAACCGTATTCGTTTGAGTTTGACATATATACGTGCATTGTGCTATCTTTTGATATAACTTGTCCTTTTAGCAGGTTTAATTCATGTTTTCACCTTCAGACCTGTTGAAGGGAGCAGTGTTTTCTTTTAATAGATTGGGGGTAAACGTGAAAAGTGATGTCGTCAAGAAAGGCATAGAGAGAGCGCCGCACCGTTCCTTGCTGTATGCACTGGGCTGCACGCCCACAGAAATGGATAAGCCTTTCATCGGCGTTATTAATAGCTTCAGCGAGATTGTTCCCGGGCATATCCACCTGAGAAGCATCGCTGAAGCGGTCAAAAGCGGCATACGTGAAGGGGGTGGCGTTCCCTTTGAGGTGAATACCATTGCGGTGTGTGATGGCATCGTGATGAATCACGCTGGCATGAAGTATAGCCTGCCCAGCCGTGAGCTAATTGCGGATTCAATTGAGACGGTGGCTGAGGCTCATGCCTTTGATGCGCTGGTCTTCATCCCTAATTGCGATAAGATTGTTCCCGGTATGCTTATGGCGGCAGTGCGCTTGAATTTGCCCTGTGTCTTCATCAGCGGCGGTCCCATGCTGTCAGGGCGGCATGGCAATAAGCGGGTAGACCTCATCTCTGTCTTTGATGCTGTGGGCGAGGTCATCACGGGCAAAATGAGTGAAGAAGAACTGGAGCAACTGGAGATGGCGGCATGCCCGGGCTGTGGCAGTTGCGCCGGCATGTTCACCGCTAACACTATGAACTGTCTGACTGAGGTTCTGGGGCTGGGTCTGCCCGGCAATGGCACCATCCTTGCGGTGTCAGCCAGGCGCCGCAGACTGGCAAGAGAAGCCGGCAAAGCGGTGATGCAGGTGCTGGCAAACAATCTCCGTCCGAGGGATATTATCACCCCTGATGCGCTTCATAACGCCTTCACCGTTGACATGGCGCTGGGCGGCAGCACCAATACTGTACTCCACCTGATGGCGGTGGCAAACGAGGCGGGGATTAACTTCCCCCTGTCTGCCATCAATGAGATTAGCCGGCGCACTCCTTACCTCTGCAAAATGCGCCCCGGCGGTCCAAATTATCTGGAGGACCTTGACCGGGCGGGCGGGATTCCGGCGGTCATGAAGGAAGTGCGCGGCTTGCTGAAGCTCAATGCCAAGACGGTTACCGGCAGGACGGTGGGAGAAAACATTGCCCATGTTAGAAATATTGACCGGGAGGTCATCCGCCCGATTTCAAATCCCCATTCTCCCACTGGTGGTTTGAGCATCCTCTTCGGCAACCTGGCGCCTGAGGGCGCGGTAGTGAAGACGGCGGCGGTGGCGCCGGAGATGCTGACCCACCGCGGTCCGGCGCGTGTTTTTGACTCTGAGGAAGAAGGAACCAGAGCCATCATGAGCGGCAGTATCAAAAAAGGTGACGTCATCGTCATCAGATACGAAGGTCCGCGGGGAGGTCCGGGCATGAGGGAAATGCTCACCCCCACCGGGCTTCTCGGCGGCATGGGATTGGATAAGGAAGTGGCGCTCATTACTGATGGGCGTTACTCAGGTGGCAGTAAGGGCGCCGCCATCGGGCATGTTTCTCCGGAAGCCGCGCTGAGAGGGCCTATCGCCGCGCTGGAAGATGGCGATATGATTGTCATTGACATTCCTAATTATAAACTTGATGTTGAGCTCAGCGAGGCAGAGATTGCCAGGCGCCTGGCGAAGCTGGGCGAGTTTAAACCGCGTGTTACCTCAGGATACCTGAGACACTATGCTCAGATGGTCAGCTCCGCCAGCAAGGGCGCAGTGTTCGGCAGGTGAAGGAGACAGCTATGAAAATGACAGGAGCGCAGATACTGTGCGAATGTTTGGTGAAAGAAGGAGCGGAGGTTATTTTCGGCTATCCCGGTGGGGCGGTCATTCCACTCTATGACACGCTCCCGCAGTATCCTCAGCTACGCCATATTCTGGTGCGCCATGAGCAGGGGGCGGCTCATGCCGCCGATGGGTATGCGCGCGCCACTGGAAAAATCGGTATCTGCCTGGCGACCTCTGGACCGGGAGCTACGAACCTCGTCACCGGCATTGCCAATGCTTTTCTGGATTCAGTACCCATGATTGCCATCACCGGTCAGGTGGCTAGCTCTTATATTGGCAGAGACGCATTTCAAGAAACAGATATCACCGGCATTACACTTCCTATCACCAAGCATAACTATCTGGTCATGGATGTCACCCAGCTGGCGGCCGTGGTGAAACAATCGTTCCATTTAGCTAGGACTGGCAGGCCAGGCCCGGTGCTTATTGACATCCCCAGGGACATTTTCCTGGAGCAGACTGAGTTTCACTATCCTACCAGGGTAGACCTGCCGGGGTATAAACCTACCTTGCAGGGGCATCCGGCTCAGATTAGGAAAGCGGCTAAGGCACTTAATGAAGCCAAACGTCCGCTCATCATCGCGGGGAGAGGCGTCGTCATCTCCGGGGCATATGCTGAACTTGGGGCATTAGTTGAGAAAGCGCAAATCCCGGTGGTGACCACGCTTCTGGGAATCGGCTGTTTCCCGGAGAGCCACCCGCTGAGCTATGGCATGCTCGGCATGCACGGCATGGTCTACGCCAATAAGGCAATCAATGAGGCTGATTTGATTATTGCCATCGGCATGAGGTTTGATGATAGAGCCACCGGTAAAGCGAGCGCCTTTGCGCCCAATGCTAAAATTGTGCACATTGATATTGACCCGGCGGAAATCGGCAAAAACGTCCGTGTGGATATACCTATCGTCGGCGATGCTAAATCAGTGCTTGAGGAGCTTAATAAGCTCGTTGAGCCTACGATTCACGTGGACTGGGTGCAGCAACTGGACGCCTGGCGTAAGGAGCACCCGGCCATAGAAATCAGGGACACGGATAAAGTCCTGCCCCAGTACGTTATCCGCAAGATATATGAAATGACCAAGGGTGAAGCCATCATCGTCACCGGCGTGGGACAGAACCAGATGTGGGCGGCACAGCACTACTGGTATGACCGGCCCAATACCCTCATCACCTCGGGCGGGCTGGGCGCCATGGGCTTTGAGCTTCCGGGAGCCATCGGCGCTAAAATAGGGCGCCCTGATGATACCGTCTGGTGCATTGCCGGAGACGGCGGCTTCCAGATGACACTCCATGAGCTCGCCACCGCGGTACAGGAAAAGGTTGCTGTGAAAATAGCCATCCTCAATAACTGCTGTCTGGGGATGGTCAGGCAGTGGCAGGAGCTCTTCTACAAGAAGAATTACGTGGCGACTTCACTCAGCGGGCCGGACTTCGTCAAAATTGCAGAAGCGTATGGCGTGCCGGGGCTGAAGGTCACCTATAAAGAACAGGTGGTGCCGGCAATTGAAAAGGCGATGAAAACGGACGGGCCGTTCCTGATTGACTTTTCTGTTGAGCCGGATGAAAATGTCTATCCCATGGTGCCGCCTGGCGCATCACTGGCGGAGTGCATTGAAGAGCCGTGCCTGAAGGTAAAACAGGTCACTGACTCCACCAGGCTCCCCGTCAGCAATATCTAATTGCGAGGATAGCGATGGCAGTAACGATAACGAAACATATCCTGCTGGCTCTGGTGGAAGACAAGCCAGGTGTGCTGAACCGCATGGCAAGCGTCTTCCGCCGCCGCGGGTTCAATATCCATAGCGTGAATGTGCTGGAGACCATGGAAGTTGACAGCGAAAACAAGCGGCCTGGCTTGACGCGGGTAGCCATCGTCGTTTCCGGTAAGACGGATATCCTGGGGCAGGTCAGAAAACAGCTTGAAAAAATCATTGATGTGGTTGAGGTAGCAGATATCACCACGACTGATTTCAAAGGAAAGACACTGGAATAACAGTAATGTCCACGACCAAACATACGCTGGTGGCCCTGGTTGAAGACAGGCCAGGCGTACTGACACGGATGGCAAGCCTGTTCCGCAGGCGTGGCTATAACATTGAAAGCATTGCCGTAGGGCATAGTGAACAGCCCCACCTGTCACGCATGACATTCGTGGTTAGCGGCTCAGCCCATGTTCTGGAACAGGTGAGAAAACAGCTGGGCAAGCTGGTTGACGTCATCAAGATAATGGATATCACCGGCGATAATATCACCTCGCGTGAGCTGGCACTGATAAAAGTGAGAGCGACCGCCTCAACCAGGAGCGAAATCATAGAGATTGCCAGCATATTCCGCGCCAGCATCATTGATGTGGCAAGTGATTCACTGACCATAGAGATTACCGGTGATGAGGAAAAGATAGATTCCCTCATCAACCTGCTCCGTAGCTTCGGCATCAGAGAAATTGCGCGCACGGGGCGTATTGCTTTGCTACGGGGCGGTTCCAGCCAGACGCCGAGCGAAGAGAAAGTCCCCAGGGTGCAGAAAGTGGAGCCTGATTCTCCCTAACTCAGAATGATAAAAATGCCTGATGCAAGGAGAGACTTTATGATAGGAGTAACATGACTGGCGCAGAGCGCCCCCGGTGAATAACCAGTGTTCTACGCGTCATGCGTGACAAATAAAAATAAACAATTATAAGGAGATGACACTGACATGGCAAAGGTATACTATGACAAAGATGCTGACCTGAATCTGGTGAAAGACAAGGTCATCGCGGTGATTGGCTATGGCAACCAGGGAAGGGGACAGGCACTCAACCTGAAAGATAGCGGCTGTGAAGTGATTGTCGCTCTCCCAGAGGGAAGCAAAAGCCGCCGCAAAGCTCAGGCTGATGGTGTCAAAGTAGCCACTGTGGCTGAAGCCGCAAAGGCGGCGGATATCGTCATGATGCTCGCTCCGGATAACCTCCAGCAGGAAATCTACAAGAAAGAAGTTGAGCCAAACCTTGACAAGGGCGATATGCTCATGTTCTCTCATGGTTTCAACGTGCACTATAATCAGATTGTGCCATCGCCGACGATTGATGTCTCCATGATTGCCCCCAAGTCCCCCGGCAATATGCTGCGCATCCTCTATACCAAAGGCATCGGCGTGCCGGCATTGCTTGCCATCTACCAGGACGCCTCCGGCAAGGCGAAGCAGATTACCCTCGCTTATGCTAAAGCTATCGGTTGCACCAGGGCTGGCGTGCTGGAGACAACTTTTGCGGAGGAGACGGAGACTGACCTCTTCGGCGAGCAGGCAATCCTGTGTGGCGGCATCACATCTCTCCTGAAGACCTCTTTTGAGACGCTGGTGGAAGCTGGCTACCAGCCTGAGCTGGCTTACTTTGAGTGTCTCCACGAGCTCAAACTCATCGTTGACCTCATCTACCAGGGCGGCATCAATTTCATGCGTGATTCCGTCAGCTACACCGCCCAGTATGGCGATATGACCCGCGGACCGCGTGTTATTGACGAGGGCGTAAGAGAGAACCTGCGTGAGATTCTGGCGGAGATTCAGGATGGCACTTTTGCCAGAGAGTGGGTGCTGGAAAATGTTGCCGGTCGCCCGGTGTATAATGCGCTGAGGCGCGCGGACCGCACTCATCCCATTGAGATTGTCGGCGACCAGCTACGCAAGATGATGCCCTGGCTGAAAAGCTAAACTCATGGTGGGGGTGGGCGGTACCACCCCCCTTCTCTTCCCATTGATGGAGCCCGCTTTAATTCAGCGCAGGGATATGAGAGAATAAGGAAAACGATATAATGCGCTTTTCTTCTTTACCATAGAAGCGACAAACTGAGGAATCTGCTATGGAGAAAGTGATTATTTTTGATACCACGCTGAGAGACGGGGAGCAGGCGGCGGGTGGGAGCATGAATATCCAGGAGAAGCTGGAAATAGCCCGCCAGCTTGATGCCCTCGGCGTGGATGTCATTGAAGCCGGGTTTCCCATCAGTTCTCCCGGAGATTTTGAGTCAGTTAAGCTTATCGCGAAAGAAGTGCGCCGTCCCATCATCTGCGGGCTGGCGCGCGCCCACCCCAAGGACATTGACCGGGCGTGGGAAGCAGTCAAAGACGCAAAACATCCCCGCATTCACGTCTTCGTCTCATCGTCAGATATACACCTTATGCACGGTATGAAAAAAACCCGTGAGGAAATCCTTCAGCTGGCACGGGATATGGTCGCCCGGGCAAAGGGCTATACTGAGGATATTGAGTTCTCCCCCATGGACGCCAGCCGCACTGAGCCAGCATACCTCTACCAGATTCTGGAGCTGGCAATAGATGCTGGCGCCACCACTGTGAATATTCCTGACACGGTGGGCTATGCCATTCCAGAGGAGTTCGGCCGGCTGATTGAAGGGGTCTTCCAGCATGTGCCGAACATCAAGAAAGCGGTGGTCAGCGTGCACTGTCATAACGACCTTGGTCTGGCGGTGGCAAATAGCCTTGAGGCGGTGCGGAGGGGCGCCAGGCAGGTGGAGTGCACCATCAATGGTATCGGGGAGCGGGCGGGGAATGCCTCCTTGGAAGAAATCGTGATGACCATCAAGACCCGCAGTGACCTCTTCAAGCTGGCGACGAACATTGATACCACCCAGATTTACAAAACAAGCCGGCTGGTCAGTGAGCTCACCGGCTTCCCGGTTCAGCCGAATAAAGCCATCGTCGGCGCCAATGCTTTCCGCCATGAATCAGGCATTCACCAGGACGGCGTCATCAAGATGCCCATCACCTTTGAAATCATTGACCCGAAGACGGTCGGCATTCCCTCAAGCACTCTCGTCCTGGGCAAGCTGAGCGGCAGGCATGCCTTCAGAGAGCGGCTGGCAGAGCTGGGTTACAAGCTGGAAGAGGCAGAGTTCAACCGTGTCTTTCAGCTTTTCAAAGAGCTTGCCGATAAGAAAAAGCACGTCACCGACCGTGATATTGAATCGCTCATGGCGGAAGAAAAGCGCACCATCTCTGACTTCTACCATCTTGACCGCATCCAGGTCTCCTGCGGCGACAGAGGCATACCTACCGCCTCAGTTATTTTGACCAAGCCAAACGGTGAGTCCTTTGCTGAGGCGGCGATTGGCACCGGTCCGGTAGACGCTACGTTTAAAGCAATTGATAAGATAGTAAAAGTGCCTAATACGCTCACCGAGTTCAGCATCAAGGCTATCACGGAAGGTATTGATGCCATTGGAGAGGTGCTGGTGAGGATTGAGAGCGAAGGCATCTCCTACACCGGGCGCGGGGCGGATACTGACATCATTGTAGCCAGCGCCAAAGCCTATGTGAATGCGCTCAACCGCCTCATCAGCGCAAAAGGCTAGCAGGCGCATCATGTGGACAGGGCTGGAGCCAATTCTGCGCTTCCTGCTGGCGGGAGCGCTGGGGGCAGTCATCGGCTTTCAACGGCAGATGGCTAAAAAGCCAGCAGGCATGAGGACACATATTCTCATCAGCCTGGGCGCGGCGCTTTATACCCTGGTCTCCATTTATGCCTTCAGCGCTGACATGGCGCGGGTGGCGGCGGGAGTGGTCGCCGGCATCGGCTTTCTGGGGGCAGGCGCTATCATCAGAGACCGCGCTGGAGTGGCAGGACTGACCACGGCGGCTTCTATCTGGATGGTCGCCGGCATCGGGCTGGCGGCAGGCGCCGGAATGTACCTCATCGCCGTGATAGCCACTATTGTTGCTCTGGCGGTTCTTTTTATACCTCACCCTTCTGATTAATGAAGAACAGGCAGAAAGGAAGCTCTATGACATTAGCGGAAAAGATTCTGGCGGCGCATGCCGGCAAAAAGAAGGTAAGTCCGGGTGATTTTATCAATGTAAAACTTGACCTCATCTTAGCCAATGACATCACCGCGCCCATCACCATCCGAGAGTTTAAGAAGCTGGGACTGGAGAAAGTCTTTGACCCCAAGAAAATCATCATGTTGCCCGACCATTTCACTCCGAACAAAGACATCCCCTCCGCCGAGCAGGCTAAAATCATGAAGGACTTCTGCCTGGCGCAGGACACGCTTTACTTTGAGGTGGGGCGGACGGGTATTGAGCATGTGTTCCTGCCGGAGCAGGGCTTTGTCCTGCCGGGAGACGTGGTTATAGGGGCGGACTCTCATACCTGCACCTATGGTGCGGTGGGCGCTTTTGCTACCGGTGTGGGCTCAACGGATGTCGCCGCCGCCATGGCAACGGGCGATATCTGGATGAAAGTGCCGCAGACCATCAAGCTGGTCTATCATGGGGGGTTGGGGAAATGGATTGGCGGGAAAGACCTCATGCTCTTCACCATCGGGCAGATTGGCGTGGACGGCGCGATTTACTCCGCCATTGAGTTCACCGGGGAAGCCATTGATGCTCTGCCCATGGATGGACGCTTCACCATGGCGAACATGGCGATTGAAGCCGGCGGGAAAGCGGGGCTTTTCCGGGTGGACAAAAAGACGGAAGACTTCCTGAAGACCCGCGCCAAGCGACCGTACAAGGTCTATGAGCCGGATAAAGATGCGCAATATGCCAGAGTCATTGAGTGGGATGTTTCCAAACTTGAGCCGCAGGTGGCTCTACCTCATTCTCCGGCAAATGCCAGACCGGTGAGCCAGGTGAAGAATGTGGCAATTGACCAGGTGGTCATCGGTAGCTGTACCAACGGTCGGCTCGGTGATTTACAGGTCGCCGCCAGGCTGATAAAAGGCAGGAAAATACACCCCAGAGTGCGCTGTATCATCATCCCCGCCACTCAGCAGGTCTATGCCGATGCCTTGAAAGAGGGGTTATTGGAGACCTTCGTGAGCGCGGGCGCCATTGTCAGCGCGCCCACCTGCGGTCCGTGCATCGGCGGGCACATGGGTGTGCTGGCGGCAGGCGAGAAGTGTGTCTCCACCACCAATCGCAACTTCGTGGGCAGGATGGGGCATCCCAAGTCAGAGGTCTATCTCGCCGGTCCGGCGGTGGCGGCGGCAAGCGCGGTCATGGGCAGGGTCGCCAGCCCGGAGGAACTTTCATGAAGCTCGGCGTCATCCTGCAGTCAAGCCACCCGGAAATCGTGTGGAACGCCTTTCGCTTCGGCAACTTCTCCCGCTCAATGGGCGATGAAGTCCGATTTTTTCTCATCGGTCAGGGAGTGTTTATCACCACAAGCGCTCATGAGGGCTCTCTTGACGCCGGGAAATTCAAGGTGAGCGAACAGCTTAACAAGTTCGCTGAGAAAAGAGGCACCATCTATGCCTGCGGCACCTGCCTGGAAAACCACGGGCTCGCACCGGCAGAGATATATACCGTTGCCACGCTGGGCAATTTATCGATAAGGTAGTAACCTTCTAGGAAAATGACATCATGCGCCGGAAAGAACGTGAAATAACTGATATCCGTGAAATTGAGGAGATTATCGGGAAAGCCAGGGTGTGCCGCATCGCTTTTGCGGATGGGAACGAGCCATACATCGTACCGGTCTTCTTTGGGTACGAGGACAGGACGCTTTACATCCACAGCGCCAGGGAAGGGCGCAAACTGGATATGCTCAGGAGGAACAATCGCGTCTGCTTTGAAATAGACGCTGACGTTGACATCATTGCCGGGGAAAAAGCCTGCCAGTTCTCAGCGAAGTACCGCAGTGTGATAGGCACGGGAAAAGCCCGTATTTTGAAAGAGAACGAGGAAAAAAGTCGTGCTCTGCAGACCATCGTGAAACACTACTCCGGAGGTGAGTTCACTTTCACCGAGGCGGAGCTTGATAAGGTCCTGGTTTGGAAAATTGAAATAGAGCAGTTCAGCGGCAAGAAGGCGGGCTACTGAGGAGGTGACCGATGGCAAAAGGACGCACAAGCTGGCAGGAAAAGCTGGTGAAAGGCAGTAAAGGACTACCTAAAGTTGAGCCAATCACGGACAAGATGAGCCAGCGGTGGGGGACGGGCACCGTGGTCATCCCGGCGCCGACTGAGGTGGACGAACTCATGAAGAAAGTTCCGGCAGGAAAAGTCATCACCATGGCGGAACTGCGCGCCTGCCTTGCTAAGAAGCACAACGCCACCATCGGCTGTCCGCTGACGACGGGAATCTTCGCCTGGGTGGCGGCGCACGCCGCCGAGGAATCCGCCGCGAAAGGTGAGAAAAACATCACGCCATACTGGCGCACGCTGAAGGCGGGCGGGGAGCTCAACGAGAAATATCCGGGCGGGATTGAAGCGCAGGCGGCGAAGCTGAAGACGGAAGGGCACATCATAGAGCCGGGCAAAGGCAAAAAGCCGCCCAAAGTGAAGGATTGGGAGAAGAAACTGGCGGAGATATAAAAAGCTAAGAACATAATGAAAGTTCGTGATATAATCAAAATGCTTGAAGATGATGGCTGGTATCTTGTTGCCACCAGAGGTAGCCACCATCAGTATAAACATCCTGTGAAAACAGGCAGAGTGACTATTGCCGGTAGTCCAAATCACGATATTGCGCCGGGAACATTAAATAGCATTTTAAAACAGGCACAGCTTAAGAGGTGAGCTATGCATAAATATCTGGTTATTTTTGAGAAAGCAAACGGCAACTACTCCGCCTATTCTCCAGATTTGCCGGGATGTATTGCTACCGGAAAGACGAAAGCCGAGGTGGAAAAGAATGTCAGAGAGGCAATCAGCTTCCACCTTGAAGGCTTGCGCAAAGACGGTTTGCCGGTTCCTGAGCCATCATCATTTACTGAATTCATAGAGGTGTAGAAATGTTAACCGGAAAAGTCCATAAATACGGCGCAGATGTGAACACGGATTTGATTATCCCGGCGCGCTACCTGAACGTGTCAGAGCCGGCAGAGCTGGCAAAGCACACCATGGAAGACCTTGATGCGGACTTCGTGAAGCGGGTCAAGCCGGGGGACATCATCATGGGGGAGACGAACTTCGGCTGTGGGTCGTCCAGAGAGCATGCGCCCTTGGCAATCAAAGCCTCAGGCATCTCCTGTGTCATCGCCAAGAGCTTCGCCCGCATCTTTTTCCGCAACTCTATCAACATCGGCTTGCCCCTGCTTGAGTCCGATGAGGCGGTGGATAACACTAAGAATGGCGATACGCTGGAAGTGGACCTTGCCACGGGCACTATCAAAAATCTGACCAACGGCAAGACGTTCAAAGCCAAACCGTATCCCGACTTCATGTCTGAGCTGATTGCCGCTGGCGGACTGATTGAATACACCAAAAAGCGGCTGGCAGGGAGGAAGGCGTAATATGAAATTCAATGTGGTCGTCCTCGCCGGCGACGGCATCGGTCCGGAAATCTGCGAAGCCACCATTGAGGTTATGGAAGCAGTGGGGAAGAAGTATGGACATGCCTTTAACTGGAAGCATGAGCTGGTGGGTGGTGCTTCTATTGATAAACATGGTGTTGCGCTCACCGATGAGGCGCTGGACCTGTGTAAAAAGAGTGATGCTGTCCTCTTCGGCGCGGTCGGCGGTCCCAAGTGGGACGACCCCACGGCTAAAGTCCGCCCGGAGCAGGGTATCCTCATCGTACGTAAGGGACTGGGTCTCTTTGCCAACCTGCGCCCCATCAAGATGTATCCTCAGCTGGTGAATGCCACGAACTTGAAGCCGGAGGTGGTGAAGGGTGTTGACCTCATCTTTGTCCGTGAGCTCACCGGCGGGCTCTACTATGGCAGGCCGCGCAAGACCTACCAGACCTCACGCGGCAGACGGGCAATTGACACCATGGTTTATTCGGAAAAGGAGATTGAGCGTGTGGTGAGGGTGGGGTTTGAGCTGGCGAGAGGCAGGCGGAAGAAGCTTACCTCGGTGGATAAAGCCAATGTCCTTGAGTGCTCACGACTCTGGCGGCAGATTGCCACCGAGCTGGCAGCGCAGTATCCTGATGTGGCGCTGGAGCATATGTACGTTGACGCCTGCTCAATGCGCCTTATCCAGAGCCCGGCATCCTTTGACGTGCTGGTAACGGAAAACACCTTCGGCGATATACTGACTGATGAGGGGTCAATGCTGGCAGGTTCGCTGGGAATGTTGCCGTCAGCCAGTTTAGCCGGACTGCCGAAGGAAGACGTCAAAACGCTGGGACTTTACGAGCCGGGTCACGGGAGCGCCCCCAAGCGTGCCGGTCTCAACATGGCAAATCCGCTTGCCACCATCCTCAGCGCGGCGATGATGCTCCGTTATTCTTTTGCTTTGCCGAAGGAGGCGAAGGCGGTTGAGGATGCCGTGGTAAAGGTGCTGGAGGAAGGCTACCGCACCTATGACCTCATGAGCGAAGGTATGAAAAAGGTCGGCACCAGGGAGATGGGAAAGCTTATTGCGGAGAGGATATAGCTTTACTTATTTCCCTTTGACGCTTTTGCTTTAGTCTTTGCCTTCGTAGCCGGTTTCTTGAGCTCCTGCATCAACTCAATGCAGACGCCGCCCACCTTATCGGTGTCAAAATATGCCCATTTGACGGTGGGGGTCTCCGCGCCTTGGGTGATTTTGAAGCCGCGGGCTTTCATCTTCGCTGCCTCTTTGTCAAAATCGTCAACAAAGAAGCCGATGTGGTGAATGCCCTCACCTTTTGTCTCCAGGAATTTCTTGAGCGGTGTCTCGCCTTTGAGCGGCTGGACGACCTCAAAATTCAGGTCTCCCACCCCTCCCTTGGCGTGGCGCAGGTCAAGGTCATAGTCTGCTTTCTTCCCCTTCAGCACCTTATTGGTGAGGGGCACGGTGCCTGATGGACCGATGAGCGGCGGGAACGGTCCTATGCCCATCTTTTCAAAGAACTTGATAGCCTTGCCCATGTCTTTGACAACGACCGAGATATGGTGGAACTTCCAGTTTGCGTGCATACACACCTCCTTCAGGTCTTATTTATACCTGCGCCGGTCTGCCTACCGGCATGATATACAGAGGTCTATACTCCCTGTCCAGCCTCAGTGCTTCTATCACCCGCTCGTCATTGAACGCACCCACTGCCACCGTCCCCAGCCCGAGCGCAGTAGCCTGAAGATAAATGTTCTGCCCGGCGTGACCCGCTTCCATGTGGACGTATCTTTCAGCTCTGGTGCCATAGGTGCCAGAGGTGCGCTCGTAGATGGCGCAGATGACAATGTCCACGGGTGCTTCATAAATAAAACCCTGCCCAAGAGCCGCCCGGGCGAGGTCACGTCTTGCCTCTCCACTTTGAGTTAGCATAAGGGCGTGGCGCTTCAGGTCGTAATAATAGATGCCGGCGGGCAGTTTCTCCACGCAACTGTCTCCGCAGACCAGAAAGACCTCAAGAGGATAGGTGGCGCCGGCACTGGGGATAGTCCGCCGCTGGTAAGTTTTATCGGTGAAGCCCTGCGCTGCCCAGAGCACCTGGGACACCTGCGACAAAGTGAGCGGCTCAGGAGAGAAATCCCGCACCGATTGCCTCCGGGCGAGCGTTTCCGTCAGGGTCATGCCGCCTTCTATGTCTGGTGGCGGCAACTGGATTAGTTTAGCCTTTTCCATTGAAGTCCAGTTCTCACACCACAAGGGTGGCAACGGTATCAAAATACTGGATGGTGGCATCAGGCACCACTGCCACACGCGCACCACCGGGATAATCTTTCTCCAGCAGGGCGAGCACCTCTGCCCACGTCCGCGCCCAGATGACCCTTTCCTCAGGTGCTATCCAATCAACGCTGGTCTTATTCTTATAGGGGGCAAGCAGGATGAACTTTTTCACTTTGTCGGAGAGCTTGGCGGTGCGCCAGCCGCGCCCGGCAATGTGATTGCCGAAACGCCTGCGGAAGTAATGGCAGACCTCACCCCAGGGGTTATTGGTAATCATCACCACGGTGCCGCCGCTCTGCGGGACGAGTGATTCTGCCACCAGCTTGCCGATGTTGGTCTCGTTGAGCTTGGCGTTGCAATTGCCGATGACGATGTCCGGTGATTCAGGTAGATGAGTATAGTAATGCTTTACGGCAGTCTTCAGTCCCTCATAATACTGTGCAATGGGGTCGCCCACAAACAGGGCAGTAGTGTCCCGCCAGATATTGACGATGGCGTCAATCTTCACCTGGAGACCGGACATTTTACAAGCTTCCTCAATATCCAGAAGCTGGGCGTTGTGTTCATAGTGTCCCATGCCGGTGTTGCTGTCCTTCCCGGTCTCCCGCGCCTGTTTCCTGACCTGCTCGTGGTTGTGGGCGATGGTCTCCATGGCAGCCACCCCCGGCAGGATAATCTTACCGCCGCCGCCGAAACCGGCGCTCTGGTGCGGCACCAGCGCCCCGATGCCGATTTTGAGGTCGGCATTGAGGAACTCTGTGTTTATTGAGACCGGCGTGCCGCGGCTGGTCTTGCCAATATAGGTGCAGTTTTCATAAGGGTTGTGGTTATAGACATTGAAACGGGCAATGACGTCCTCACCCAGCTTTTTGGCGAACTCATAGGCGGTCATGGCGCCGTGGGTGCCCAGCGCGCAAATGAACTGGATATTTTCGTCAGCCACGCCGCCAGCCGCCAGTTCCTCCAGCAGGAAGGGCACAATCTCGGCGATTTTGGTAGGGCGGCTCATATCGTCAAAGAGGATGACCACGTTCTTCTTGCCCCGCGCCAGCTCGCGGATGGGTGGCGTGCCGATGGGGTTGGCGAAGGCTTTACGGAATCCTTCTCTGGTGAGGGGCGGAGCATTATGCCCCTGCATCCGGCAATAGGTCACGTCCCATCTAGAGGGGAAGGTGAGCTTGACTTTCTTATCACCCCACCAGGCAAGCTGGGGGACTATCACACCGTTTTTGCGTGTGGTGGTCATGATACCTCCTCAGTGAAAGAATAAGAAGCCGAGAAGCCGACATTACCACCATTTTAGCATGTCCATGATTAAAGTAAAAAAAGCCTTCCGGGAGCATGGTGTTGACATTTGGTATTGACATCATGGTAGCGCATGGTCTATTCTCTCAGAAAAAGAAGCGGGCAGGATAAAGATGCCATATGTGTTCATAGCGCTGTCTCTTGTGCTGGGTTACCTCATTGGCTCGTTCCCATCGGCGTATGTGGTGGCGCGCCTGAGGAAAGGGATTGACATCCGGCAGGTGGGCAGTCGCAATATGGGCGCCATGAACGTGTTCTATTCGGTCGGTTTCGCCTATGGCATCCTGGTGCTGGCGCTGGATATCGGCAAGGGGGTGGCGGCGGTAGCCATCGCCCGGGCTACGGGCACGCCGGCTTTAGTCCAGCTTCTGGCGGGGCTTGCCGCAGTGGCGGGTCATAATTTCCCCGTTTTTCTTAATTTCAGGGGTGGTAGGGGAGGGGCGACCTGTATCGGCATTCTCATCTATATCATGCCGTGGGGCATCCCCATATACTTCGGTGCGTTTCTCCTCAGCCTTGCCATCACGAGGTATCCGACTCTGAGCTACAGCCTGGCTTTTCTCTGCTTTCCTTTTATTGCCTGGCTCATCTACCATCGCTGGGACTATCTCATTTTTTCCATCGCCATATTGCTTTTGCCGGCGGTCAGGTATGTTCCCCGTGTCAGAGAGATGCGCAAGAAGGGCGGGAGCTGGAAACATGTCTTTTACCGCAAAGGCTTAAAAGACAGACTCTAGCCAGGTTTCAGTTCTCTTTAAGCTTCCTGAGCTATTTAGTATAATAACTATGGGAGTCTATCAGGTGCACAGTTTACATAAACGGAGCGTATGATGAGTGACATCATAAAAAGTGCCCGCGAAATAGCACTGGAGAAAATAGAGAAGCTGGGCGGGGCTTCTGAAGACGAGAAACTGCGCTGGAAATACGTCCCGGAAGGAGAGAAAATCGCCGCTCGCTATCTCAGAGAAGATAGCAACCTGGCAACTGAACTCAGCAAGTTTGAAGAGAAAGCCCGGAAGTATGTCATCGCCGGGGCGCAGGACATCTTGATACGCAATATCAATTTACCCAGAAATGACGCCGCCAAGAAAGCCAATAAAAAGGCGATGGAGGGGCTGAAAACCCTGAAAACGGACAAAGTGGCGGCGGAGAACCTGTTCAGCCGCATACGGCGGGTCTTTGAACATTACGTGACCCAGGGAGAACAGCAGAGAAAACAAGCTTATGAATCGCTCAAGATTGATTTCGCCGCCAAAATACAGCAGGCGATGCGCCAGCAGTTGGGCATTGATACTGCGATGAAGATAGATGTGGAAAGACAGCCCCAGTTTCAGGAGGAGTGGCGCCGGCTTCAGGCTCAGCTTGATTTGCAGTATATCAAGCTCCTTGACGAATACAAGAAAGAGCTGGCGGAACTGCCGTAAACAGGGGGTGGTATGATGGAGACTGAAGAGGAAAGAATTGCCTATGCCGTCAGAAACACACGCATTCTGAGGCTGCCGCGGCAGAGCCTCGCCACCTTCGGCACGACCAATATCTGCTATTATCTCCTGACTGAGCCTGCTTATGCTGAAATAACTCAGGAGACGAACGAAACGGTCATCCGCAAGGGCAGAGTCATCGCCGAGCGGCCGAGAATCGTCACGCCGTATTATCTTTCCCGTCTGGAAGGCTTTAGCTGGGAGGCACGGCGCTATTTTGAGACACTCGCTAAGACTCACGGTAGCAATGCACCGGGGCTTTTTTACTCCTACCGCAATGAGCCTAAAGAACTGTCAATCGTTTCTCACCGCTGGCAGGAGGTCGTTGACAAGCTGAACGCTGAGATTGACCAAGGAAATGACCCATTGACTTCCATCATCAAGGGAGAAGACGCACTGTGGGACGTTTCTCTTTTGAAGTTCATTTATGAAATGGTGCGGAACTCCCTGATTGACAATATCTCTGAGATGGGCTCGCGCGGACTGCTCAGAATGGATGCCAAGGGTGTGCCCGCTGATGCCAGAATCAGAATTGAGGAGCTGTTCACACAGGTGTTCCGTGGTGAGGCAGACCCAAATGAGCTGAAAGCTGAGCTTGACCGCTGGGACCTTTTCAGCGAATATGAAGACCGCTTTTTATCACTGTTCAGAAGGCGGCGCTAGCATTTCAGGTAAGAAGGGACGGACGGGATGAAGTTAACATTTGTGGAAGCGAGAGACCTCTCAGAAGCCTGGTTCCGCTGTCTTTGCAGTGTGCTCACTGAAGGGCGCACCTACA
Source organism: Dehalococcoidales bacterium (assembly GCA_034434915.1). Taxonomy (GTDB): domain Bacteria; phylum Chloroflexota; class Dehalococcoidia; order Dehalococcoidales; family RBG-16-60-22; genus DAOTYE01. The sequence goes on from DAOTYE010000058.1 coordinate 38,857, forward strand.
AAATTGAGCGTGGAAGCTACGCTGGGCAGAAGCGGAAAGAGCTTGAATTTGTCACCGTCCATGTCAAACATCCCGGCACCCGTCCCCTCATCCCTGATGTGCCCCAGGGAGTGCCGCCGCCCAGCACCATGGATTATGTGGAGAGCTATCTTCCGTACCTCATGACCGCCCACCGCAAAGAAGGAGAACAATATACCTATGGGCAGTATCTTGAGACGCAGATTGCAGAGGTCATCCGTATGTATAAAGAAGACGGCTATAACACCAACCAGGCGTTCATGGCGGTGGGTGATAGCCAGTCTATTTTCCTCTCTGACCCTCCCTGCCTGCGCGCCATTGATACCCGCATACTCAGGAACACGCTGAACTTCATCGTCTATTTCCGTTCCTGGGACCTCTGGGCGGGATTTCCCTCCAATCTAGCCGCTATCCAGCTCTTAAAAGAGTACATGGCAAGCGAAATCGGCGTGGAGGACGGCGAAATCATCGCCGTGAGCAAAGGAATGCATCTCTACGAGTATTCCTGGGAGCTTGCCCGGGCGGTCACCCGGATGACAGAGGAGTCATGTGGCTGAGCGTGCTGTGTCTATCGGCGCAACATCGGAACAAGCCATTGCATCCGCCGCTGACATTATTTCCCAAGCACAGAGGCTGGTCATCCTCACCGGCGCCGGCATCAGCACTGAGTCAGGTATCCCTGACTTCCGTGGTGAGGGTGGGTTATGGGGCACCTTCAATCAGTCAGACCTCCTTTTTCACAAATTCCTCACGGATGAATCCAGCCGGGAAAAGTTCTGGGAGTTCTCAAAAAAAATCTGGCGTACCATCGCCGTGGCTCAGCCTAATGCCGGTCATCACGCCATCGCTGAACTCAGTCACCTGGGTAAACTGGATTGCCTCATCACTCAGAACGTGGACGGACTGCACCAGAAGTCTGGCATCCCTGAGGAAAAGCTCATTGAGCTACACGGCACAGCCAGGATAGTTTCCTGCCTGAGCTGTGATAAGAGATATCCGCGCGAGGAGATTCAGTTGCGATTGGAATCAGGCGAAAAGGTGCCGCGCTGCCCCTGCGGCGGACTGCTAAAATCGCTGACAGTATCTTTCGGTCAGCCGGTGCCGAAGCTGAAAGTCCAGCAGGCGGAGATGAAATCAGCACAAAGCGATGTATTTCTGGTGGCGGGGTCATCGCTCAGCGTTTACCCGGCGGCGCGTTTTCCTTTGCTTGCCAAAGAAAGCGGGGCAAGAGTTATCATCATCAACCTGACACCCACTCCCCACGACCGCCACGCTGACATGGTCATCAATGAAAAGATAGGCAAAGTCCTGCCCATAATTGTGGCGCAGGTCAGGGCAAGTTTGAGTTGCGCAAAGGCTTAATTATCGTGTTCATTCTGGCGGTTATCGGCATGCTCGGCACGGGGTGTGCTTCCGGGCGGAATTTCAATGCCCGTCTGAGGGAGATTGTGAAGCCCTACACCTTCAGCACGGTGAGATGGGAACTGGGTGTGCTGGGTGAGGCGGTCCGGGGCGCATTCAGCGGCAAGGATAAGTCCAATCCTGATGTCAGCTGTGTCACCGAATATTTTAGCCTCACCGATAGGATAAAAAAGCTGAAGTCGCAGATTGAGACCGCTAAAGCCAGGAACAATCAGTCAGATGCGTCTTCTCTGGAAGAAGAGCTTGCCGGACTTGAGGCACAGAAGGCGGCGCTGGAGAACCGGGTTGAGCGGACGCTGGAGGAGCAGATAGAGGAAACATTTAAAGAGCAGGGCATTTTCCATCCGTTTGACCGCCACGTAAGGGTGAAAGTCACTTTTCCACCTCTGGACTTTAAGCTGGGGAGACCGCCACACGTCCTTGTCGTTTCCCCGCGCGACCGTATTGAGAGTATCAGGGAAGTCACCTTGAGACAGGACATGACTACCGAACAAATGGAGCGCATTGAAGCTGAGGCTGACGCATTAAACGTCTCCTCGCTCGTCGTCAATCTGGGCGGTTTCAGCGGCACGTATCCCACTTTTGTCATCAATGACGCCAGCCTGCGCTTCACTGTTGACACTGTGGCGGAGGAGTGGCTGCACCAGTACCTCGCTTTCAAGCCGCTGGGCTTCCGCTACCTGCTGGACCTGACCGGCATCGCCCGCAACTATGAAATCGCCACCATGAATGAGACGGTCGCCAGCATGGTGAGCAAAGAGATTGGTGCTCTTCTCACCACACGTTATTATCCTCTTCACAGCGGTGATGCAGAGGAGGACAAAGAAGACGCCACCGGCTTCAGTTTCAGTAGGGAGATGAGGGAGATACGGAGAGTGGTGGACACCTTGCTGGCGGAGGGAAAAGTGCGGGAAGCAGAAAAGTTCATGGAGGAGAAACGGCTTTACCTCCTCAGCAAAGGCTACTATATCAGGAAGCTAAACCAGGCGTACTTTGCCTTCCACGGCACGTATGCTGACCGCCCCACCTCTATCAGCCCCATCGGCGCGGAACTAAGAGAATTAAGAAACAGGAGCGCTTCACTCAAAGAGTTCCTGGACACTGTCTCAGCGATGACCAGTCGGCAGGACCTGCAGAACGCTCTGAAAGAGAGGACCGCCGGTGGCTGACAATATTGAAGGCAGAAACCCGGTGCTGGAAGCTCTGAAAGCGGGACGGCCACTCACTAAAATCCTGCTTTCAAACACTATTGAGCGGCACGGCGCGGTGGCGGAAATACTGCATCTGGCTAGGACTAAAGGTATCCCGGTAGAGTATGTGCCGCGGCAGGTGCTTGACCGCCGGAGCCTTACCTCTGCCCACCAGGGAGTGATGGCGTCTGCGGCAGTCAAAGAATACTTTGACCTGACTGACCTTTTCTCCATATCAGAAGAGCGGGGCGAGCCGCCCTTTTACGTCATCCTTGACGGCATTGAAGACCCGCAGAACTTAGGGTCAATTATCCGCACCGCTGACGCGAGCGCAGTCCATGGAGTGATTATCCGTTCGCGCCGGGCGGTGGGGCTTACCTCAGCCGTGGAGAGAGCATCAGCGGGGGCGGTGGAACATGTGCCAATCGCCAGGGTCGCCAACATCGCACAGGCGGTAAGCATCCTGAAAGAGCATAATGTCTGGGTAATCGGCATAGACCGGGAAGGTAAAATGGACTTTACTGAAATTGATTACCGACCGCCCACTGCAATCGTCATCGGTAGTGAAGGTGGGGGAATCTCCGACCTGGTCAAGAAGCGGTGTGATATACTTGCCTCAATTCCGATGGGCGGCAAAGTAACCTCGCTCAATGCCGGGGTCGCCGCGGCGCTAGTCATGTATGAGGCTTTCCGGCAGAGACGGCGCATCTGAGCCTGTGATTTCCTCCACGCCGAAGCGGGCGCAGACGATGGAGAATTCCCCGTTCACTTTCTGAAAGTAAATGCGGACCCTCTTCCCCTCGTGAAAAATGGGCTGGTCTTCCACCCACTGACTGATAGTGCCCACTGTCCCTCCCGACGTGGTAATCTGAAGCGTGCTTTCCGCAAAAGGCATCCCTTTCAGATACTTGTCAATGGAGAGATAGGTATAGGTGAAAATGGAAGTCTGCTCCTCATTCCACCTGCTTTCCACTCGTTTCACGGTGCCTTCAACGATGTAATCAGCAGTCTTTATAATGTAGTTTCTGTCCTGACACTCCGCGATGAGCATGCCAGCGCCGCCGGATTGCTTGACTGTTATCTGGCTTCCTGCCGGTAACGATGTTAATGGTTGAGGAGGTGATGACGCGGCACACCCCATGACTATGCTCAGGAGGCTGAGGCCTGAGATAATGATAAACAGTTTTCTCATACGCCCCCCTGTTTACTTAACGCAGGAGTAAAAGGAACGTTAGGGGAACACCTCAGTATGAGAAGTAAAAAGCGCATCCCTGCTTCAGGGCAAGACAAAATTTCCCTGAGGGTTATTGGAGGCAAATCTCCATGAGGACGTATATTCAGTTGGGCGGATTGTAAAGCTATTTCTTGCCGGAAAGTTTCTTCTCTACGCCTGTAGCGGCTTCCATCAAGGTCGCGTTGAGCAATTGAGCCAGTTCCAGCGCCTGTTTAGCGACTGCCTCAACGCGGGCAATGGCTTGAGCCGCAACGCGTGCCGCTTCGTTTGCCGCCTTTTCGCCGGCGAGTCTGGCTTCCTCTGCCGCCTTTCTGGCGTCTTTTGCGGCGTCGTTTGCTGAGTTTATGCTCTCCTCAATCTCGTCAAGAATTGCCGGGAGAGGTTTGACCATGATTTTCTGTGTCTTTATCTCACTTGCCATTTTTTCCTCCGCTTGGCCAGAGTTGACATTCTGTTTTCCTCTATCTCCCATCTCCATTCACTCCTTCATTTGGCTATAAGATTGAATGTGCATGACCGCACGCACTCAATATGGGAAAGTCCCTGTCTCTGAAGCCGTCTCATGTCTCCGCAACGGGCGGGTCTGTTCTTACGGAGCCATAAGCGCAAGGCCCAGACTGATTAACACTGCGGCGCCGATTGATGACAGCAGAACAATAATCAAAAATATGAGGAACTCCCAGGAAGAGACCACCTTCCTGACCAGTTCTTTCGGAATTGCCTCACCGGCTTTCTTTGCTGCCTCCTCCGCCTGTCTGCCGGCTGTCTCAGCCGCTCTCATAGCGGCTTCCGCCCCTCCCATTGCCTGTTTTGCGGATTCCTCAGCTTTTCTCGCTACCTCAGCCGCGGCGCTCATGGCGCTCTCTGCGGCAAGTCTGGCGTCCTTGGCTATTTTTTCCGCTTTTGCCGCGGCTGCCTCAGCGGCTTTCTTTGCCTCTTCAGCTTTTGCTGCCGCTTCTGCCGCGGCTGCTTTCATGGCGACCTCAGCCGCCTCTTTTGCCTGTTTAACGGCCTCTTCCGCTTTTGCTGCCGCCTCTGCCGCGGCAGCTTTCATGGTGACCTCAGCCGCCTCTTTTGCCTGTTTAACGGCTTCTTCCGCTTTCCTTGCCGCTTCCTCTGCCGCTTTCATAGCGGCTTCTGCGGCTGATTTGGCTGCCTTGCCAGCTTCCTCTGCCGCCTTCATGGCGGCCTGAGCTACTTTTTCCGCCCTTGCCGCGGCTGCCTCAGCGGCTTTCTTTGCCTCTTCAGCCTGCTTTGCCGCCGCCGTGCCGGCAGCCTTCATGGCTTCTTCCGCTGCTTTTCTGGCTCTTTCTGCCGCTTCTTCAGCTTTTGCTGCCGCCTCTGCCGCTGCCGCCTCTGCCGCTTTCTGGGCTGACTCTTTGGCTATCTGGGAAGCCCTGGTAGCGGCTTCTGCCGCGGCTTCTGCCGCTCTGGCGAGTTCTTCTGCTCTGCTTACCAGCTTATGGAGTGCCTCTGATGCGGCTCCTACGGCTTCATCACCGGCAATGTCAGCCTGCTCTGCCTTTTTACGAATCTTGTCAGCAACTTCAAAACCGGTTGCCGCTATTTCTTTAGCTTCTCTGCCTGCCTCATCAACTTTGTCTGCAATGGTTCCTGAGACCCGTGACGCGGCTCCTATGGCTTCATCACCGGCGATGCTTGCCGCCTGAGCTTTAAGGCGTGTGTCCTCCGCCGCCTGAAACGCTGCCAGCGCCGCGCGCTTCGCTTTTCTGCCGGCGTCTTCTGCTCTAATAGCGGTCTCTGCAGTGATATTTTTTGCCAGTTCAGCATGCGCGGCTCTGGCGCCCTTAGCACTTTCATCAGCTTGCTTGCCGGCGGCATTGGCGGTTTGAATGGCTTCCTCAACTGCCTGAATTGCCAGCCGCGCCGCTTCTTCAGCGCGTGCGGCTGCCTCTTCCGCCGCCCTGCGGGCGGCTTCTGCGGCTTCTCTTGCCGCCAGCTCAACTTCCTCAGCTCGTCTGGTGGCTTCTTCTGCGGCATACTTGGCATCGCGTGCGGTTTCTTCCGCTCTCAGCGCCGCTTCTTCAGCGCGTGCGGCTGCCTCTTCTGCCGAACGGGTGGCGGACTCAGCCGCCTCACGTGCCGCCGCACTTGCCTCCTCCGCCTTGCGGGCGGCTTCTTCTGCCGCTTTGATAGCTGCTTCTGATGCTCCTTTAGCTTTTTCCGCGGCGGCTTTAGCCGCCTTCATCGCGGCGTCTGCGGCTGCCTGGGCGCTGGCGCTCGCTTCTTCAGCGCGTGCGGCTGCCTCTTCTGCCGCCTTAATCGCCGCTTCTGAGGCTTCTCTGGCTCTCTCCGCGGCTTCTTCTGCCGCCGCCTTAGCCGCCTCAGCCGCTTCACGCGCCGCGGCGCTTGCCGCTTCGGCTCTCTTTGCCGCTTCATCAGCCGCCTTTTTGAAAGCTAACGCGGCAGACTTAGCTCCCTTATCTGCCTCTTCTGCTTTTCTCGCGGCTTCTTCTGCCGCCGCCCTGGCGGCCTGCGCCACTTTTTCTGCCTTGGTCGCCGCGTCAGTAGCTGCTTTTGTTGCCTCAGCGGCTGCTTTTTCCGCCGCCTTGCGGGCTTCCTCTGCCCTGCTATCAGCCTTTTCTGAGGCTTTAGTTGCAGATTCAGCCGCCTGTCTGGCGACTCTAGCGGCTTCTTCTGCCCTCCGCGCCGCCTCCGCCGCCGCCCGGATGTTATCATCCATCTCGTCAAGAATCTGGGGAAGGGGTTTGGTCAATATCTTGGGTGGCTGAACGGGCTCTTTTGATTCGGTGGGGCGCGGATTCTTGCTGACCATCGCTAGCCTCCTGAGGCAATCATTATTCAGATGCTCCTGATTGCATCTATATTTTAATGAAATTTTCCCGAAATAATAGATGAATAATCGTTCACCATTATAGTTCAATCTTTTGTCCTCTGCAACCCTGTTTTCGCTCGGAAATAATAAGTTTTCTCCTCTTTTGTTAAAAATTCTTATGCACGGCTAAAGACATGTGGCGCTTGACCTCAGCCATAATAGTCATTACAATTGAGGATTACAAGTAACAATTGACATGTGAAAGACCTGCCGGACAAAAACACGGCAGGTGCTGAGGTCCCCCAGGTATGCGGGCGGACATCTCAAAAGGATTTTTACCAGGAGGTGTGCTATGGCAATTATTGATTCAAAGACGGGGAAAGTCAGAAAACAGTACACGCTAAAGGAACTTGAGGAAGCGGCTCAA